>NZ_JBEXMD010000019.1:0-168586 GCF_040610315.1 Amycolatopsis sp. NPDC004169
ATGTTCCCGCATCTGATGCGGCATCTGCGCATCCGCCGGGCCGGGCGTGGTCGGGCCCGCACCCGGCCCGATCGGGTTCGCGGCGATAAGGCCTACTCCTCGCGAGCGATCCGCGGGCATCTGCGCGCCCGCGGCATCGTCGCGGTGATACCGGAGCCTGCTGATCAGGCCGGGCACCGCAAACGCCGCGGTTCCTGCGGCGGTCGTCCACCTGCTTTCGATGCGTTGGACTACCGCGGTCGCAATGTTGTCGAGCGGCGGTTCAACCTGCTCAAGCAGTGGCGGGGTTTGGCTACTCGTTATGACAAGTTGGCCATCGTCTACCGATCAGCGGTGGTCCTGCATGCCGTGGCCACCTGGACCAAAGCATTGTCAGACACTCCCTAGGTGCCACCCCGCGGGAGCCTGATCTGGCCTCACGTCGCCAATCCGCACGCCGGTCTGGTCGCAGCGAAATTGCGGCCCGACCGAGTCGACGCGAATGACGACTCCCCTGTATGGGACGTTGATCATGTGCGTGCCGGAGATCGCGATGCCGACGTGCGTGATCGTGCGTCGACTGCTGCCGAAGAACACCAGATCACCCGGACGCAGCGGCATGCCCGATGGGAGCTGCGGGCCTGCGTCGAGCTGCGTTTGAGCAGTCCGCGGAAGGGCGACCCGGCACTCCAGGGGAACGACGTTGTCCGGCATCACTCGACACCGTCCGACACATCAAGATCGCCACTCTTAACCAGCGGGTTCGGCGTTCGAGTCCCTGATGGCGCACCCACTGAATCGAAGCCACCTGCGGGATCTCGTCAATCACGAGGATCCTGCCGGTGGGCTTTGGTCTGTGGTGGGACCTCCGTCTCGGATGACCGTGCCCTCAGCGCCGCACCAGTTCGCCTGGAGCACGTCCGCGGCGAAGCCACCGAATCCTTGGTCGGGATCCACGAACGCGGATACCGTTCTCGGTACGGCCTCAGGTCGGCGGCGCCCCGCCCGTCCTGACCGGTACTCCGGATGAGAACGGCAGGTCGATCGTGGCAGACGAGCAGGGGAAGATCAGGCGGGCCCTGACGAGGCTCATCAACGACGACAACCTCGATCTCTACCTGCTGGGCTTCGTCGCGCTGGCCTTCACCGTCCTCGGCGCGACCGGCATCTCCGACGTGAAGACGCTGTCGTCGGTGGTCCTGGCGCTGTTGGCGCTGCTGGCCTTCTCACAGATACGATCGCGACGTCTCGTCGAGCAGATCAGGAGATCGCACCAAGCCGATCCGACCGCGCTGTTCAAGGCCAGGTTTCCGGCCGATCTCATTCCCCGCCGCGCCGGTGCGTTCGACATCCTGCTCGTCGGCCATTCGATGACCAGGACCGTCCAGGGCATGCGCAGCGACATGCTGGCCATGCTGGAAGCCGGCGGCCGCATCCGGGTGCTGGTGCTGGATCCGACCGATGAGGTCCTGATCGCCACGGCCGATCGCCGGATCTCGCAGTCGATCGGCAGTGGCCGCCTACGCCAGCGGATCATGACGACTCTCGACGACCTGACGACGTTGCGCACGAGGACCACCGGGCGACTGGAAGTCCGGGTCTCATCACGGATCTCGTCCGCGGGATTCAATTGCCTCGACGTTTCCGGGCCACGGGGAATCGTGTGCGTGCAGCACTACGAATATCGCCCGGCCGGCGAGGCCGCTCCGGTGTTCGTCCTGGAGCCGAAAGACGCTCCCTGGTACCAGCATTTCGCGGCCGAGGCGGAACGCCTGTGGGAAGCCGGAACCCCGTGGCCGCTCTCGCCCGACCAGCAACTCGCCCGTACCCGCCGCCCGATCTTCAGCGAGACCTTCGGTCCCGAGCTGGAACAAGCGATCGACGACGCTTCCGATCTCCTCGTCACCGGCATGGCGCGCAATACCTTCGTCAACAACCACTACGCCAAACTCGAGAAAATCCTCAAGGCCGGCAAAGCCATCAGGTTCCTGCTCATCGACCCCGAATCGACAGCGATCGACGCCGCCGCGGCTCGTTACTACGCTGAGCGGTCACCCGCCAGCGCCCGGGAACGGGTGCGGCACACACTGCGGCTCTTGGCCGAACTGAAGACCGCAACCGACGGCGATCTGGACATCCGCCTGGTGTCGCACCCGCTGGCGGTCGGCATCATCGCCACGGACAGCCGCCCGGAGCACCTCGGCCCCCGGTCCGCGGTCTTCGCCGAGTACTACACGTACCAGGCAGCAGGAGAACCGAAGTTCGTGCTGCAGCCCGGGAACTCACCCGGGTACCGGACCTTCCTCGACGAAGCCGAAGCGCTGTGGAACGACGGCGTGCCCCATCCCGTGGTAAACAGGCCCCCGGGCCGCTGACAACGGGACAATTCTGCGCCTCCACGTCGCGCGAACGACATACTCGCCAAAAGATCGCCCGATTGACTATTGACCCCTGGTGTGTAACGGGGTTGGTCCGTTCCGCGACACCGAGGCATGGCTGCCGAGGATGCCCCCGGGACGCAGGACGTTCGTGTGATCAGCGTGTACGCCACCCGGTGGCGGCGGGATTGGCAACGTGGGGACGATGGCCGGGGACATCTGGATCTCGGTCGCCTGGAGGAGTTCTACAACCTGTTCCAGGAGCAGTTGCCCCGGGTGCTGACCCGGGTGGTGCACGAGCCCGACCAGGTGGCGTTTCCGCCGTTGGCGCGGGAAACGCAGGCCACCTCCCAGATGGCCGACCTGCCGGTGACCAGAGCGGAATTGTGGCTTTTCGCCCTTCCCTCCGACCAGGTCGTTGCCGCGCTCGACCTCGACTTCCGGGGTCCCGCTCTGGGTGTCGACGCGACTCGGACGATCAACGTGCTCGAGCACGGCGCGTACGGGAGCGTCTCGATCGCCGGCACCTCCATCGAGGAGCTCATCGCGGACCTGGCCAGGAGCGCTGACGCCGAAGAAATCGACACCAGCACTTTGCTTCCCCCGGAACGGCATCAGATCGTTTTCACCGAAGGGATCGGCGACGTGGTGACGCCCGGCGGGCCAGCGGACCGCGGAGACACCGTCCGGGAAGCGATCGCCCTGGTTCTGTACCGGTCGGACCCGCCGTTTCGGGAGGAGTTCATGCCGGTCCGCTTCCCGACCGGCCTCAACACCGAGCCGGCGATCGGCGCCGTGACCCCGTACGTCAGCCTGCTGTCGGGGCATCCGGAGTACGTCGAGAACAGCGTGTTCCTCACCGTGGTCCAGGCGGTGGGCACGTCGGCGCGCTTTCGGCAGATCTGGCACCGGGCCCACGGCCGGGTGCAGGACTTCCGGGCCATCCAGGCCAAGGACGTCGGCGTGGAAACCAGGGACACCATGGAGTTCCTCGCCGATGAGCTGGGCAACCTGGAGTTGGAACTCAGTTTCAGCGTCGAGGCCTCCGCCGACCTCGGCCTGCTGATCCCGCTGCTGCGGATCGAAAGCTTCCACAAGGATCTCTACGCGGCGATGGAGCTGCGCGAGCGGGCCGAGACCGTGAGCCGGATGTTCACCCGGCTGGACGCCAGCATCCGATCGGAGCTCACCGCGATCGAGATCCGCGAGCGACATGCGGACGAGGAACGCCGGCTGCGCAGGAACGCCGCTGCGAGCGTGCTGAGTTTCATCGCCGTGCCGCTCGGCTTCCTGCTGGCGTTCTTCGGGATCAGCGGCAAGGAGGTTCACGTCGAATGGTCGATCTTCGACCTGGGCCACTACCTGGTCGTCTACCTCGCCGCAGCCGTGCTGGCCATCACCCCGCTGGCCGCATTCGTCTTCCTCAACGGCCGCGCCTGGTTGAAGAACCGCATCGTGAAGCGCACCCGCGATCGCCGGGTAGCCAGAGAGCTTGTTTCTCGGTAGGCGCGCGATCCACTCAACCGCTGAGGGTGGTTGCGCGCCGCGCTGCTCCTGCCCGGTAGCGCCCCCGCCTAGCGCGATGGCAACCAGCCTCCACAGAGGACCACGAACACCCTCGCGCCGGTCGCCGACGCGCTCGGCAAGGACCAGGTCGTCACGCTGCGGTTCAACAGGTACAGACCGGCCGCACCGGGCTCGTTCCGCGACCACCCGAAGCACTCGATTTCCGAGGAACCGGCGTCCTCGTGTTGTCACTCTTCTGTCCATTGAACGACCTTGGTCCGGACGGCGCAAAGAGATATGTTGCCCTCGGACGGCGAAGGACTGCCGTCCGTACCATTGGAGACGCCTTGGAATCTGAGGAACTCTCGACGCGAGCCGTCGGTCTGGTGGCCGAATACCTGGCCAATGCGGTGGCCAGAATTCCCGGCAGCCCACAAGAGCGGCTGTATCTGTTGCTTGCCGAACACATGCATCGGTCTCCCGACGGGTTCGCGATCTTCGGGGAACTGGAAAGCGCACCCGGCGCTGCGGGAAAACGGCGCGTCGCCGCGGCGAAGCTCATCGAGTTGGTCGACCAGGATCGTCGGTTCGCCGCCGAGCTGAGGCGCGCGGTTCGCGAGATCCTGCCTTCGGCGGCGGATCCCCTGGTGCACAACACCATCGGGGGAAACAACACCGGAGCGGCGGTGCAAGCCGCCTCGATCACCGGTTCCACGATCGGCCACGGTATCGACCAAAGTCACCACGTCAACCGGAGTCGTCGGACGCGCGTCAGTTTCGGCGGGATCGTGCTGATCATCGTTCTGGCGCTGGGCCTGGGCGCGACCGCGGTCGTCGTGGCGGTCACCGTGATCAGCAAGGACCTCGGCGCAGCCGGGAACCCGGGGCCGGGCACCGGATCGGGATCCGGGCCGATACCCGGCGAAGGGGTGGCGCCGCCCAGTGGCGATCCGGCGGCAGGCAACGGCTGCGGCCGCGCCGAGCGACCGGTGCTGTCGCTGTCCCCTGACCGGGGTCCGGCCAGCACGAAGATCACCGTCAGCGGGGTCGGTTTCATCCCGAGCGGGCACGTCAACATCGAGTTCCACGCGAGTCAGATGGGCGAGGCGACCACCGACTGCCACGGCGTGTTCAGCGTGACCCTTCCCATTCCGCAGAAGAACTTCTACCGGCATTTCGCCGGCCAGAGTTTCGACGTCCACGCCACCGAGTGGACGTCCGGCGGGCAGTACCAGGGCAACGGTGACTTCAACGGCGCACAGTTCTACTTGACCGGCTAGGTTTTGCTGCTGAGGTCGCCGAGGACGACACCGTCAAGCAGGCGGTAGAACTCCTCGGCGTCGATGCGATGCGAACGCTCGACCCTTGCCGTTGAGCCGCGGTGTGGCGGGCCTGACGTAGACATCCCCGATGCCTTGGTCGAGCAGGTGCCAGTGAAATGCGGACTGGCACTCCGCGCCGTTGTCGGTCTGGATCTTCTCGACCTGGAACGGAAGTCGGGACAGCACGTAGTCGAGGAACTGGACCGCGGTCTTCTGATCAGAGCGGGGATAGATCCGCAAGATCCGCAGGCTGGTGCAGTCGTCGATCGCGGTGTACTGGTAGTACCGCTTTTTCCGGCCGGCGTCGGCGGTGACCGGCTCGACGAACTTGACGTCGATCTGCAGCTGGTAGCCGGGGCGCTGCGAACTGCCGGTCCGAACCGCCGCCGCTGCGGTGTTCACGGGCGGGTACCGGGACATCACGTTCAGCGCGCAACCGGGCGTGACCGCCCTCGTGGGCGGGCTGGCCCTGTTGGCCGGCCGGCCCGCCGGCGCTCCGGCCGTCATCCCGGTCTCCGCGGTCATCGCCGCACTCGTGGCCTTCGCGTGCGTCGGCTGGCGGGCTCAGCACCGCCGCTGACTGCGGATTTCGAAGCAGGCGTAACAACTCCCGTGACCGGCGCGACATTGGTCGTCGATGCCGCCTCGGGAAGGGTTCGATGGGATGATGTGGTTCGGCCGCAAGACCCGGTCGCGGCTGCCCGCCGACATGGTCCGCCGCCTCGGGATGCTGGGCCGGTTCGAGTTCGACGCCCGGGGTTCGGGTGTCGACGCGGGTGAGATCTTCCCGACCTGCATCCAGCCCTTCATCGCGTTCGCCGAACAGGACCTGGACGGGTTCGTCGCCGAGCTTCGGGCCAGTGTCGCCGGGGACGGCAGCGGGTTCGCCACCTACGGTGCGTCCTGCCTCGTCGTCGAGCTGGCCGGGACGGACGTCCGCACGCCGGACGCCCTCGCCCTGCTGGACGCCGCGATCGAGGTCAAGCGGGCCCGGCACCTGCCGCAGGCCATGCTGAAGGGCTACGAACTGTTCCGGTGGAACGAAGTCCACGGAATCGGGACCTGGCCCGGCGGCTCCGCTCAGCCACCGGAGTAGGCGAAGGCGGCCCAGTAAAACGGGTGCGCGAACGGATGAGGTTCCGGGAGGTCGGCGTTCGCCGGCCACAGGTCCGGTGCGAATGCCGCCAGTTCCTCGGCGGTCGCGCCGCGGAGCCATCGCTGCGCCCTCGTCAGCGCGATGGCGGGGTGCACTCCCCCGCGGCGCCACTCGTGGTGGAACCGCACCATCAGATGGGCAGTGGCGAGGTCGCTCACCGGCCACGACGCCGCGATCACGCCGGCGAACCCCAGTTGCAGCAACGCTGACGGCAAGCCGATCGTTTCGTTGGGCAGGTCCTGCCCGATCAGGTGCATGTCGCACGCCGAGACGATGGCCAGTCTCCGCGGCGCGAACGGGAACCGGTCGCGCAGTTCACCGATCGTGACCTGCCGATCGGCGAACGCGAGCCGGCTCCGCAGGATCGCGTGCGGTTCGGCGTGCCCGTGGCACGCGATGTGCCAGACGTCGTGGTCGCGGGCCGCGGGGGCGAACCGCGCCCAGGTGGCGCCGGATTGCCGGGTGCACTGCTGGGGCCAAAGCTCCGCCACGGCGGCCACCTCTTCAGCCGCATGCGGCAGCAACGCCAGTTCCGGAGCCTCGGGGACGTCGGCGGCGAGGAGCTTCGCCGGTTTGCCCGCCATCGCGGCGTGGCGGGTGCCGCACCAACGCAAGGTTCGCGCGTTCGGCGCGTACCTGAGCGGTGACACCGGGATGGAGTGCGGCGGCGTCGCGTGCAGGGGCAGCAGGGTCATCACGCCGACGGGTACCAGGGTGACGATCGAACCGTGCGCGTAGAAGGCGAGCAGCTCGCGCAACCCGGACGCCCACAGCCATTCGAGGTCTTGCCGGAGACGCTTGGCGTGCCTTCGGAAGTTCCCGGACCGGTCGTCGAGCCGGTTCTCGATCACACCCCGGGCCAGGTTGGGCAGCCACACGCACTGCGGGTCGTGGTGAGCCGCGATGACCAGCGCGTAGCCGCTCGCCCGGGCCGCCGCGACGTACACGACCGCGCCGTCGCCGGTGGCGGCGGTGATATCGGCGTACTCGACCGTGGGCTGGGCCGGGTCGGCTCCGATGACGTCGGCGATTTCCCGGGTGACGGCGCGGAAGAGCGTCCATGTGCGGTGGCTGTCCCCTGCTTGCCCACGCTCGCGGGAATCCAGCTCGGCGAGGACCTGCCGGTAACGGCGGAGGAGGTCATCACGACCGGCCTCCTGCAGTGCCTTGGCCACTGCCGGGTCGTCGCGTTCGATCAGCGTGCTGAGGGCCACCGCGCGCCCGGTCTCCAGGGCCACGGCGGCGTCACGGAATCGGCCGGCCAGCGCCAGCCAGTACCCCGCCTCTTCGGTGTGCTCCCGGAGCGCCCCGAGGATCCGCGTCTTCGCTTCCGCGAGGTACCGGATCCGCACGGCCTCGGGGATGAGGGACACCAGGTGGTGGTAAGCCTCCGCGGCGGGTTCGACCTCCTGGGTAACGAGCGCCCAGCGGACCCACGCCGTCGCCAGGCGCATCCGGGCGGCGACCGGTGCCTGCCGGCTTCTCCGCACCGCCGTTCGCCAGGCGTGCGACCGGCTGCCGAGGTCACCTCGCCCGGTCAGAACCGCCAACGCGGACTCGGCCTCCTGCACGACCGGATCGGCGGCCGCGCCGACGTGTCCGCACAACGCACGGGCTTCCCGGAGCAGCGGAACGGCTTCGGCCGCCGGGGTGTCCTGGTGCAACGCCTTCTCCACGAGCAGCCGAGCGAGCGGAAGGTCGGCCGGGGTCCGCTCCGCCCGGGCCGCCAACCGGCCGTTGCGGCAATCCGCGATCCCGGCGTCCAGCCGGGTGGGATCGAGCTGCACCAGTGTCCAGCCACGCAAGGCGTGGAGGTGCGACAAGATCTCGAGACGGGCGCGGCCGGGCGCGGTCAACGCGGCCGAGGCCTCGGTGTGGGCCTCCTCGAAACGGCCCACCATGAGGTGAGCCCTGGCCTTCAGCAGACGTGCGAGCGGCGAGGCGCCCGCCAGACGGTCGGCCGCGGCGAACAGCGGCCCGGGATCGTCGTGGGTTTCGGCCACCGTGAGGGTGGCATCGGCCAGCACGCTCGCCGCCCGGTCCGCATCGCGCGTGCTGCCGCCCGCGGTGACCAGCGCCGCCATGTCGTCGAGCGCCGCAACCAGGTTCTCCGGTCGCACCCCGCTTTTCGCGGCGGCGATGGAATCGGTCGCGACCCGCAGCCGGGCGCGGACCTCGGGCGGTGCTTCCCGATCGATCCCGGCTTCGGTGACCACCGGCGGCGGCACCCACTCGGGCGCCGCAGGACGACTCGCACCGTGCATCGCGGCCCGGAGCCGCATCGCTTCCAGATAACGGTTTTCCAGGTCCACGGTCAGGTAGTCCGAACTGCGCAGCAGGCCGCCGATCTCCGTCATCGCGTCGGTGACGTCGACCTCGCCGGGATGGCCCACCGAGCGTGAGTCACCGAGGAAGATGAGGCAGGTGTGGAAGAACAGCCGCGCGTCGCCTCGTTCCCGGCTGTGCTCCATGTCCTCCTTGGACAAATCCCGGACGTCTTCGAAGAAGGCAAGCACCTCTTCCGCGGCCGCCGTCAGTTCGCCGGCCGCGACGGCCAGCCAGACCAGCTGAAATCGTGTCGAAGCCAGGCTCCAGCCGGCCCCTTCGGCCCGCATCTTGGCCGCCGTGGCACGCAGATCCGCCCGTACCGCCTCGGCACTGGGCAAATCTCCCCTGCGCAAGGCCGACTCGTAACGCCAGGCGATCAGTTCCAGAGTCGCGAGCTCGCGCACGTAGCCGGTTGCGGAGCCTGCCAAGTGGCGCAGCTCGTACCCGCGGGATTCGTGCTCCCAGGGTTCGGCGAAGACCGGGTCGGCCGGACGGCGACAGTTCGGGCATTCGAAAGGCCACCGGCGCGGCACCTCGTCCCCGCTCTGATGACAGTCGTCAGTGTGACAACGCCACCCGACGACGCGCGCTTCGATTGGAGCTTGGTAACCGAATGACGTCCGCAGTGGCTTTCTTGCCCACATCAGACACCTCGGCCAAGGGAATTCACTTCAGGCATTCGCACTTCCTCGAGGAGTCGAAGCGGTGCGGTCGATAGTAGCCCGATGGTTGCCGTTCGGTGCCCGTAAATGCGCTGTTCGGGTGAAGCTGCACGCCGGTTTCTCACGGTCGTAACAACGATCGGACGCCGTCGACTCTAGCGGGCACAACGCTCGCCTGAGTTCACCAGTCCGTCACCGGAAGGGGCAATATGGGAACGGCTTTCGCCTTCGGTTACCTCATCGGAATGCTCGTGTCGGTCGGCGTCGGCCGATCCCGCGCCGGAATCAGTCAGCGAGGACGGTTGTCGCTGTTCACGATATTCGGCAGCCTGCCGTGGTTCATGACGCAGATGGCCTCGATGCTGGCCTGGCCGGCGTTCCTGTGCCTGTGGCTGGCCCGAGGACGCCCCGACAGCCCGTGGCGAGCCGTGACCACGGTCGATGGCAGCGTGCTGGTCCGCCGCCGGGGCAATCAGTAGGAAGTCACCTGGAACCACCTCGGCGCCCGGGGCGGCCGAGCCCGCACGAACTGCCACAAAGCGGAAGAACAAGTCGCAGGCTGTGCCCACCCTGCAAAAGCAACACCACCGGGGATCACGACCGAAAAATCTTGGTGGAGTTACCCCGTCGCCACGCTGCAAACGACACTCATCCTTGCCGGACAAGGTAACCACGGCAACCCCCTGCACCTGACCGGCGACATCCGCCTGCGGCTGAAACGCGGCGGCAGCACCGTCCGGCGTCAGAAAGGTGATCGTCGGCCACCCGGTTCGCGCGAACGCGTAACGAGGGCACCGGCGCGGACGACCTCCTGGCATGTCCTCCAGGTGTGCAGCTCCACGCCCCTCGTGCGCCCGGGTCTCGCGATGACCGGGTTTTCGGTCGATCCCACGGCGGTGGGACGGCTGGCCGCAGCGGTGCGCGAAATCCACGGTGAACTCGAATCGGTCGCCGAAGCGGAACCGCTCGATGCCGCGGAGACCGGACACCCCCGGCTGGCCGATGCGGTGCACGACTTCGTCGGCAAGTGGGGCGACGGCCGTCGTGAGCTGGGCGGGAAGTTCGGCGACTTCGGTGACCGGCTCGACCAGGCGGTCGGTGCGTACACCGGCACGGAAAGCGAAGTTGCGCAGACCCTTGGCGGACCACGGTGAACTTCGAGGCACTCGGGTGGGATCCGGCTCCGGGCGATCCCGCCCACGTGCGCAGCACGGCCAGGGGTTTCCTGGACATCGCCGAGCGCGCCGGCACCGCACGCGACGAACTCCGGGCGATCGAGCAGGGCGGTGACCGCGCTGCCTGGTCGGGAAAAGGGGCGCAGGCGTTCGGACGATCGGTCAACGAACTGTGCTCCGACCTGAGCCGGCTCGCCGAGTCCTACCGTGAGGCCGGCGACGCGCTGGTGACGTACGCGAACGAGCTCGAGGAGAACCAGCTCGACGCCCAGCAAGCCGAGCGCTCGGCCGAGGCCGCGGCCGCCGACGCCCTGCTGTTCAACAAGAAGCTCGCTGACGCCCAGCGGCGGTCGGCCGAGGCCGCCGGGCAGGCGGCCTCGGCACAGGCGCGGCTGGTCTTCACCCGCCAGCGGCTGGTGGTGAGCCAGCTCGCCGCAGACGCCGTCGGGACCGCCGACGCCCAGCACCGCATCCAGCAGGACGAACAGGTCGGCCGCCAGGCCACCGCGGCGAAGTCCCAGGCCGACAGCGAGGCCGGTTACGCCATGACGCAGTCGGGACTGGCCGCCGAGCGCCTGGACGCCGCGCGCCGCACCGCGAGCACCATCTTCGAGCTGCACAAGAACGCGGGCAACGTCGCCGCGGAAGCGATCGACCACGCGAGCGAGATCGCGCACAGCTACCACCGCAACGTGCTCGAGGTGGCGGTACACGGGTTCAAGGCCATCGCCACGTCGACGGAGTTCGACGAGTTCCTCATCGGCATGTCCGACTGGGGGCGGTACCTGACCGCCGCCGCCCCCTTCATCGGGATCCTCTGCCCGGAGGCGGCGGGGATCCTCTACGCGGCCGGACTCGGCATGGAAGCGATCGCGTTCGCCGGGCGCGGGCTCCAGACCCTCGCCGACCCCAGCAAGGCCCAGCAGTTGCTCGACGCCGGCGTGGTTCTCGGCACCGGGGCGCTGGGCGCCGTTGGCAAGGCGGGATTCGTCACGGCCGGCAAGTCCGGCACCCCGATCAGCTGGAGCCACGACGTGGCCGAAGCGCGCAAGGATCTCACCGTCTTCTTCGGCAAGCCCGGTCCGGCCGGGGTCGAACGGGCCCTGAGCGGGGCGTACGGCGCAGTCAACGCCGGCAAACAGATCGGCGACGTCCTCGAGGAGCGGGACGCGGTGCACGAAGACCTGACCGGGAAGTGGTACCGGCCGGAAACCGTCACCCCGCCGACGGAAGACGACGTCGTCGATCTCAAGTGGGAACTGCTCGGCCACACCTTCGACAAGGCGGGGAAATGACCGCGAACCCGACCACCAGCCGGATCGCCACCGGCGTCCGGTTGCGGCTGCCGGAATCCTGGCTGGAAATCGATCCGCGGGTGACCGACCTGAGCGGGGAGATCGTCCGCACTCTCACCGAGCACGGTGCCGGCACCGCCGGCACCGGGGCGGTGGCGCAGGCGCTCGTTCCCCTCGTCACCGAACTGCGCCGGCTGACCGCCCACACCGACGTTCTGCTGGCCGGTTTCCACACGGATTTCGCCGACGACGGCTCGGACGTCGTGCCGGTCTTCACCGCGAACGTGACGATCGCGCTCTCTCCGCCGATCCAGGATGGTGTGCACGCACGCGCCGAGATCGAGCGCGAGGCCTCCGCCGAGGGGCTCGAGAGCGGGGTACACGCCCTTTCCGGTGGCCCTGCCCTCACCACGTGGGGACGCGTGCAGCCCGCCCGCGGCGGCACCGAGGTCTTCGCCCGCCGGTTCCACGTCCCGGTTCCCGGCCTCGACCAGGTGGCCGTCCTCGCTTTCGCCACGCCCAATGTGGACTTCGCCGCCGAGTTCGATGAGTTGTTCCTGTCGATCGCGGACACGTTCCGGTTCGTCGGCTGAGGCGTCACCTCACCGGGTGACGGCCTCCGGCTCGGCGATCCGGCCGAGCGCCGCCTCACCGTGCGAGACGAAGTACCCGCACCCCACCGGCAGGTCGAACGCCGGGCGCGGGAACTCGATCCCGAGCACCTCGCCCCGCCCGGGCCGGAGCACGACGCCCACTTCGGCCGTCGTGAGCGCCTGCGCCAGACTGCGGCCGTACGTGGCGAGCCGATCGGCGCGGCACGTGGCCACGAGGGCCGGCAGTCCCGGGCGGCCGAACGGCAGCGGTTCCGGGGCACCCAGCCGGTCCGCGTCGTCCACGAACAAGGCGTCCAAACCCTGCGCCATGGCGGCGGGCACCGCCTCGTTGTCACCGACGAAGATTCCGGCGCGCTCGAGCGCGGCGTAGGCGGCACCCGGCCGGGCGGCGATCAGGGCGACGCGCAGGCCGTTCGCGGCAGCGCTCAGCGCCGTGGCGCACAACGCCGTCGTCCGACCGGAACGTTGAGGGCCCACGATCGCCACGACGTGGTCGGTGTCGAAGTTCGCCCAGCGTGCGGTCAGCTCGTCACCACCGACGCCGAGCAGAGCCGGCCGGCCGGCGGGTCGCCTGCCGTAGGCGGCCGCCCGTGACAACGGCAGGGCCGCCGGGATGCGGTCCACCCGTAGTGGCGTCCGCCTAGGCGCCGGCCAGCGCTTCGCGGCCCGGGCGACCTCTTCGGCGAGAGCCGTGCGCTGCGCCGTGCCGGACGGATTCCCGGTCAGCAGCGGAACCTGCACCACGGTCGAATCGTTCCGCAGCAGTGCCCGGCCGGGCGGGAGCTTCGTGACATCGGCGCGGTGGGGGAACCCCAGCGTCCCGAGGCAGTCGTTGTCGGCCCGGCGGAAGCTGAGGCGGTGCTCGAAGAGCCCGGCGAACCGGGCTCGCAGCTTCGTGCCGGTGCTCGTCACGCAAACAGTCAGCCCGACGGCCGAACCATCCTCGAGCAGCTGCTGGAGGAGGGGCGCCGAAGTTTCCCGCTCGTTGACGACGTCGACGCCGTCGACCAGCAGCACCAGGTGTGGCGGTGCGCCGGGATCGCGTTCGCGCAGTTCGTCGAGGGTCCCCACCCCGGCCGCGGACAGCGTCTCGCGCCGCGACCGGACCTCGTCTCCGAGCCGGGACAGCAACCGCTCGACACGCCAGGCGTCACCGGCGTCGGCGACCACGCCGCTGTGCGGAAGTTCCGCGAGTTCACCGAGCCCGTGACCGGCCGTGATCACGTGGACCTGCAGCGCATCGGGAGACGTGTCCGCGATCAGCCCGCAGGCGATCGCGCGCAACGCGCTCGTGCGGCCCGACTGGGGTGCGCCGATCAGCAGGAGGTGACCGCCACCGAGCCGGGGAGCGAAGGGAACCTGCCGCTGGTCCGCCGGAACGTCGCGGAGACCCAGGTTCAGTGCGAACGGGACGGGCAGGCACCGCTCCCGAGTGAGCAGCTCGGGGAGCGGGGGCAGCCACGGCTTGTGCGGCACCTCGATCGCGGCGGCCGCCGCGGCTTCCGCGACCGCGTCGATCAAATCGTCGAGCTCGGTGCGGTGTCCCGTCGCCTGCTGCCGGCTCGGTTCGGGCAGGTGGACGTCTCCTTCTTGCAAAGGAAACGCGCGCAGGGCGACCGTTTGCGCGCTGCCGCTCGGCGCACCGCTCCACGCGGTCTGCACCGTGCGCAGCTCGTCCGACTGCCGCAGCACCGCTCGTCCGCGCTGCCGCTTGGTGATTTCCCCCGCGAGCGGGCTGCCGAGGAGCATGTCGCTCACCGAACGGCTGACCCGCAGTGCGACCTTCAGTTCGGAGTTGTGCTTGATGTGCGATGTCACGTCGGCTTCGTCCTGGGTCGCCAGCAGGAGGTGCACGCCGAGGGAGCGACCGACCCGGGCGATCCCGACCAGGTCGTCGACCGCGGTCGGCAGGGACTGCTTGAGCTCGGCGAACTCGTCGACGACGACGACCAGCCGGGCCATCGGCTCCCGGCCTTCCCGATCGGCAAGACGGCCGTATGTTCCGAAATCCGACACACCGGCCTCGTCGAACATCCGCTGGCGGCGCAGCAGTTCGGCTTGCAGGGAGGCGAAGAACCTGCTGAGAGCACCGTCGAGATTCGTCACGGTCCCCACTGCGTGCGGCAGCCGCGCCAGGTTGTGGAACGTCGCGTTCCCCTTGAAGTCGACGAAGAGGAAGTTCAGCCGGGCGGGAGTGCTCGCGGCGGCGAGGGACGCGACGAGAGTGGTGACGAACTCGCTCTTGCCGGCGCCCGTAGTGCCGACGATCACGCCGTGGGGTCCGTCTTTCACGAGGTCGATCGTCGCCGTGCCGGAGAGGTCGGCCCCGATCGGCACATCGGTGCGCTCCGGGGCCGATTCCCACGCCTTGAGCACGGCCGCGGGATGGAACGCCGATACGATCTCACTCAACCGGACCACGTCCGGAATAGCCGCTGCCGCGCTCCCCGAGCCGACGACCCGCAGCGGTGCCAGCACCCGGGCCAGCCGCTCGGCTGCCGCGGCATCGACGCGGTCGGCGGTCACGGCACCCGGATCTCCCTGGGCGACACTCAGCCGATCACCGGAGGACGCCACGGTCAGCACCGCACCGCATTGCCTGGGCAGCAACGAGACGCTCTCGTCGACGCACAGGAATCGCAAGCCGATCGAGGGGCCCTGCTGGAGGAGGTTCGAGACGTCGTTGCGCCGCGCCAGCTTGCCCACCCCCATCAGCACCACCAGCACGTCCGCCGGGACCACACCCGGGCGCCGGCTCTCGAGCCGCGTCTGCAGGAGCTCGGTCAGCGGGTCCAGCGCGGCGTTCAGGCCTTCGGACGTCCAGGCGGCGTGGACCCCGCCTGCCAGGTCTTTGAGATGCGGCAGCCAGCGGGTCCACAACAGAATCCGCGACTCGGGTGAAAGGACCGCGATCCGGAGTTCGTCCGGGCCGTGCAACACTGCCGCCTGGACGAGCAACCAGTCGAGCACCCCCTGGGTGTCGGCGGCGGCGCCGGCAACGCCGATCGCGCCGCATGCGGCGAGTTCCGCGCCGACCGGTGCCGAGACGAGCCGGGGCAGCTGCCACTTCCCGGTGGACTCCGGACGCCGCAACCGGACGGACGCCGGCCGGGTGGATCGGCCGAGTGTGAACCGCAGCCAGTCGTCGTCACCCGCGCGTCGTTGCCAGAGCCCGGGATCGGCGGGATCCGCCCACCGGAGCACGACGGCCGGGTCCGGCCATTGCCGCCGCAGGTACGCGTCCTCGTCGTCGACCGCCGCATGCACCGCGACCTGCGCTTCGGCGAGCCTGCGCTCGTAGTCCCCGAAATTCTCGGCGTCGGCCTGCTTCGCGACACGGCGGGAGTTCCACCACATCCCCACCGCCATCACGGGCGACAGCAAGCCGAACACCAGGTACGAGGGCTGCCGCCAGACCACGGCCGACACCACGCTCAGCACCAGCGGCAGGCCGGCCATCAGCAGAAGCGGGCTGCGCTGCGGGACGTGCGACGACGGCGGGGTCGGGAAGTCGACCGTGGGGGCCTCGAACTTCGCGCGGGTGCGCGGCGCGCGGTTGACCAGGAGGCCACCTTGCCCGTCGGGGCTGGGCGCCACTCCCGCGGTGGCGAAATCGACGGCGAGCCGAGTTCCGCCGATCTGGAACTGCTCCCCGTGCGGGAGATCCACCGATACGTCCGGGGTGAGCCGCGGACGCCCGGAGAATCGGCCTTCGTGACTCATCACCGTGCCGTTCTTCGAATCGCGGTCGGTGACGTGGAGGCGGCCGCCGTCCCACTGGACCTCGCAATGCAGCCGCGAAACATCCGTATCGGACAAGGCGAGGTGCACATCGCCGCTACGGCCGACTCGCAGTTTCCGGCCCCGCTCGAGGAGAAGCGTCCGGCCTGCGTCGGGGCCGGACAGGACACGCAGTGCGGGCCCGCGTCGCGGCCCGCCGGACGGGCGCTCGTCCGCGGCGGAGAAATCGAGGATGACACCGTCGCGCAAGGGAGAAGCGTTGACCGGTACGCCCGGGTCGATCCGGACGCCGTCCACGGAGGCCGGTCCGGTGGCGCCGATCACGGCGCGCACCGCATCGAGCACCTCCCCCGCCGAGTTCTCCGATACGCATTCGAAACCGAAATCGCGTAACACCCCACTGCGGGGATCACGGACTGACAACCGGATGCGCACTTTTTCTCCCACTTGTTCCGCGGCTCTCCCGGAACTATCGCGGGCGGCCTGTCCGGCGCTACGCTTTCACCGTGGGTTTCGAACAAAGCAACGACGATGTTCCGCGGATACCCGGCCTGTTCCGGTTGACGCCGATCGCTCGTGGTGGCTTCGCCACCGTTTACCGCGCGATTCAGGAAGACTTTGGCCGCGAGGTCGCGGTGAAAGTCTTCCACTCCGCGCTGCTCGACCGTCGTTCGCGCGATTCGTTCAAAGCGGAGTGCAAGGCGATCGGCAAGCTCCCCACCTACCTGGACGTCGTGACCGTGTTCCAGAGCGGCGTGGTCCCCGGCAGCGACGGACGGCCGTTCCTCGTCATGGAGCTGTGCCACGAATCGCTGGCCGACCGGATCGCCCGCGGACCTCTCCGGCCCGGCGAAGCGGCGGCGATCGGCGCCCGCACGGCCACGACGCTGCAGGCCGTGCACGACGCCGGCCGGGTGCACGGAGACGTCACCCCCTCGAACATCCTTTTCCGCGCCACCGGTGAAGCGGTGCTCAGCGACTTCGGGCTCACCCTCCACGCGGACGCCGGCAGCGCCCGAGCCGATTACGCGACGTGGGAGCACGCGGGCCCCGAGGTCTACCAGGGCCGCTCGACCTTCCTGTCGGACGTCTACGGTCTCGGGTCCACGCTCTACACCGCGCTCACCGGGCACCCGCCCGTCCCCCGCGAAACCGGTGAGCCCCTGCGGGACTACAAGCTCCGCGCGGTCATGACGGCGGCGCCGAGGCTGCCGGAAACAGTGGCCGGGCCGGGGTTCTCGGCCGTACTGGCCAAGGCCCTCGCGCCTGACCCGGACGCACGCCACGTCAGCGCGAACGACTTCGCAGCCGAGCTGGCCGCGCTCGCCGCACCGGCGCGGGCACGGGAGTGGGTACCCGACACCGCGGGCGAGAGCCCGGCGTCGACCGGCTTGCGGCCGGGTGACCCGGTTCTCGCAGCCGGTGCACCGCCGGGTGCCGAGACCACCGCGCGGCCCGGCATCCCGGTGGGGGAACCACCCAAGCGGATGTCGGCGTCCACCCGTTGGCTCATCGCCGGTGCGGCTGCTCTGGCCGTCGTGGCCGGCGCCGGTGTCACCGTGCTGCTCACCCGGAGTGCGCCGGCACCGGTGGGCGCACCGGTGCCGAGTACCTCGGCGGAAGCCCCTCCGTCGGCCGGGGCGACGCCCGCGCCGGTGTTGGCGCCACCGGAAGATCTCGGGGCGCAGGTCCGGCTTTCCTGGACCGGCGGCGCGGGCTGGGATTACGCGGTCGTGATCGCCGAGGACGGAGCCTCCGCGCCGACCATCAAGCTCGCCGAGCGCCGGACGTCCTTCACCGTGGACGTCGCGCCGGGCAAGCGGTACTGCTTCCAGATCCAGGCCACTTGGGACAGCGGGAGCCGGACGGCGGCCAGCGAAAGCCTGGGGATCCGCCAGGCGCAGTGTGTGCACCCGGGCAGCTGACCGGCCGAAGCCGGAGGGGGCCGCGCCCCCCTCCGGCTGATCAGGCTCGTACCGGCCGCAGACTCCGAAGGGCCAGCACCGACGCCAATCGCTGCCCCGAGGTGCCACTGCTCGCAGCGCGCACGGCGTCGGACGCCGACCACGCGTGGCGCGCCATCTCCGGAGTGGCGTCGCGGCCCGACCACAAGGCCGCATCGAGGAGCTGGGAAAGCCGGCGGAGCCCGTGGCGGACCTCCGGCGGGTGATCGAGGGCGACTGCGGCGGCGAGGTCACGCGGCGTCATGCCCGGAACCACCGTGACACCGCGGTCGCGCAACCGGTCGCGGGCATCGAGCCACGCTCCGACCACCGCCTCCGCCGGTGTGCCGCGACGCCGACGGTGACGCCGCACGGTCTTCACCGCGACGGGCGCCAGCGCGGCGAGCACGAGCAACCCGAACGGGACCGAAACGGCCCACACCCACAACGGCGTCCCTGTTGCCGGGAGTGGCTGGGGCACGTCCGGCGCTTGCCGCGGCGGGGTGTCCGGCTGAGGAGGAAGGTTCTTGCGCGCCTCGTCAGTCGCCTGTGCCACGCTGCTCTGCTGTTTCCCGGCGTCCGCGCCCGCCGTCCCGGTGGGGTCGAGGGGTACCCAGCCGACGCCGCGGACCGCGATCTCCGGCCACGCCAAGACGTCGCCGTTGTGCACCACGACCGCCGCGCCGGGAGCGGCCGGGGGAGGCCGGAAACCGACCGCCACCCGGACGGGCAGCCCCGCGGCCCGCGCCAGGACGGCATAGGCCGTGGCGAACTGCTCGCTCGTGCCGCGTTTGCTGGAACCGAGGAAGAAGCCCAGCTGCGCGTAGCCGTGCCCGGTCGGGATGTCCTCCCCCGACGCCACCTTGTAGTTCGTGCGGAACCACTGCTCCAGGACGAACGCGGTGCGCAGCGACGGCCCGAGCCCGCCGGTCGCCTCGCGCACGAACGGCGCGATCTCCTTCGGCAGCTGTCCCGCAGCTTCGAGCCCGCCCGCGGAACCATCCACATCGGACGAAGTCAACGCCTTCGCGTCGACCGACGGCGGTCGCCAGAACAGCCGGTAGGCCAGGCCGTCCGTGGCCTGCGTCGACAGCAAGGTGCCGGTGGCGGCGTCCACCAGCGGACTGGTCCCCTCGACGTGGTCGGTGCGGGCGACCGTCGGCAACCAGGCACCCGGCGCCGACGCGAGGGTCACGAATGCGTCGGCCATCGGGCCGCGAGCCGCCACGCCGTCCGGAACGGCCAGCGCGCTGCCCAACGGGCGGAACCGCGCGCTGCTCGTCCAGTTCACCCCGTCGAAGCGGTCGAGCACGGAAACGGTCCAGCGGTCCACGGGTGCCGAAACCCGGGCTCGGAAGGCTTCCGCTCCCGGCGTCGCCAGGCGGGAGCCGATCTCGTCGAGCGGGTTGGCCAGCACCGAGGTGACAGCCGGTGGCTGGTGGTGGGCGGGCAACGAGTACGCGGGCCTGCTCAGCGGCGTCCACAGGGTGAAGGCGAGGCAGCCCGTCACGACCGCGACGACCAGCACCGCGGCAGGGATCGCGTAACCGGTCACCGAGCTCCCCAGCGGTTCCGGGCGGCCCCCGCCGGACGCGGTCGTGTCGCGCCCTTCTGACGTCCTCGCCGCGGCGAGGACGATGACCGCCGCAACCGTGTAGGCGGCACCGAAGCCGATCGCGTCCGCGCCCTCGGCCACGGCAAACGCCTGGGACAGCCCGACCAGCACCAGGCTCGGGAGCAAAGCCACCAGCGGACTGCGGTCGCGGCGGAGGCATTCGACACCGAGTACGCCGGACAACAGGACGAGCACGGGCACGAACAGCAGCAGTTGCGGCTCGGGCCGGGCGGGCCAGGTGCTCTCCAGGGTGCGCAGCCAGCCGTGCAGCAGCCCGTCGCCCAACGCGCGGACGGTCGCCGCCGTGGGCACGGGCCCGTCGAGTGTCGGACGGAGCGCGGTGGCGACCAGGGCGAGCACACCGGACAGCAACGCCAACGGCGGCCGCAGGAAGGCCGGTCCGCGGACCGTGGCCAAGTCCGCGACCACCACCGCCACGCACACCGCGGCCACCGGCGGCAGCAACACCGGCAGGGTGAACACCGGTTGGAACAGCAGGCCGCCGACACCCGCGGCGAGGGCGACCGCGGCGCACGCCGCGAACCGGATCACGCCGCCACCGCCCGGTTCCACGCCGCCGCCGCCACGACGGCGTCACGTTCCTTGATGACCGTCACCCCGGGCAGCACCGGTGCCGTGCCTGCCGCACCGAAGTCGAACAAAGTCATCTCCCGGGCACGTCGGCGCAAGGCACCGACGAAAGCGGTTTCGAACCCGCCGCCGAGCAAGACCAGGCTGGTGCCGTGGTCGCACCGGGAAACCAGGACTTCCGGGTTCAGCGCCTCGCCGCCCTGTTCGACCGCACAAAGGGCATCCTGCAGAACGCGGCTGCCCGGCAGACCACCACCGGGGTGGAGGTCGAGGCCGGTGGTGGTGAGCAGCCGGGTCTGGGTGCCGGCCGCAGCGGACGCGTGCGTGAGCGAAGCCGCGATCTCCACGGCCGCCTCGAAGCCGTCCTCGTCGACGGCGTCCATGCGGTCGTCGAGGAGGACCGTGAACCGGGGTTGGGCCGGGTCGACGTACTCGCGGACCATCATCCGGCCGGTCTTGGCCGTGGCCCGCCAGTGCACGTGCCGGAGCTCGTCACCGAGGACGTACTCGCGCACCGCGCGCAGGTCGGTCGACCCGGCCATGGGCCGTGGCGCGATGACGCCCTCGTGGTGGTGACGCGGGTGCGCACCGAGGCTGACGCCGACGCGGTGGCGCCGCGGGTGCACGAGCAGCGTCGACGTGCTGCCGCCTCGGGCCTCCGCCACGACCAGACCGAGCAGGTCGGCACGCCGCACGGTCAGCGGTCCCACGGTGAGCACACCGCGGCGCTGCGTGGGCAGCCGGTAGGAGCGCTCCTTCGAGGCACCGGGGGCGAGCGGCGGCACCGCCAGCCGGGCTTCCTCGGTGGGCGGATCGATGGCGGTGAAACCGCTGCTCCGTCGTTTCGAGCGGTTCGTCAGGGTGAGCGTGGCCGCCGCGGCGTCGCCCCGTTCGACCCGGTCGGGCACGAGTTCGCGGTGCACGTCGATGCTCACCCTGCGCACGCAGCTCAGCACCGCCACGACGACGACAGCGACCGCCGCGCCGGCGACGAGCCGCAAGAGGGGAAAACCGAGCACCAGCCCCGCGACGAGGCAGAGGACGGCGGCGCTGAGCAGGCCACCACCCCGTCGGGTGAGCCGGAGGCCCTGGGCAGCGGGAACGGACGGCACGGTTCAGCCCCGCACCGTCGCCGAGCCACCCGGCGCGGGGACCGCGCGCAGTACCTCGTCGAGCACGTCGGCGGCCTTGCGGCCGTTGAGTTCCGCTTCCGGGGTGAGCACGAGCCGGTGTTCGAGCACCGCCGACGCCACGGCCTTGACGTCGTCCGGGGTCGTGTAGGCGCGGTTGTCGGTGGCGGCCCACGCCCGGGCCGCCCGGACGAGTGCGACGCTGCCACGCGGGCTGGCGCCGAACCGCACCATCGGGTGCTGCCTGGTCGCCTCGGCGAGGCTGACCGCGTACGAGCAGACCGCCGGGTGTGCCTGTATCTGCCGCACCGAAGCGATCACCCCGGAAAGGGCTTCCCGGGTGAGAACCGGTCCCAGCTGGGCGGGCGACGAACCCGCCATGTCACCGAGCACGACCTGGACCTCGGCATCATGGGCGGGGTAGCCGACGGTCAGGCGCACCAGGAACCGGTCGAGCTGCGCCTCCGGCAGCCGGTAGGTGCCTTCGAGCTCGATCGGGTTCTGCGTTGCCAACACGAGGAACGGCCGCGGCACCGCGTGGCGCTGCCCGTCCACGGTCACCGCCGCCTCGGCCATCACCTCCAGGAGGGCCGACTGCGTCTTGGGCGTGCCGCGGTTGATCTCGTCGGCCAGCACGATGTTCGCGAAGATCGCGCCCGGGTGGAACTCCAGCCGTTCGCTGCTCTGGTGGTAGATGGACGCGCCGGTGATGTCGCCGGGCAGCAGGTCCGGTGTGAACTGGATCCGGTTCAGCGTGCCATCGACGCTGGCCGCCAGGCAGCGGGCCAGCGTCGTCTTGCCGAGGCCGGGCACGTCCTCCAGCAGCACGTGGCCCTCGGCGAACATGGCGACGACGGCCATCCGGACGACGTCGGGCTTGCCCTGCATGACGCGTTGCACGTTGGCGGAGATCAGGCCGAAGGCGTCGCCCGGGGTCAGCTGGGGATTCATGGGTTTCTCCTCGTTCACGAAAGCCGGGGTCACCAGGTCAGGTGGTTGGACTCGGCGGAACCGACCACCGCCCACACCTGCCTGCCCCGGTAGCCGAAGAAGCAGACGGAGCTGTCGAATGCGCCGGACCCGTTGGTGCGCGCCGAGTACCGGTAGTACTCACCGTCCACAGTTGACACACAGGCAACGGAGTAGCTCGTGTTGGCGGCGAAGTTGCGCGCCGAGACGACGACGTAGGCACAACTCGGGTCGGTGCACGCGGAACTGGAGTAGCGGCCGCCCTTGGACACCGAAACCGAGGGCGGAGGCGGTGGTGGATCGTTGGTCCGCGCCGAGCCGTGCGCCCCGGTCGGACCGCGCCCGAAGCTGTTTTCACCGGTGACGTAGATGTCGTAGGTCGTCGCGTAGGCCAGCCCGCCGACAGTGATCGAGTTTCCGCTCGCGCAGCCCCCGGTCCAGCGTTCGGCACCGTTGAACACGACGTGGCAGGTCACCGCTCCGCTGCTGTAGTCCGACACGTTGACGGTGAGGGTGATCTGCCGGTCACCACTGCTCGAGGCCCCGGTCACGTCGACCACCGGCGCCCGGCCGGGAGTGGCCGACGCGGTCGCCGGTGCGCCGTCCACCGTGGGGCCGGTGGTGCCGCGCTGACGGGTCGTTGCCCGTACGGTGAAGGTGTACTTGGTGCCGTTCGACAAGGCGCGGAAGGTCGCCGTGGTGCCGGTGACCGTCTGGGGGCTCAGGCCGTCGGCCTCCACCCGGTACCCCGCCAGGTCGCCCCCGTTGAGCTCGGGCGCGGTCCAGGTGAGACTCACGGTGGAATCGTCGGCGGCGGCGCTCAGGCCGCCGACCGCGGCGGCGGGCGAGTACGGCGAGACCGCGCCGCTCGACGGCGAGTCCGCGCTGGACAAACCCAGCTCGTTGGCCGCGGTGACGGTGAAGGTGTAAGCGGTGCCGAGGGTCAGTACGCCGGCCGCGGTGGTGAGGGACGCTTCGGTCGAGGTGCCGGCAGCGGTCGTGCTGCCGTCTGCCCCGTGGGCGGTCACGGTGTAGCCGGTGATCCGGTGGCCCTGCCCGTCGGCAGGCGCCCAGGTGAGCTTGACCGTGCCGTCCTCCCCCGCGGTCGCCGTCGGTGCTCCCGGCGTGCCGGGCACTTCGGAGCTGGGCGTGACGGGCTGGGAGTCGGCAGCGGGTCCGGTGCCCACCGAGTTGACCGCAGTGACGGTGAAGACGTAGGTGGCACCGTTGCGCAGCCCCGGCACGTCGATCTGCAGCCGGTTGCCCCCGGCGCTGGTTGCGCCGTCCGTGCCCCCGCCCGCGGTCGACCGCCAGGCGACCCGGTATTCGGTGATGGCGGCGCCGTTCGCGTCCGCTTCGCTCCAGGACAGTTTCACCGTGGCGTTGCCCGGCTGCGCCTGCACCGCGCCCGGTGCTCCCGGCGCCTTCGGCGGAACCTTCGTCCCCTTGCCCGCGGGCGGGGACGGGGTTTTGCCGTGGGAGGCAACCGGTGGCGGCACCACCTGGGGCTGAGGCGTCTTCGGTGTGTCGGGGGACGGGACTTCCTGCCGGCCGACGCCGACCGTGGTGACCGAGCCGTCGTGGTCGACGACGACCGTGTGGGCGCCGTCCTGGGCGTCCACGTAAACCCGCCCGTCCTGGCCGCGCACCATCCGCGGCTGCCCCGCCCCGTCCGGCAGCGGTGTCGTCGCCTTCTGCTTGCCTTCCGGGGTGAAGGTCAGGACCCGGTGGCCGGCCCGGTCGAGAACCGCCACGGCATCGGTAGAAGTGACAGGTGCGGCGAAGTCGCCCGCACCCAGCCCGACGGTGATCGGTGACGCGGCGGAACGCTGCCCGCCGAGACCGTCGAGCCCGGCCAGGATCAGCCGGTTGGAACCGGGATCGACCAGCGGGAGCTTCCGGGCGACCGCGACGGTCGCGGTGCGCGCGTCCTTGATGTCCCGCACCCCG
This sequence comes from Amycolatopsis sp. NPDC004169, assembly GCF_040610315.1. Lineage (NCBI taxonomy): Bacteria > Bacillati > Actinomycetota > Actinomycetes > Pseudonocardiales > Pseudonocardiaceae > Amycolatopsis > Amycolatopsis sp. NPDC004169. The sequence goes on from NZ_JBEXMD010000019.1 coordinate 24,355, forward strand.
AGGTTCACCGCGGTGCCGGCCCCCTGCTCCCCGAACGGGGTGACCGTTCCGGCGGCCGGGTCGACGAACACGGCCTGATCGCCGGTGGCCACGACATCGCCTTGCTCCCCCGCGGTGTGCACCGGGCAGAGCACGTCACCGGCGTCGCGCTTCACCCGGCACAACGCCCCGTTGTCGGTGCGCTGGAACCAGATCGTGCCGTCCGCCAGCGGTGCCGGTTCCCCCACCGTTCCCCCGGCCCGCATCGTGACCGGCGGCAGCTGAGCGAACCGCACCACCGTGCCGGCCTGCTTGTAGACGTAGTAAGGCCCACCGGGCACCTCGAGGCTCACCGGGACGTCCCCGCCGGGCGCCGCGAGCGTGGCCGCCACCGCGAGATCGGACTTGCCGAACACGACCGCCTTGCCACCTCCGACGGCGCTCAGCTGCCGGTCGCCCTGCCCCATCGCGACGGCGCCGGTGAGCTGCACCTTCCCGGTGCGGGCGTCGACCTGCTTCGTGCCGCCGTTGACGTGGAAGGCGGCCTGCTCGGTCGCGTTGTAGACCCAGTGGCCTTCCTGCTGGAAGTTCAGGTCCGGACGCGCGTCGCTGCCGGCCGCGATGACCACGAAGGTCGTGGCCGCGAGGAACACCCCCGCCCACACCGCGACCGCCGCGCGCGTTCGCCTCTGCCCTGGCACCCGGCCTCCAGAATCGATGGGGGAACGGCCGCCGCGATTGCTCAATTCCGGCGGCCACGAACCTCTTAAGCGCCCGAGGGCTCGGACTCGTTACACCACGGATCAACGGAACCGCTCGCCAATGAGCAACCCGCTCACCAGCGGAACTGGCTGTTTCCCTCGATTCCGGAGTGTCGATGACCCGGATTGATGAACTCGCATAACAATCCCGTCTCTGCCGTAACAGCGTGCGCCGGGACGCTGATGTTGCCGGAGCACGGCCGCACCGTCGATCCCCGTCCGGGCTGTGACGGTAGAACTGCGGAACCGGTTTCACGGGGAATGTGTCATTCTGTTCCGATGGGGAGAACAGAGCCGCTCGGATTTGTCGGGGCCGATGTGCTTGTCAAGCTCGTCGGCGCACTCTGCCTGCGGCCGCGGCTCGGGGATCGGCCGCGGAAACTCGACGAACAATGCCACTGGGGTGACTACCAGGACGAACGGTCCGAACGGCGGGGCCTGCCCATGGTCTGCCTCGTCCGGCCCTCCGAAAGCGCCGATGTGCTCGCCGCCGTTGCGGAACGGCTCAAGACCGCCAAACCGCAGGGCAGCATCCGGTACGCGCGGCCCGAACTGACCCAGCACGAAGGGCGGGACGAAGCCGGGCCCGCGACCGCCGACTCCGTCACCGTCGTCCGGGATGTGCTGCGGGATGCCCGGAAGCAACTCGGGGACAGCGCCACCGCGCACACCAGCCGGCTGCCCTTTCCGCTGTTCGACCTCGTCTACTGGCTGATGCTGCAGGACTACGACGGCCGCGACGATCCCGATGGGGTGCTGCGGCGGGCCATCCGGCGGATCAGCCTCGCCGAGCGGTTCAGCTCCTCCGCCGAGGACGCCGTCAAGCAGCTGCCCGAAAACCAGGGCATCTGGAAGATCTTCTCGCTGCTCGTGCGCGGGCTCACCCTGCTCACCTTCCGGATCGCCGTCACCGGCCGGGTTCCGCTGCTGTCCGGGCGCTACCGGTGGTTCCTGCGGCAGCCCCACCTGGCCCCCGAGATGTCCGGCAGCTTCGTCCGGTTCGCCCGGCGGCTCACCGAGGGGCAGTGGCAGGAAGAGGCCCCCGAATACGTCTGCCGCCTGCTGCTCAACGCCTTCCTCGAAGACCTGCGGCGAGCCTACCGGCTGCGGCCGTGGCGGGTCTGGCGGCGACGGCGGATGACCTACCCGGTGCTGCTGCTGGACGACGTGAGCGTCGGGAACGGCGGTTACCGGCTGCTCGAGCTCGTCAACTCCGTCCGCAACCAGGTCGGGCGGTTCGACCCGCTGCTGGTGGTCAGCGCCAGCCCCGCGCCGCCGCCCGACGCGGAACCGACGCCGCAACGGCCGCAGTTCCAGGCCGGGCAGGCGCGCGCCGCCTACGTGGCCTGGCAGAACCAGCTGGAGCGCGACCGGCGGGAGCGCCGGCCGACCGCCTGGTACCTGCCCGTCGGCGTCCGGCCGCCGTCCGATGACGACGAGCCGAAGGTCCGGCAGATGCTGCAGACCCTCGGCAGCGACTACCGGTTCCGCAGGCAGGTCCGGCCGCCGTGGTGGGCGAGCCGGTGGACGCGGATCGGCGTGCCCGTCGTGGTCGTCGCGCTCGTCGCCGGGTTCGTCGCCTACCGCAGCCACGACACCTGGACCGAGCACTGTCGTTCCGACAACCCCTGGCTGACCTGGACCGGCACCGAATGCGTCGGCGCCACGGACGGCTCGCAGGACGTCTTCCAGCCGTCGGACGCGACGATCCGGCAGGTCGAAGCGGTCGTGCTGGACCAGAACCACCGCGCCGAGCAACTGCACGAGGCCCACCCCGAGCGGCCGTACATCACGCTCGTCGTGCTGGAGGCGCTGACCTCGTCCAACAACCTCGCGGAAGGACTGACCACCGAACGCGAATCCCTGGAAGGGTTCGCGGTCGCCCAGCTGCGGCAGCTGAACGCGCCGGGCTCGGCCGACCCGATCGTCCGGCTGCTCATCGCGAACGCGGGCCGCAACATGCGCGAAGGCGTGCGGGTGGCCGACCAGCTGCGGCTGCAGGCCCAGCAGGACAGCAGCATCGTCGGGGTGGTCGGGCTGGACCTCAGCAGCGAGCCGACCCAGCGGACCATCGCCGCGCTGACCAACGCCGGGCTGCCGATGGTCGCCTCGACGCTGTCCGCGGACCCGCTGGCCGACCTGAACCCGATGTACTTCCAGGTGACCCCGCAGAACCGGCGCGAGGCCGCGGTGGCCGCCGGGTTCGCCACCCAGCTGCCGGGGCCGCGCGTGGTCCGCGTCTACTACTCCGACGACGACGCCGACGTGTACAGCACCAACCTGCGCGACGACGTCCTGAAGTCCTTCCACGACCGGGGTTTCCAGGTCGACGCCCGCGCCTTCACCCCGGACGGCGGCCTCGGCGGGCCGCCTTCGCACGTGCGGTACCGCGAGCCGCTGCTGGGCAACGCCGGCGCGGCCGGCCGGGACACCTGCTCCTACGACGGCTTGGCGTTCTTCGCCGGCCGGGGCGTACCCGACTTCGGCCAGTTCCTCAGCAGCGCCGCGCAGTGCGGCAGCCGCGCCACCGTGATCGGCGACGACGACGTCACCCGGTTCGTCGCCGACCAGGGCGAACGCCGGCGCAACCGGGCACTGCCGTACTACTACCTCTCGTTCGCCACCGCGCCGGTCTTCCAGGCGAGCGGGACCGCGCTGGACTTCTACACGACGCTGGACGAGACGCTGTTCCCGTTCGAGCGGACGCCGGAGGGCCGCTCGTACGACGGCCACGCGGCGCTGGCCTACGACGCGGCCCAGGTGATGATCGTCGCGGCGGCATACCTGCGCGAGACGGCCGCCGAGATCCCGGTGACGCCGGGCGCGATCTGGCGCGAGATCACCGCGATCCACACCTCGCGCCCGGGGGCCGAGCAGGTCAACAAGTACCTCGAAGGCGTCACCGGCACCATCGACTACGGCGGCGACATCAGCCGGAACGTGCCGCAGAACAAGCCGGTCGCGGTGATGGGCGTGTCCGGCGGCGAGGTCGACAAGTCGGTGCACGGCTTCTGCGGGGCGGCCGACGGGCCCACGTCCGACACCTGGTGCCCACCTGATCCCTGATCGGCGGGTTCGGTCGGGCGCCGGTGGGTGCGGCCGTCGGTCAGCGGCGTCGAAGTGGTGGTGCGGTACGGCCTCGTCGCCTACAGCGCGGGCAAGACGGCGATGGGCGCGTCCGGCAGGCCGGGTCGGTGGTCGCGAGCGTGCTGGGCAGGCCGCGGGGCGCGGGCGCGGTGATCCGGCGTCCTGGTCATCGCGATCGCGGCCTGGCTCGCCTACCTGGGCGCGCGGAGGAAGTTCCTCCGCAGCCTCGGGCCGGCCATCGGGCCGCCGCCCTAGCCGATTTCGAGCCTGCGGTCGTGACGGCCCGGCTCTTCGAAGACCCACGGATCCGGGTGCTTCGGCGTCTCGATCACCGGGTGCAGCACGAACCGCAGCAGTGCCTCGGGGTCATTGCCGTGCCGCAGCGCGTCCCGGGCGTTCCGGTAGGCGTCGTGCTCGGCCAAGCGGCGGGGCGGCGTGCCTTCGGGCAGGTTCGCGAGCCTCCTCAGGATGGCGCGCAGACACGTCTTGCGGACCTCCACCTCGTAGGCCAGGTCCGGCTCGCCCGGCGTGATGTCGTGGGCTTCGTCCAGCACCTGCAGCGCCTTCTCCGCTGCCTGCGTGGTCCGGAAGACGGACGCGGACAGGTGACAGAGGGCAGCCAGGGCGCGGGCGGGCTCGTCCGCCTTGCGGAATTTGGCCACCGCGTCCGTCAGCGCCGCGACCGCTTCGGGCTCCGCCGAAACCCCGGCTTCGTTCTCCTTCGCGATGGCGGCGTTCATCCATTCGTTCTCCGCGACGTACAACTCGGCGGACCGGGCCCAGGCTGCGGCCGCCTCGGCGGAGCGGCCCAGCCTGCTCAACGCGGCGGCGAACTCGAAGTGGGCCGCCGCCCGGTCGTCGATGCTGCCGGCCAGATCGGCCAGGTCGACGGCGCGGCGCAGGGTGCCCGCCGCTTCTTCCCGATCACCGGCGTCGGCAAGCAGCTTCCCCAGGTTGACCAGGGGCCGGATGGCGCCGGCCACCGTGCCCTCGCTCAGCTCGACCGCCATCCGGGAGTACTCGGTGGCTTTTTCCTTGTCTTCGAGCTCGAAGGCGATGCCCGCACACAACAGGCAGCACCCGACCTGCTCCCCGGCGACGTCGTGGACCCGGGCCAGCTCCACGCTCTTCTGTGCCCAGCTCAGCGCCGAGGACCGGTGCTGGGCGCTCGACCGCAGGTCCACCGCCGCACCCTTGGCCGCTCGCACGGCCTTCTTCGGCTCGCCCATGGCCAGGTGGGCCTTCACCAGCTCCGTGGTCGTGGCGTCCACGCCGTCGAGATCGAATTCGGACTCGTGGATCGCCCGCAGGTTCTCGCCGACGTCCAGCACGGTGCTCCACCACCCGCCGGCCACCGCCGCCGTGAGCGCCGCATGGGCCCTGGTCGGGTCGACCTCGAGCTCCGGGTCGCCGCCCGTCCGCCCGACGATCGCGACGAGCTGGTCCGCCAGGTACCGGGCCACGCGCTGCTGGTAGTCGGCGATGTCGCTGCTCCGGTCTTCTTTCGCCGACCGTTCGCGCATGGCCAGCCGGATCAGCGGTGTCATCCGGAACCGCATCGGGCCGTTCGGGCCGCGTGCGCACCGCGCCAGGTTGGCGTCCACGACCCGGTGCAGCGCCAGGGAAGTACGGTCCTCGAAGTCGGCGAGCCCGGCCGCCATCTCCCCGGCGTCACTCACCGAGCCGAATCCGATTGACAGGTACCTTGCGGCACGCCGGGCGAGCGGCTTGAGGTCCCGGTAGGTGAAGACGATCGCGGCGCGGACCGCCCGGTCACCGGCTTGCAGCAGGTCGAGCCGGGTGCGTTCGGCGGCCAGCAGCCGCGCGATCTCGTCGGGTGGCAGGTCGGGATCCCCCAGGCGGGCCGCGATGAGGCGCAACGCGAGCGGCAGGTCATCGCACAACTCCGCCAGCCGGTCGAGCAGGTCTTCCGCGATACCGGCGGCGTAGCTGTCCAGCAGCTCGATCGACGCCTTCCGGTCCAGGGCGGGAACCTGGACGGTGTGTTCGGTGAAGCTCTGCACTCGCAGCCGCGACGTGATCAGGGTGGTCTCCGCGCCGCCGGCCCGGACGATCGGGGCGACGTGGTCGGCGTCCCTGGCGTTGTCGAGGACGAGCAGGGTCTTCCTCCGGCGGAGGGAGGCGGCCAGCCGTTCGTACAACGCCGCGTCTTCGCGGAGGTCAGCGACCATCCGCTCGCCCAGCGCGTCCAGCAGGATCCGGGCCGCGGTCCGCGCACTGCGGCGGCTCTCCGGGGTCATGCCGTGGAGATCGAGGTAAAGAACCGTTTCGAACTCGTCCGCGACCTGGTGGGCCCGGTGCACGGCAACCGCCGACGTCCCCGTCCCCGGCGCACCCGAGAGCCAGACGACGGAGGCGGCCGGCACGGCGTCGAGCAGCCGGTCCCGTCCGCGGAAGCGCTGATCGACCGCGGGCAGCACGCACATCTGCCGCGCGGCGGGAGTCAACCGGCGACCGCGCTCGTCGAGCGTCGTGTGGAAGCTTTCCAGCTGCGCCTTCTCCGCCACGACGACTTCGTCGGAGGTGGACCGGACCGGCGGGGTGAAGCCCGGGAGCAGGTGCTGCCCGGGCGCCTCGCCGCGCACCGTGGCCGCGACCTGCTCGGCGAGCGCGGAGGGCAGGGGAAAGTGCCCGGCCGCGATCGCCTCGGCCAGGTGGTCGCGGAACCGGTCGAGCGCCAGGGCGGCGGTCCCGTCGTCGTCGCGGGTCCAGTGGCGCACGGCGTCGCCGTGGTTCTCGGCTTCGCGGAGGATCAGCGCGGCCTGCAGCCCGTACCGGCGCGCCCGCTCGTCGAAAGCAGGGTCGCCGAAGTCCGCGAGCAACGCCTCGACCACCGGGCCGTGGCGGGATGCCCGGCCTAGCAGGTGGTCGTCGATGGCGCTCAGCAGCCCGACCGTCGTGGCCGCCAGCTCCGCCGATCCGGCCGCGGGACGGCGCTGCCGGACGGCGAGCAGCTTCAGCAGGCGTTCGGCGACGACGGGTAGCGCGTCGTCGAGAACTTCCGTCCCGGCGAGTTCCTCGGGGAGCGTCGGCGCGCCGTCGAGCGGGACGGAAACCACGACGTGGCTGTCCGGATCCCGCCGGACGAGGTCCGCGGCGACTTCGACGGAGGACCGTATTTCCCCAAGGCCGGCTTCGGGGACAAGCACGACCGTCACGGCGGAGGCGCGGTGCTGCTGCTCGAATTCCTGCCGCGGGGTGTCCGGAGCCAGGGCGACGCTGCCGCACACACGGGCGCGCGGCTGCAGCAGTTCCGTCAGACGCTGGGCAGCGGGCGCGTCAGGCCGGCGGCAGACGATGAAGAAGTCCCATCCGGCCGGCGCGGGAACCCGGGCGGGCTTGCCGGTCACCTTGTCCCAGCGGCCGACCCAGTACGCCGTGTCGCGCGCTTCGGCCGGCAGTTCGCGGAACAGTGCGGACGTCCGTGCCCGCGGGCTGTGGGTCAGGCACGACTCGACGAAGATCAGCACCGTGCGCCGGCGAGGCTCGGTCTTGCCGGAGAGCAGGTTGCTGATCGTGCCTTTGCTCAGCACCGTGCCCTTGCGGTCGGCGGCGTCGACCAGGTCCTGGTAGCCCGGTGATCCGACGGCCTCGTACAGGAGCCGCAACACGTCGTGGCCGTTTTCCGCCCGCACCGGCGCTCCCCCGCAGTTCGTTCAATTCGTTCAGTTCGGGACAGCTGCCGCAGGGTGAACACCGCGGGGGTGACGCTGCTGTGACCGCAACCCGCCCGGAGGAGGAACGATGCTGATCACCCTGCTCAACCTCGTGGCCACGTGGCCGTGGCTGGAACCGATCACGGTGCTGGCTCGCGCCGGATCGGCCGTGCTCGGTCTCGGTGTGGCGGTTCACCGGACCATTCGCTGCGTTCGCCGGTGCCGTTACGAGCCGCCGCCGGTCAACGCGGGGTCGCCGTCTGCACCAAGACGTCGAGCGTCGGCTGGAAGTCCTCCCAGCGGGATTCGTCGACCGAGCCGTAGACCGCGTAGTCGTGGTCGTTCGCGCGCCAGTAGCGGCCGAGCGCGTGGCGCTGAACGCCCGCCTTCGTCGTGAACCGGAACTCCCACACGACCTCGCCGGAGGCGAGCTCGTCGAGGCGGAGGCGCTCGTAGTCCCGCCGGATGGTGGGCGTGTCGCGCTCCAGCGCCGCCACCGCGTCCAGCAGGGACAGCACCGGCGTCGGGCTTCCGCTGTACCGGATGATCGAGCCGGACCCGTCCGGCGCGTCGGCCTCGTCCGTCGTCGCGAACGCGCCGCGCTGCACCGACCAGCCGGCCGGGATGCTGACCGACACGCCCGCCGGGCCGGTCACCCGCTGGTAGCCGTCGGGAACCGCGCCCGGGGAGTACGACGTCGATGCCGCCGACGAGGTTTCCGTCGTGGACGTCGTCGTCGACGTCGGTGTCGGCGTCTCGGTCCAGGCGTAGGTGGGCGCGTAGGTCGCTACGTAGCTCGAGTAGGCGCCCGCGCCGCTCCCGGCCCCCAGGACCTGGCTGTTCGCGTCGGAACGCGGCGCGGGCCGGTAAGTCACCGCGGAGACCACGATGACCGCCGTCACCGCGGCGAAGGCCGCCACCGCGGCACCGATCACGACCTTCACCCGGCCGGCGCTCGCCGCCCCGCCGGCCGCGGGCGGCGGCTCCTCGACCGCACCGGGCGGCTCGGGCGGGACCACCGCGATCGGTTCCGTCGGCGGGCCGTCGGTCCGGAAACCCGTGGATTCCGCACGTTCCGGCGAATCGGCGGGCGCCCGCGCCGGGCCCCACAACGAACCCCGCGGGGGCGGCTCGTTCCCGGGCGCGTCGAAAACCGGAGATCCGTTCACTTCGGGCACCTTTCAAGTCGGCGGCCGCGCCGGGTGAGCGTTTCCCAATCGAGACTTCCCGGGCGCGCCATCACCCGACACAATCGCATCCGGTTCGCGTTCTGTTTCGGATTCCGCGAACACCGTGATGGTGAGGAATGACGATCATGCCCGTTTCCTGCCTTTCCTGTGGTGCCCCGCTGAGCACGACGGACACCGATTGCCCCGCGTGCGGCGGCCGCCCGGTCGCGCCCGCGGGACGAGTCGCGGCCGCGACGGAACCACCGTCCCGCGTCCCCGGCCGCCTCGCGACCGGGACGGTGCTCCGGTCCGGCCCGGTGCGGCAGGACCCGGTCCTGGGCCGGAGCCCCGTGTGGGCGAGCCGGATCGGGGCGGCACTCACCGCCGCGGCGCTGGCCGTCGCCGTGCTCGCGCACGCGTCGCTCGGTCCGCTGCTGGTGGCCTGCGGCGCCGCCGCGGTGGTGCTCGCCCTCCTCGGCGCCGGCCTGCGAACGACGCTGCCCGCGGACGCACGGGAGACCGGAAAACCCTGGTGGCCCTGGGTTCTGCCCCTGCGGGAGCGAGCGCGGTCACGCACCGTGGACGTCTCCGACCTCGTGCTGAAGGACGTGACGGGGACGGAACACGTCTGCGTCGTGACCGGGAAACTGATCCCCGGCGCACCGGCGACGGGCACGGTCGTCGAGGCCTACGGGCGGCGCGACCGGTCGGGCCGGGTGGTCGTCCGGCAGCTGGTGGACACGGGCACCGGGCGGGTCCTGCGGCCCCGGCTGCCCGCGTCCGGCCGGCTCACGAGAATCCTCGCCGTGGCCACCGCCGTGGTCTGGACGGCGGCCGCGACGGCCGTGTTCGTCCTGGCCGCCGGCTGATCCGTTGCGCCATCCGGGTGACGCTGGCGGTATCCGTAATAGCCGCCGCGCGTGCGACGACTAGGGACAGGAAATGTCTCACCCCAGGGAGCCGGCACGGTGCCGAAACCAATGATCACCCGCCAGAACGGGATGCTTTCCCGATCTTCGCGCGCCACGAACAGCGCGGCGACGAGCGGCAGCAGGCTGAAATCCGGACACCGGTCCGAGAACTACATCCGGGCCCTTCGCGCGCTCGACGCGGCCGGGAGTCTCAGCGCGGTGGAGACCGACGAGTTCGTCGACGGAGTACGCCGCGAATTCGCCGACAAGTACCACACGATTCCGTTCGGCATCGTGGCCGAATGCTTTCTCGGCGAACCGTTCGAGGTGCACACCCTGGCGTTGGACGGGTCGATCATCGAGCACTACCACCGCGGGCAGGCGCTGCCCGCGGCTCTCGAACGCGCCCGCGCCCTCGCCGTGTCACCGGCCTACCTGGCCGTCGAGGTCTACCCGGACCGGCTCGTCTGCGTGCGCGCGGACGGCTCGGTCGTGCTACTGGAAGGTGAGTCGTGACCGACCCCGTCGCCAACGCGTTCCGGCAGATCAGCCGGGCGGTCGAGCAGCTCGCCGACTCGCAGGCCACGCTGAACCAGCAACAAGTCGTGCTCCACCAGTCGATCGGCCAGGTCGCCGTCGCGCAGGACCACACCAAGAACGAGCTGCTCGGCCTGCGCGCGGAGTTCACCGAATACCGGCGCCGGGACGAACTCCGCCACAACCTGCAGGTCGCCCACACCGAGATCATCCAGGTTCGCCAAGAGCTGGAAACGAACTTCGGGCACTTCGCCGAGGTGCGCCGGCTCGCCACCGGCGCACTGCAGGCGCTGGACGTCGGGATCGTCACGCACGGCACGATGCGCCAGCTGTCCGAAGAGCTGATGCTGGTCACCCCGCGGTACTGGCTCGCCCCGGCGCTCGTGGCCGTCGCCGCCTGGATCCGCGACGATCCCGACCTGGCGCAGAAGGCCCTGGTGGAGACGACCCGCCGGGACAATGACAAGGCGGCCCTCTTCTTCGCGCTGGTGCTGCGCCGGCACCAGCGCAACGAGGCCACCGCGCGGTGGCTGCGCCAGTACACCGCGCGCCAGGACCCCACCGGGCTGTCCCGCGAATTCACCGTGATCCTCGACGCGGTCAGCACCGGCGCGTTCGGGCACGAGTCGAAGCACCTGGTGATGCACCAGCTCGGCGAGTGGTACGAGCGCCTCGCCGACGACCGCGACATCGTCGACAAGCAGGTCGACCGGTGGGCCCGGCTGCTCGACGCCGACCGGCGGCCGGTCGACCCGCGGTACACCGTGCTGCCGGCCATCAGCCCCACCTGGCCGGAGCTCAAGGAGCTCTACGAAGGGGCGACCGTGCACCGCACGGCGGAGGAGCGGTTCCGGACCCTGTTCACCGGCGAGCTGCCGCAGAGCGAGGACCTGCGCCGGCGGGTCGACGACATCCTCGACGGGCTCGTCACCGGCTATGACGTCGAGGAAGCTCCCCTGCGCCGCAAGGAACACGAGCTGCAGGAAATCGTCAAGGCCGACGGTGACAAGACCCAGGCGGCGAAGGCGGTCCAGACGGCCGCCCCGCTGCACGAGGAGACCGTCGACTTCCTCACCCTGCTCAGCAACGCGGCGGTGGGTGACCCGCGCACCGGTACGTCGCCGGGCACCCAGCGGTTCGCGGTGGCGCTGGCGAAGGACTGGATCGTCGAGGGCGCCGGGCGGCTGGAGGCGGCCAACGTCGCCGCACAGCCCGCGGCCGTCGAGTTCCGGCTCGAGGGGTGGGCAGCGCGGATCGACCAGACGACCGGCGAAGCCGACCTCGTCGCCGGCCTGGCCGCGCACATCGACGCCGAAACCGAAGCCGCGGTCGCCAAGGTGAAGTTCACCGGTCCGCCACTGGCGTCCGCGATCACCGCCGGAGTGGTGCTGTTGCTGGCGCTGTGGGCGGGCTTGGCGCACAACCCCGGGCTCGCGGTGTTCTTCCTCCTCGGCACGGCCGGCCTCGCCGGTTGGTCCGCCTACCAGGCCCGCGCGCTACCCGCACGCCGCCGGGAACTGCGGCGCCAGGGCGAGCAACGCCGGGCCGTCGCGGTCGCGCAGCTGCGGGGTGGCATCGCCGAGCTGGTGGACCTGCGGGCCGAGTGGGAGCGCGAACTCGCACTGGCCGCGGTCTTGCGCTCGTACCTCAACCGGTTGAACAGCACGGCGTTCGCCGCCCCGGCACCCGGCGCGAAGCGAGGAGCGTGACATGCCCAGAGCGATCACCGGTCGCCCGGAAGTTCCCGAACGCCCCGAAGAACCCCGGCCCCGGCCGGTCCTCCAGGATGACGAGGTCGCGCTGGACCTGCCCGGCTGGGACCTGCTGCCGCCCGCCGAGTTCCTTCGACGACGCCCTCGGAAGTGACGGCGTGCACCGGACACCCGGCCCGTACGCCGCATGGGTGAGCTGGCTGACGGCCTTCGGCCGGGGCGAGGACCTGCCGGCAGGGCACCTGCAGCCGATCGACGCCGAACTCGGGCCGCAGATGGCCGAACGGCTGGCCCGGCACGTCGCCGAGGCGTTCCACGACCGGGTCCGCCGCTGGCAGGAGGCCTTCTCCCGTGACCAGCAGCTGCTGCTCGCCCAGCCCGAGCGGGCGATGACCGTGCTCCCGGTCGTCCTCGCGGACGCGCGGAAGCGGCTGGGCCCGCTGGTGGCCTTCACCGTCCACTCCGGACTCCCGAGCGAGCTGCGCACCAGCGTGGCCGACGCGCTCCGGGAGACGATCTCGTCGGCACAGCGGAGTCTCGAAGACTCCGTGCGCGAGGCGCCGGTCGCGCTGCGCAACGCCGTCCGGCAGAACAGCCTCGAGCCCGCGCTGACCCGGCCGGCGGCGGCCCCCTCGCCCGCCGGACCGGCGCGCGGCCGCCGGGTCATCCTCGACTAGGGAGAACAGGGACATGCCCAACGGGGCGGAGACGAAAGCCCGCATCGAATCATACCTGCTGGCCCGCATTCCGTTCGTGTCCGTCCGCACGGTCGAACGCGGGCGCGCGCTGGAGATGCTCGGCGAACTGGCCAGGGAGAAGCAGCTCGATATCGTCGTGCACACGCTCAGCCAGGGCCTGCGGGACCTCCGGAACCGGCAGGTGCTCTCGGACGACAAGTCGCTGCTCGGCGCGCTCGACCTGGCCGGTGAGTGGTTCCAGGCCCGGGCGAACCAGACCGTCGTGTTCACCGACGTCCAGCACCTCGGCGACGACAACGAGATCTCGCGGCGGTTCGTCGACCTCGCCCAGCTGGCCGAGGAACACGGCGGGTGCATCATGGTGATCACCGCCGATCCGACCTGGAACACCCTGCAGCGCATGGGGATGGCAGTCGCGCTCGACCTGCCCGACGTGGACGAGATGCGCGCGGAGATCGAGAGTTTCCTGCACCAGTACGCCGGCGAGATCCGCATCGAATGGGGTCCCGCCGAGTGCGAGGAGGCCGCGTCGATCCTCACCGGGGTGACGAAGATCGAGGCGCTGAACATCCTCGCCACGTTCGTGGTGCGGAAGTCCATCACCAAGGCCGAACTGGTCGAGCTGGGCCGGGCAAAGGACTCCATCTTCAGCGAGCTGGCCGGCATCGAGCGGGTCCCGGTGCGCGCCGGCGACCACCTCGTCGGCGGCCTGGCCGGGCTGCGGCGATGGCTGGACCGCAAGCGCCCGCTGCTCACCATGGACCTGCGCGACCGTGGGATGCGGCCACCCCGCGGGGTGCTCCTCGTCGGCGTCCCGGGGTGCGGGAAGTCGCTGTCGGCGAAGGCGATCGCGAGCGACTGGCAGTTGCCGCTGTACCGGCTGGACATCGCGTCGGTGCTGGGCATGTACGTCGGCCAGTCGGAGGGCCGGCTCCGCGAGGCGCTCGCCACGGCCGACGCTGTCGCGCCGTGCGTGCTCTGGATCGACGAGATCGAGAAGGGGCTGGCCGGCTCGGGCACCGACAGCACCGGCATCACCACCCGGCTGGTCGGGCAGTTCCTGTACTGGCTGCAGGAATCCCCCGCCCGGGTCTTCGTGGTGGCGACCGCCAACGACGTCCGGGCGCTCCCGCAGGAGCTGCTGCGCAGCGGGCGGTTCGACGACATGTTCTTCGTCGACCTGCCCGACGCGGAAGAGCGGCGGGAGATCATCCAGATCTACCTGGGCAAATACCTGCGCGCGCCGGTGGCGGACGACGTCGTCGACGAGCTCGTCCGGCTCAGCGACGGGTTCGCCGGCTCGGACGTCGAGGCGGCCGTGAAGGAGATCGGTTACGAGGCGATCGCCGCCGACGACGACCGGAACGTGCCGATCGAGTTCTACCGCGACGCCTTCCGCAACATCGTGCCGCTGGTGCGTTCGGCGCCGGAGCGGATCGACGAGGTCCGCCAGCTGCGCGACCGGGCCATCCCGGCGTCGGGGAAGGTGCGGGACTCGGCCGAAAAGACGGGCTCGCGCCGCGTGGTGCTCGGCTGAGGTTTCCGCCGATGACGACCGGGCACCTGAGCGAAGCCGAGCTCCGCCGCCGGGCCGGCGAGCTGGCCGCGCAGGTCGAGCGGGAGCCGGCGGCCGTGGACGCGAGCTGGACCGGAGCCGTCGGCTACCTCTTGGTGGATTCGCTCGACGACTCGGCCCCCGGCTTCGCGGCCGACCTCGACACGGCGGTTCTCCTGCTCGAGCACGGACTCGCCTTCACCGTCGACGATCCGCTGTCGTGCTCCTGGCGGACCGCGCTCGCGGTGGGGCGCGCCTACCGGGCCATTGCCGGGGACGGTACACAGTGGACTGTGGCGCTGCACTGGGGCGAGCAGGCGGTCGCGACCGCGCTGACCGCCGAAGAGCTCGCCGAAGCGGTGCTCACGGTGGCCGACATCCGCGCGGACCGGCTGGGAGCGATCTGGAGCGACGACTACCTGTCCGCTGAAACGCGCCGGTACGAACTCGACGACACACTGGCGGCGCTGTCCGTGCTGGGCGAGCAGCTGGCGGATCCCGCGGATCGCGCGCTGCTGGACTTGCACCGCGGCCGGCTGCTCAGCGTCCGGTACGACCTCCTGGCCGGCGACACCGACCTGCGGCACGCGATCACGCTGGTGGACGCCGCGCTGGGCGGCCTGCCGGCCGGGCACCCGGCGCTGCCGGAGGGCATGTGGTTGCTGGCCGGCCTCCACCGCGACCGTTACCGGAAAGACGAGAACCCGGACGATCTGCACACCGCCCTCGCCTTGGCGACGGCGGCCGTCGAGACCACCCCGCACGACGACCCCGCACGGCCGGTGCGTCACCTGCTGGTGGCCATGCTGCTACAGACGCGCCGGGCGCAGGCCGAGAACCCGGATCCCGACGACCTCGACCGGATCATCGACAGCCTCGCCGTCGTCGCCGACCCGGCCGAACCGGAAACCGCGGTGTGGTACGGCGAAGCGCTGCTCGATCGCGGAGAGGAAACCGGCAGCCTCGCCGACCTCACCGCGGCCGCCGAGTGGCTGGCCCGCGGCGCCACCGGCCAGGACGCGGAAGCCGTGGACGACTGGCTCGTCTGGAGCCGGCTCGCCGAGACGCACAGTGAGCTGTTCGAACGGACCGGAGACCAGCGCCACGCGGACGCGGTCCTGGAAGCAGTCGGCCACGGCATCGGGCTCCCGGTCCCCGATCCGAACTTGACGTACGAGTTCCACGCTCGGCGGCTCCAAGCGGTCTTCCAGGACGGCAACCGGCCGGAGCTGCGCGAGCTGCTGGCCCGGCAGCCGGTCGTGGAGTGGGTGCGGCAGGCACACGCGGCCGTCGACGAGGCGGCAGCTGCGAGCGCCCTTTCCGAAGAAGCGGCTTTGCTCTCGTACACGGTCGGGATGTCCTGGTACTACCTCGTCACCAAGGGCGGCCACGGCGTGACCACCGACCTCGGCGCGTTCCGCACCTTGCTGAACTCCATGGGCCCGCTGTTCCAGAACGCCGTCGACGTCCTGGACCTGGGTCCGGAACTCCGGCCGCTGCTGGAAGCGATGACAGAATTCTTCGGCAACACCGCCCGGATCGTCGCCGGGGACGGCGACGCGGATTTCTCCGCCCTGCGCCGCGTGCTCACCGGAGCGGAGTTGCCGGAGGGCCTCGACGACCTCCCGTCGCTGGCGACCAACTTGATCGCCACGGTCGGATCGGCCACCGGATCCTTGAGCGCCTTGGACACCGGGTTGACGCACATAGCCGGCATCCGCGACGACGAAGCTGAAGATCCGGCCAAGCGCGCCGAAGCCGCGGCGATGCACGGGTTCTTCGAGGTGAGCCGAGCCGTCCACGCGGGGAAGGAGATGCGGGAGATCTTCGAGCTCGCTCGGCGTGCCTGGGACCTGCTGGACGCACTGCCGCCCGACCCGACCAGCGAACCGCTCTACGACCTGCTCGAAGGTGTCCTCCGTGCCGGGGCAGCCGCCTTGGGGACCGACCTGCCGCCCGTCCGCGACCGCGTGCGCACCGAATCGTGGCTCTGGAAGTTTCTGGCACCGGTAATGGCCAGCGACGAAGCGCTCGTCGCCATCAGGAACAAAGATGTCGCTGCGTTGCGGGAAATCTGCGCGCGCTGGTCGGAGGTGGAGGTACCGGCCGACGCCGAGGAGGCGTTGGGGCTCCACGTGCCGCGAGCCGTCGCGTACGACAACCTCTCGCTGCTGGACCCGAGCGACATTGAAGCGCTGGAACGGGCCATCGAAGCCTACCGGGGGTGTCTCACCGGGATCCGCAGGGACGGCACCCCGCTGCTCACCGAGCAGACGACCTCACTCGCCGCCGCGCTGCGGCGGCGCGGCCGTCCCGGGGACTTCGCCGAAAGCCGCAAACTCGCCCGGCAGGTCGTCGAGAACGCCGCCTGGCGGGTGCTGATCCAGTCCGAAAGCGAGCACGCGATGGAAATCGCGCGCACGGCGATGGACGCCGCCGACCGGCTCGCCGCCTGGTGCGTCGAGGACGACGCGGTGGCCGAGCTCGTCCAGATCGTCGACGCACGGCGCAGCCTGGTGCTGCGGTCGGCCAACACCACCCGGTCGGTCTCGGCCCAGCTCGGCGCCCTGGGCCAGGACGAGCTGGCGCGCGAATGGGAGTCCACCGGTGGCGTCGACGAGCCACTGGCCCCCGGGCACGGTGGCCCGGCCACCGGCTGGGGTGCCCTGCGGCGCAAGGTGCTCCGGGTGCTGGCGAAGGACTCGGAAGACCTGCTCAGCCCGCCCACCGTCGAGGAGCTCCGGAACGCCCTGCGCGCGCAGGGTTCCGACGTGCTCGCCTACCTCCTGCCGGCGAACGACCACCACGGCGCGCTCGCCGTCCTCGTCCCGGTGGAGGGTGACCCGGTGGTGCGGCCCCTGCCGAAGCTGAGCGAAGCCGAGGCGGTCAAGCGCTACCAGGAGGCCTACGCCGCATGGGACGCCGCGCCGGATCCGAGCGGCCCGGAGTACCGGCAGTGGCGCACCGAGCTGAGCGAAGTCTGCGGCTGGGCCTGGGACGCCGCGGCCGGCGCGCTCCTCGCCCACGCCACCGAGGTCGCGGGGTGCGATCCGCGGCTCGTGCTGGTCCCGCTGGGCGTCCTGGGCCTGGTGCCGTGGCACGCCGCGTACCGGCGGGTCGACGGCCACGACCGGCACCTCGTGCAGGACGCGACCGTCTCGTACGTCCCCTCGGGGCGGCTGCTCTGCGAAGCCATGGCGCGCCCCGACGTGCGCGGCGACGCCGCCTTGCTCGTCGGGAACCCCGTCGGCGACCTGCCCGACGGCGCAGCCGAAGCGCTGGCCATCCGCGACTCCTGCTACCCCGGCGGCCGCTTCCTGGGCGGCACCGGACAGGCCCACTGGTGGATCCCGGCCCCGGCCGGTCCGGGCACCCCCGGCGAGGTGCGGGAGCACCTGCGCGACCCGCTCGGCGTGCTGCACCTCGCCTGCCACGCCCTCGCGGACGTGCGCAGCCCCCTGCGGTCCCGGATCGAACTGTCCGGTGGTGCGCTGTCGGCGCGGGACCTCCTGGAGTTGAGTCCCGCCCGGCCCCTCGAACTCGCGCTGGTCGTGCTGGCCGGGTGCACGACCCAGGTGTCCGGAGTGGACTACGACGAGGCGCTGTCCCTCTCCGCGACCTTCCTGGCGATCGGCGCCCGGACCGTCGTCGGCTCCCTGTGGCGGGTGCCCGCCGGCTGGTCCACGGCCGCGCTGATGTGGCTGTTTCACGAGAACCTGCGCCGCCACGGTCTCCCGCCGGCCGAGGCGTTGCGGCGGGCGCAGATCGCTCTGCTCGAGGATTCGCCGTCGCTCGACGGGCTGCCGGAGGCACTGCTGGACATGCGGCCGCCCGGCTCCCGCGCGATCGGCATCGAGAGCTGGGCGGGGTTCACGCCGCAGGGTCGGTGAACAGCACCTTCAGCAGGTCGGCGGCCGCGTCCGCGGTGATGGCGGAAAGGATGTAGTGGTCGGAGATCGCGGGGAGGAAGGTCAGCGGGATCTCGTCGGGTGACCGGCCCGGCAGGACGACCGGCAGCACCTTCCTCGTCCACAGCTCCCGCTCGCGGTGCATGAGGTCGGCCAGCCTGTCGTACTCCGACCGGACGCCGCGGTGGCGTGTCCCGTCGGTCAGTTCGCCGTCGCCGACCGCTTTGTACACCGGTGACGCCACGACGATCACGTAGTCGCTACGCAGGAGCTGGGTCGTCGTCCACGCGTCCCAGTTGCGGCGGCGTTCCAGGCCGTCCTGGTCGACGCGCACGTCGACGCCAGTCCGGCGCAGCAGCCGGCACAGCTTCATGACGGCCTTCTTGTGCGCCGGGGACTCCTGCGCGTACGAGACGAAGACGCGGGGCCTGCCGTCTCCGGCCGGCATGGCCGGGACGTCCGGTTCCGGCGCTCCGGGGAGCCGCACGGTGAAGGCGTCCGGCTGGCCGCTCGCGCGGAGGACGAGCCCGCCGTCCTCCGTCAAGTTGTAGGCACCGCCGGCCAGCACCGGCAGCTCGGTGCAGTCGGCTGGGGCCAGCAGGACCAGCCACGCGGTGTGCGTGCCGGCGTGGACACCGCCGGAATGCCGCCACCGCGCCCTGGCGCCGCCCAGGCCGGAGCAGGTCACCTCCGGCCCGACCGCGGGCAGCGCGATGTTGGCCTCGCTGGCGTCGGCCGCCCAGCAGGAGCCGCCGTCGGTGCGGCGGACGAAGTTGAGCTGCCCGGTCAGCTCGTAGGTGCGTGGGGGCTCGGCGGCCGAGACGGTGCGCGGGATCGCGTCGACCACCATCACATCGGCGGCGTCGAACTCGAACTGCACCTCGGCCCAAGCCGGCGGCATCTCCCCGGGCGGCACGTCGAACTCGTAGTTCACCCGGACCAGATAGGCCGCGTGCCCGGCGAAGCCGGCCGGCAGCGGATCGATCCGGTGCAGCTGCCAGCCGGAGAACCGGATCAGGCCGATCGCGATGCCGTCGGGCGCCATCTCGACGGATCTCACGAAGACGTCCAGGAACAGCGGGACACTGCCCGCCATCGGCTTTTCCGTCGACGAAAGCACGGATCCTCCCTGGGTCATGCGGTGGTGACTTCTTCGACAAGGCATCGGAACGAGATCCGCCCCGCCCGCAGCGTGGTCCGGACGTCCGGCCGTCCGGCACCGAACTTTTCGTGGCTCAGCAGCGTCGTCCGGTACAGCCCGGCGCAGCCGGCCGCCCCACTCCGGAGCGCGGCGTCGGCGGCGTTGACGATGTTCGTGGTGAAGCGGGCGCCGGGCACGGGTGCGGGCGGGGCCGGCACGGCGGGCGTCACGGCGGCACCCGGCGGCGACTCGAAGAATGTGATATCAAGGCCGCTGTTCACCACACCGTCGTCATGGGTGGCGAAAGTCCACCTGCGCGACAGCAACTCGGGCGCGGCGATTTCGCGCAAAGCCCGCAGGATCGCGCTCCGGTCGTCGGCGGGTGTCCTGGCCGGGCGGTCCGGCCAGTTCGCGGTGGACAGTGCGAACTCCGCCGTCACGGTGTTTTTCTCGCCCAGCGACGCGTGCGTTCCGACGACGCCGGGCCACTGCGGCTGCACGAGACCGCGCCGCCGGCGTTGACCTGGAACAGTGCCTGCGCCGCCGCGGTCGCGACCGTTTCGGTGCTCGTCATCAGTGTCCTCCGGACCCGTTCGGGCGATTTCGCGACCAGCCGGGCCGACGCACGGCGGGCAACGCCTCCGTTCATTCGTTCCGGCCGGTATTGCCGTTACCCGTCCGGCCGCGAAAGCATGAATTCGTTGCTCATGAGCAATTCTGACGGACAGCCAATGGGTCAGCGGCTGGGATATCGGACAGAAAGATGACACCCGCCGCGAGGAGACCGCGAGCGCAGCCCACGCACCCGGCGCGAGGCCCGCCCGCATGCTCTTGCGTGGTCTGGACGGCGCGCCGGCGCATTCCCGACCGAGCTGGCCGCCCGGCTCGGCGGCTTCGAGCCGCTGCCCGGGTCCGGCGGCGAGGCGAAGGTGGCTGACTCCACGCACCCCGGGACGGACCTGGTGCTCAAGGCGTACTACTTCCTGGCCAGCGTCCGGGCGGCCCACAGTCGTGCGGGCGCGTGGGCGGAAACCCGACAGGCTCAACGCGGCAGCGCCGGACCGGCTGCGCACCGCCACGGCGCGGCAGCGTCGCCCCACCAACCACACCCCCCCGCCGACCCGATACGCAGCCGCTTCAGCGGGTGGGAGGTTGTGTCAAGGCACGCTTTCCCGCCTTGACACAACCTCCCACCCGTTGAACAATCCGGCGTTCGGGCCGGTGGAGGCCACCCAGGCACTGCAAATCAAGACCCAAGACAGGCACCATGACCATCAAACTCGAGAACGTCGGCATCGCGGTCCGAGACATCGAGGCAGCAATAGCCTTCTTCACCGACCTCGGCCTGACGCTGCTCGGCCGCGATACGATCAGCGGCGATTGGGCTGACACGGCCGTCGACCTCGACGGCAACCACGCCAAGATCGCCATGCTCCAAACCCCGGACGGCCAAGGCCGCCTGGAGCTGTTCGAGTACATCCACCCCCAAGCGATCGAATCGAACCCCACTCGTCCCAACGAAATCGGCATGCACCGAGTCGCCTTCTCCGTCGATGACATCGATGCAGCCCTCGAAACAGCCGCAAAACACGGCTGTCACCCGCTTCGGGGTGTTGCCACCTACGAAGACATCTACAAACTCACCTACGTCCGGGGCCCCAGCGGCATCATCGTCATGCTGGCCCAGGAACTCAAGAAGAACTGACCGACGCGGCAACCGGATCACGGCGGACGCGGGCGCGGGCAGGGACCGGCCGGTGCCACGGTGTCCGGCCCCACGGCTTGGCTATCGATACCCACGTCATGAACAAGAACGCCACCAGGTTCACCGCCGCACCGTAAGCCAGCCGGCCGCTTACCGGGCTTGGGCGGCCTCCCGCGGCCATGCTCTCCTCCACCCAGACACCCAAGCCGTACGTGCTGTACAGGATCACCGCCACCGTCAGCACCAGTTTCACCAGCACCCACCAGTGCCGCGCTATCCCCCACTTCGTGACCACGCACAGCACCACACCGCCGACGAGGCTGGTGAACGCCGCCGGGATCACCACGAACACGTCGATCCGGTCGACCATCAGGTAGCACACGCCGCGCACGTCCGGCCGGTCCGTGTAGTGGGCCGTCATCGCCAGCACGACGTTGGCCGCGCCGGCGCCCATCCAGCCGACCGACACCACCACGTGCACGAACACCAGCAGCTGCCGCAGGCGTTTGCCCGCCGTCCAGCGCTTCACGCCGGCTCACCGACCGTGACGGCGCCGAGCAGGTGGCCGAGCGCGTCGGCCAGGCGGGGGTGGCGGAACTCGTGCCCCAACTCGAGCAGCCGTCGCGGCGCCACGTGCTGGTCGGCGACCGCCAGTTCGCTCCGGCCGTCCTCCCCCAGCAGCAGGTGCGGGCCGAACGGCGGCAGCTCGGGCCGCGCCGGCCGGCCGAGCACGCTCGCGAGCGTGCTCGCGTACTCGGCATTGCGCACCGGCTCCGGGCTCACCGCGTTGACCGGTCCACTGAGGACGGTGTCGGTCACGGCCCGCAGGTAGACGTCGGCCAGGTCGTCGACGCCGATCCACGGCATCCACTGCCGTCCCGACCCCATCGGGCCGCCCAGCCCGGCGGCGAACAGCGGGTACTGCGCCCGCAGCAGGCCGCCGCGTGGGCTCAGCACCAGGCCTGTGCGCACCAACACCACACGCAACTCCGAAGCCGCGGCCGCTTCCCAGCCGGCGACGACTTCGGCCAGGAACCCTTGTCCCCGCCCACTTTCCTCGTCGAACAGCTCGTCACCCCGGCCGGGGCCGTAGTAGGCGACCGCGGACGCCGAGACGAACACCTTCGGCCCGTCCGGCGTGCGGGCGGCCAGCTCCGCCAAGGCCCGCGTCGGCCCGATCCGGCTGTCGCGCACCGCTTCCCGGCTCCGGCCGGTGAGCGGGGCGGCGGCCAGGTGCACCACAGCGTCGACGCCGGCGAGCAGATCGGCGGCAGGTTCCTCCGGCTGCCACGTCCGCTCGCCCGGCGCCTCCGCCGCCCGGCGCACCAGGCGGACGACCTGGTGCCCGCCGGTGGTCAGCAACGCCGTCAGCGCCGTGCCGACCAGCCCGCCCGCCCCGGTCACGGCAACCGTCAGCGGGTCGTGCCGGTACCGGCGGTGCGCGACCGTGGCGGCGGCCAGCTGCCCGTGCCGATAGGCGGACATCGAACGCCGGAACGCCTCCGGGGTGGTGTCCGCCGTCCGGATGCCCCGGCGAGAGCTCCTGCCCACGACCACCCCTCGATGCACGGACGATGCATTGCTGGGCAGAGCGTAAGAGCAAGATCGCGGGGTCGCACCTCGAACGACCGGTATTTCGTTGCAGACCCGATGCAAATCACCCGGCCAGGCGACGTCAGCGCCGCTTAGACCGGATCGGCGGAGTACTCGACGCCCACCACGACGTCCTGCAGGCTGGAAAGGTCGCCGGCCAGGGTGAAGCGCCACGGCTGCTCGACCGGCTCGCCGATCGCGGCGTTGAGCGGCTGGTCGGGCGACGGGCTGCCCGGCAGGCGGAGCGGTTCGCCGTTGGAGAGCGCGATCCCCGCTTCGCACGTGAACGCCGTCGCCGCGCCCGCGAGGTCGAGGGTGGCCGAGACCGCCGGGTCCGCGCTGCCCGGCAGGGCGACGAACACGTTGGTGACGCGGCGGTTCTGCTCCGCCACCGGGTACGGCACCTTGCCGAAGTCGAGCTCCAGCGCGCCGCCGCCACCGGCCTTGATGGCGCCCAGCGCCTCCGGGGCGAACCGGGCCGCCGAGACCAGCAGGAGCCGGCCCGCCGCCGGGGTCGCCGGGGCCTGGCGGAGCGCCTCCGAGAACCGGGTGAGCCCGTCGATCCGGATGACGACGTCGGTGATCGTGTCCCACGCTTCCGCGTCGCGGTCCAGGTGCAGGGTCCAGCCGGTGTCCAGGCCGATGCCTTCGAACGGGCCGAGGACGTCGTGGCCGTCGGGGGCCGGGGTGCCGCTTTCGGAGACCGCGACCGCGTCGGCGAACCGCAGCAGCGGGCGCGTCGCCAGGGTTTCGTCCGTGCTGGCCTGCGAAACGCCGTGGTTGACCAGGGTGCCGCGGACGCGCCGGCCCGCGGTGAGCATCCGGACCTCGACGGCGAGACTGCGGACGCGGTGGCCGAACGTGCCGGGGAAGAACGCGCGCGCGGCACCTTCCGAGGTGGCGAATGAGCACCGGCCACGCGCCTTCAGCGCCCCGAAGGCGAGCGGGAACTCCTCGGCCAGCGACAGCACGTAGCGGTACGGGACCAGCGCGCGTTCCCCCGCGATCCGGGCGGCCTCGAGCTCGGCGAGGTCGCCTTGGAGCTGGTCGGCGCCGGTCACGCCGGAGAGGTCGCGGGCCAGGTAGTCCATCCGGACGATGCGCAGGTGCCGGTCCTGCTCGAAGGCGAGGGCGCGTTCGGCGAGCCAGCCGGCCCACGCCCCGAGGTCGAGGTAGCGGCGCAGGACGCGGCGCAGCACCTGGGTGACGGCGGTCCAGAACTCGGCGTTGAGCAGGCGCAGGGTGGTGAACGCGAGCAGGTCGTTCGCGAGCCGGATGTCGGCGTCGGCGATGGTGGCCTGCAGCTTGGCGATGGTCACCTCGCGCTGCTTGGCGTCGACGTTGCCCTTGGCCAGCGGCAGGGCGACGTCCTGCAGGCGCTTCAGCTCGCCCGCGCGGCCGCTGTAGGCGGCGGCCATCCCGGACATGCTCGTGTAGCCGGCGTAGTAGAACGCGCCGAAGCCGGCGAGCACGGACGCGCCCGCGCCGAGGCCGAGCAGTCCGGACGCCGAGGCGTCGCCCAGCCCGAGTTCGGCGGCGAAGCCTTCGCCGATGCCCTTGGTGGCGAAGCCGGGCAGCCCGGTGAACGTCTTGACCAGGCCCGACGCGAAGTCCGACAGCTGCCCGAAGAAGCTGTCGTGGTCGGCGATCTCGGCCTTCTTCGCCGCGATCTGCGCCTCGACGTCGGTGACCTGCTTCTGCGCGAGGACGACCTGGTAGGCGGCGATCTGCGCCTGCTCGCCGGCGATCGCCTTCTGCGCGGTGGCCTTGGCGAGCAGGTTGGACGTGCGCAGCCGCTCGATCGCCAGGTCTTCGAGGTGCGCGGTGGCGGCGAGGAAGTCGCGCTCGGCGGCCTTCGCCAGCGCGGCGAACCGGTCGGCGGCGTCCTTGAGGGTGCGGTAGCGCTGCACCGGGACGGTCGCTTCGGTGCCGCCGAAGTAGTTCAGCCCGGCTTCGATCCGGGTGAAGCCGAGCCGGGCGCGGGCGACCTGCGCGACCACGGCCGGGTTCGCCGACGCGCCGACGTAACCGCCGGGAACACCACCCTGCCAGGACGGCCCCACCTGCGGGTCGTCGCCGTGCAGCCACAGCACGGCTTTGTAGAGTTCCCGTGCGCGCGCCGCGCTCGCCGGTTCGTCGGCGCGGAAGAGCGTGTCCGCCCATTCGAGCAGCACCGCGCCCAGGCGCAGCTGCAGGAACTGGCGGTCGACGCGGTGCAGCAGGCCGGCCACCTTCGGCGGCCGGAGCTGGCTGTAGTCGTCGAACGTGCTGCCGTACGGGATGGCATCGGGCGCGCTGAGATCCGGTTGCACCACCTGGGCCTTGTCCGAGCGGTCCATTGTGGATGGCAGGGGGCCGTCGGTGTACAGCTCGGGTACGCCGGCGTTCCAGATCGTCTTGTACCCGGCCGGATCGTCCTGCGCCGCCGCGCCGATGGCCACGCCGAGCAGGCCTTCGAGGCACTTCGCGGCCTCGGTGAAGCGGCCGGTGGCGAGCAGCACGTCCGACCGCCACACCCAGGCGAAGTACGTCGCGTACAGCACCAGCCCGGCGGTCAGGCGCTTGCCGTTCCAGTCACCCGGGAACGGGAAGTCGTACGTCGGCTCGCTGAAGAACGCCGAGCCGAACCCGAGGAACCGCTCGAACGCGGCCGTGCGCTTTCGTGGTGACCGGCAGCCGCCTGCGGGCCAGCATGGGCGGCTCCAGCGGGTAACCGGCCTTCTGTTGCTCCTTGATCAGTTCCAGTGCGGCGGACGTCGTCGTGTCGATCAGGGACAGCGCCTGCGGGTATTCGCCCTGCAGCAGCAGCTTGTCGATCTTCGCGACGTCGGCGAACACCGCGACCGCCTTCACCTGCCAGGGCGGCCCGGGCTTGGTGCCGGCGAGGTCGCCGGCGCGCAGGGAGCGGGCGATGGACAGGACGTTCTCGGGGTAGAAGGGCGCGGTCGCGGCCAGCCATTCCTCGTACTCCAGGAAGAACGGCGCCCGGCCGCGCTGGACGTCCGGGATGATGGTGCGGTTGCGGACGTCCGGCGGGGTGTGGAAGGGATCCGGCGCCGACTGGAAGCTGTCGCGGAAGAAACCCAGCAGCGTGGCGGTGTTTTCGGCGACGAGAGTGCTGGTCGCCGGACCGGACCGGGTCAGGTCGATCCGGAACCGCAGGCCGAGCTCTCTGGCTGTCACTCCGGAAAGGACGATCAGACTGTCCAGATAGGACCTCGCATCCATGTCTCCGCGGTCGGGGAGCGAGGCGGCGGGCAGGCCGTAGCCGGTCGGGGCGGGGTCGGTGAGGATGCGCGTGACCGTGCCGATGGCCAGTTCGTTCGCGGGCCGCGGGCTGGTGTCGCGGGTGGTGAAGTCCTGGCGGAAGCGGGCAGTCAGCTGGGCGCGGGCTTCGGTGGCGGTGAGGGGCTTTTCGCCGCCTTGCTGGAGCCAGTAGTCGTCGTAGGCGCAGAGCTTGGCCCAGACGCCGAGGAGGTAGTCGCGGTAGCCGATGGCCGGGTTGAGCGCGCCGATCAACGGGCCGTCGAGGATGTTTCCTGCGGTGAATCGGTCGGCGTACTTGTTGAGCAGGCCCGAAAGCCCGGTCTGGCCGAGCGCGCCGAAGTCGATCGGCCAGTCCACTTGGGACAGGTCGGCGAAGCTGTCGAGCCGGGTGCGCAGCTCCTGCAGCGCCGGTCCGGTTTCCGGGTGGTCGCCGAGGCCGGCTGCGTAGGCGGCGAAGTCGTGGGCGAGGGTGGCCCACGGCGGGAGCGGGCCGAAGCCGCTCAGGACGCCGGAGGGATCGAGGAAGGCGGCCTCGAGCTCGGCGACGGCCCGCACGCGGACGGCCTGGTCCGGGACGACGGCGGGGTCGCGGACCAGGGCGAGCAGCTCGTCGATCCGGCCTTCACCGGGCCGGTTGAAGACGGCCCAGTCGACTTGGGCGGGCGGGACGTCGATGGTCAGCCGGAGGAAGTCACCCGGCCGGGTGGTGACGAGGTCCTGCGGCGGCCGGTCTCCGAGGGTGCCGGTGATGGTGACGGGTTCGCCTTCCCCTTCGCCTTGGCCGCAGGTGACGACCCGGACGAGCCAGGCGGGAACGTTGTCGCCCGGGGTGAGGGAGAACCGGCCGTCGGCGTCGGTGCTCCCGGCGGCGAGGTCGTGGGAGCAGTTGCCGAGCCGGACCTGGACGGCAAGCCGCACGCCGGCGACGGGTTCACCCCGCTCCCGGTCGACGAGGGAGCCGGCCACGAGGGCAGGTCGGGACTCGCGTTGCTCCGGCATGGCGCCCTCCGTCGATCTCCGGCATCCGGCCAGAACTCAAGAGCGCGAAGGCGGGCGAGAGATACACGGTGGGGACTTCGCCGATCAGGTGCAGACCGCGGCCTTCGCCTGGTATTACGCCGACCTACGACGCGGCGCAGGTGGTGCCCGCCCGATCCGTGACCCCGCACGCTGGCCAAACCCCATCGATGTGAGCAAAACTCACCTTCATGCCCGAACTGAGAGTTTTCCGCCTGCTCGCCCGGATCGGGCTGACCTGCTACGCGGCCGTCCACCTGATCGTCGCCTGGCTGGCCGCGCAGGTGGCGCTCGGCGACCACGAACGGGCCGACAAGGCCGGGGCGCTGCAGCTCGTCGCCGCCGAGGGGGGTGCGTGGCTGTTGTGGCTGGTTGCGGGCGGCACCGGCGTGCTCGCGCTGTGGCAGCTCAGCGAGGCGCTCACCGGCCACCGGCACGCCGCACCCCGGCGCCGCTGGGTGCGGCGGTCGGTCAGCGGGGTCGAAGTCGTTCTTTACGGCCTGGTCGCCTACAGCGCCGCCAAGACGGCGACGGGTACTTCCGGCAAGGCCGGCTCGGTGGTCGCGGCCGTGCTGGGATGGCCGTGGGGTGCGGCCGCGGTGATCGCCGCGGGTGTGCTCGTCATCGCCGTCGCCGGGTGGCTCGCCTACCGGGGCGCGCGGAAGAAGTTCCTCCGCGACCTCGACTTCGGCGGTGCCTCCCCCACCGTGCGGTTGTCGGCCACCCGACTCGGCCAGGTCGGCTGGTGCGCGGTGGGTGTCCTGTACGCCACGGTGGGAGCGATGTTGGTGCTCGCGGCCGTCCGGTACGACCCGGCCAAGGCCGGCGGGCTGGACCCGGCGCTGAAGACGCTGGCCGTGCAGCCGTACGGGCCGGCCTTGTTGCTCGCGCTGGCGCTCGGGATCGCGGTGTTCGGCGTGTTCGCGCTGCTGGAGGCCCGGTTCCGGCGGCTGTGACGGCTCAGCGCGTCAGGCCGAGGTCGTAGGCGGTGATCACCGCCTGGATGCGGTCGCGGGCGCCGATCTTCGCCAGGACCCGGCCCACGTGCGTCTTCACCGTCGACTCCGAGAGCACCAGCCGCGACGCGATCTCGCCGTTCGTCCACCCCCGGCCGATGGCGACCAGGATCTCGCGCTCGCGCTCGGTCAGCGCCGCCCAGCGCGGGTCGTCCGGGGCGCCGCCGGACACCGGCGGCAGGTGGTGGGCGTACGCGTCGAGGAGACGCCGGGTCAGCGCCGGCGCGACGACCGCGTCTCCCCTGGCCACCGCGCGGATCCCGGCGAGCAGCTCCTCCGGGTGGGCGTCCTTGAGCAGGAATCCGCTCGCACCCGCCCGCAGCGCCGCGTGCGCGTACTCGTCGAGGTCGAACGTCGTCAGCACCAGCACCCTCGACCGGCCGCCGCCCGCGACGATGCGGCGGGTCGCTTCGATGCCGTCCATGCCCGGCATGCGGATGTCCATCAGGACCACGTCGGGACGCAGCTCGGCCGTGCGGCGCACCGCTTCCGCGCCGTGGGCCGCTTCGCCCACCACCTCCGTGCCGGGTGCCGCCTCCAGCAGCATGCGGAAGCCGAACCGCTGCAGGGCCTGGTCGTCCACGATGAGCACGCTGGTCACGCCGGGCTCCCCGGGAGCGGGGTGACGTCGAGGACCGCCTGCACGGCCCAGCCGCCGCCCGGGACCGGGCCGGCGACGAGCGTGCCGCCGTAGAGGGCCGCGCGCTCCCTCATGCCGGTGAGCCCGTGCCCTTCGCCGTGGGACGGCCGGCGGCCGTCCGGCGGGCCGGTGTCCTGGACGCGGATGCGCAGCCGCGCGCCGTCGGCGGACAGCGTGACGTCGACGCGCATGCCGGGACCGGCGTGCTTCAACGTGTTCGTGAGCGCCTCCTGGACGATCCGGTAGGCCATCAGCTGCACCCCGCGGTCCAGGGCTTCCAGCTCGCCGCCGGACCGGAGGACGACCTCCGGCCCGGCCGCGCGCAGCCGCCCGCACAGCGCGTCGATGTCGGCGATGCGGGGCTGCGGGTGCAGCTCCGGCGCAGCCGCCTGCTCGCGCAGGACACCCAGCATGCGCCGGAGCTCGCCCAGTGCCTGGCGTCCGGACTCCCCGACGAGCCGGAGCGCTTCCCGGCTCCGCTCGGGCGCCGCTTCGGCCGCGTACGCGCCGCCGTCGGCCAGGCTGATGATGACGGACAGGTTGTGGCCGATGATGTCGTGCATCTCCCGGGCCACCCGGGTGCGTTCGGTGGCGGTGGCCAGCCTGCTGCGCTGGTCGCGCTCGACCTCCAGCCGGGCCGCGCGCTCGCGCAGGGCGGCCAGCTGGGCCCGGCGGATCCGCACCGCCAGCCCCAGCGCGGCGGCCGCGACCGCCGTGCTGATCAGGAAGAACAGCGCGCCCCACACGGACACCACCGCGGAGACGCGCACCGCGACCGGGACGATGAGCCCGGCCACGGCCGCGCCCACCCACGCCAGGTGCCGGACGCGGCCGTGCAGCGCCACGCTGTAGAGCGCGACGAGCAGGGCCACGTCGGCCCGCAGGAACGAGCCCAGCGACCACTGCCGCACGAACACCGCTGCGATCACGGCGAACGCCGCCGTCGGTGCCCGCCGCCGCGCCAGCAGGGGCAGCACCAGGCCGGCCTGCAGAGCCAGCGTCGCGGGCACCGGCAGCTGCGTGAACGTGATCGGCAGCGGGCCGTCGTCGCCGTCGTCGAACCGCACGAACTCCGGCACGCAGAACAGCAGGACGACCCCGGCCACCACGGCCGCGTCGAGGAGCCACGGGTGGGCCCGGTCCGTCCGCCGCAGCCGCTGCCTGATCCGGATCGCCTGGGTGAGCAGCGGGTGCCCCAGTGCGTCGCCGTTCACCTCGGTCACCTGTCCATGGTGGACGAAAACGCGGCTCAGCCGTCGGTCCGGACGAGCCGGTAGGCCGCGCCGGCGAGTGCGAGGGCCGTCCAGCCCAGGAACACGGCCAACCCCGCGGCCGGCGACAAGGACGTGCTGTCGTGGGTCAGGGCGTACATGGCCTGGCCCGCGTTGCTGGGCAGGTACGGCCCGATCTCGTCGTGCCAGCTCGCGGGCAGCAGCGACAGCAGGCCGGGGATCAGCATCAGGACCGCCACCAGCACCGAGATGCCGCCGGCGACCGACCGCAGCAGGGCACCGAGCGCGGCCCCGAGCACCCCGACCAGGCCGAGGTAGAGGCCCGCGCCCAGCAGGCTGCGCACCACGCCCGGCGACGACAGCGTGAGCGCCGCCGGTGTCCCGGCCACCACGCCGGAGACGATCACGAAGGTGACGAACACGCTTACGACGCCGACGACGAGGGCGACCACGCCGAACACCGCCGACTTCGCCCACAGCACCGGCAGGCGGCGCGGGACCGCGGCCAGCGTCGAGCGGATCATGCCGGTGGAGTACTCGCCCGCGGTCACCAGCACGCCGAGGACGCCCAGCGCCAGCTGAGCGAACGTCAGGCCGAACAGGGACAGGCTGACCGCGGTGGCGTTGGCGAAGTCGTCGTCGAGGTTCCCGCCGGTGGGCTGGGGCGAGTACTGCGCCGCGGCGATCAGGCCGACGGCCACCAGGAACACGCACCCGAGGCCGAGGGTGATCCACGTCGAGCGCAGCGACCACAGCTTCGACCACTCCGAACGCAGCACGCGGCGTCCGGTCACCCGGTAGGCGGGCCGTTCGACGAGTGTCACCGCGTTCATGCCGCCCTCCCGAGGGTTTCGACGCCGGTGCCGTGGTACTCGACGGCGTCCCTGGTCAGGTCCATGAAGGCCTGCTCGAGGGAGACGGCCCGGGCGGTGAGCTCGAACAGCGCGACGCCGTGCTCGGCGGCCTTCAGGCCGATCGCCCGCGCGGACAGGCCGGTCACCTGCAGCTGCTCGGAGCCCGCCTGGCCGGTGATCTCGACACCGGGACCGGCCAGGACCTCCCGCAGCCGCGCGGGGTCGGCGGTGGCCACCTGCACGGTGCCGCCGCCGGCTTCGCGGACCAGGTCGGCCACCGTGGTGTCGGCGAGCAGCCGGCCGCGGCCGACGATCACCAGGTGCTCGGCGACCAGCGCCATCTCGGACATCAGGTGCGAGGACACGAAGACCGTGCGCCCCTCGGCGGCGAGCTCGCCGAGCAGGGTGCGGATCCACAGGACGCCCTCGGGATCGAGGCCGTTGACCGGCTCGTCGAGCAGCACCGTCGCCGGGTCGCCGAGCAGGGCGGCGGCGATGCCGAGGCGCTGGCCCATGCCGAGGGAGAACCCGCCGGCGCGCTTCTTCGCCACCGGCTGCAGCCCGGCCAGCTCGATCACCTCGTCGACCCGCCGCCGCGGGATGCCGTGCGTGTGAGCCTGCGCGAGCAGGTGGTCGAAGGCGGACCGGCCGGGGTGGATCGACTTCGCTTCCAGCAGCGCCCCGACCTCCTGCAGCGGGGCGCGGTGCCGGGCGTAGGGGCGGCCGTTGACGCGCACCGAGCCGCCGGTCGGGGCATCCAGCCCGAGGATCAGCCGCATGGTGGTGGACTTGCCGGCGCCGTTCGGGCCGAGGAAGCCGGTGACGGCGCCGGGCCGGACGGTGAAGTCCAGGTGGTCGACCGCGGTTTTCTCCCCGTACCGCTTGGTGAGCTGCAGTGCCTCGATCATCGTCGTTCCCCTGTGGTCGCGTGGGTCGTCTCCTCCTCACGCTAGGAGCGGGACCGGCGCGATCCGTGGTACCGGCGGGGGAATTCCGGCGGGCGGGTGGTACCGCGGTACCACCCGCTCCGGAGTGGACGGTGCCGACGGGACGAGAGCGGTTACTGGTGCAGGTGCCGGGCCCAGTCGGCGGGCACGCGGCCGGCCGGCCCGGGAGCGGGCTGGTCGACCGGCCGGTGTTCGGGCGCGGCGAGTGCGGGCCCGGATTCGTAGAGCACTTCTTCGCCGTAGTCCCAGAACCACTCTTCGCCGGGCTCGAAGCTGCGCGCCAGCCGGTGCCCGCTGGCGGCGGCGTGGCCACTGGCGTGCCGGCCGGGCGAGGAATCGCAACAGCCGATGTGGCCGCACTCCGCACAGCGCCGGAGGTGGAACCACCAGCCTTGCGGATCGGCGGCGTCGCAGTCCGCACAACCCGTGCCACTGGGCGGCACGGAGGGATCTACGCCTTGCATGCGAACTCCTCTGCTCGGGTCCCGCCCACTTTAGGCGCGATGACGGAGGAGCCGCAGCGGCCTCAGGGGGTGCGTCGGCGCAGTGTCGCCGCACCCAGCAGCAAAGCCAGGACCACGCAGCCCGCGATGATGCCGATGTCGCGGACCAGCGTGCCGTCGACCTCGCCCGAGCGGGTCACCTGGGTGAGGGCGTCCACCGCGTAGGACAGCGGCAGGACGTCCGACACCGCGCTCAGCACCCAGCCCATCTCGCCCCGCGGCACGAACAGGCCGCACAGCAGGAACTGCGGCAGCACGAACACCGGCAGGAACTGGATGGCCTGGAACTCCGTACGGGCGAACGCGCTGACGAACAGGCCCAGCGCCGTGCCGAGCAGGGCGTCCAGGACCACGATGAGCAGCAGCACCCAGATCGAACCGGCGATGTCCAGCCCGAGCCACATGAGCGAGATGCCGGCCGCCACCACCACCTGCAGCACCGCCAGCAGGCCGAACGCCAGCGCGTAGCCGAGGATCAGGTCGAGCTTGCCGATCGGCAGCGTCATCAGGCGCTCGAGCGTGCCCGTCGTGCGCTCGCGCAACGTCGTCACCGACGTCAGCAGGAACATGATCGTGAACGGGAAGATGCCGAGCAACGCCGGGGCGACCGCGCTGAACCGCTGCTCCGAGTTCAGCACGAACCGCAGCAGGACCATCAGCACGCTGGGCACCGCGACCAGCAGCACCACCGTGCGCGGGTCGTGCCGCAGCTGGGTCAGGATCCGGCGGGTGGTGGCCGGCGCGCTCACCGCGCCGCCTCCGCGCGTCCCCTGATCAGGCGCAGGAACGCCTGCTCGAGGTCGGGGGCGCCGGTGCGCGCCCGCAGGGCCTCCGGCGTGCTGCGGGCGAGGAGCCTGCCGCGGTGCAGCAGCAGGAGGTCGTCGCACCGGGCCGCCTCGTCCATGACGTGGCTGGAGATCAGCAGGGTGACGCCGGTGGCCGCCAGGTCGTGGAACAGCCGCCACAGCTCGTCGCGCAGTTCGGGGTCGGAGCCCACCGTCGGCTCGTCCAGCACCAGCAGCTCGGGGGTGCCCAGCAGCGCCACCGCCAGGTTGGCCCGGCCGCGCTGGCCGCCGGACAGGCGGCCGACCAGGACGCGGGCCGAGGTGGTGAGTCCCGTCCGGGTGATCACCCGGTCCACATCCGACGGTGGCGCGCCGAGCACCGCGGCGAAGTACCGCAGGGCCTCGGTCACCGTCAGGTCCGCGTAGATCGCCGGGTCCTGGGTCGCGTAGCCGATCCGCCGCCGCAGCCCGGGGCTGCCCGCGGGACGGCCGAGCACGTCCACCCGGCCCGACGCCACCAGCTGAACGCCCACGATCGAGCGCATCAGCGTGCTCTTGCCGCAGCCGTTGGGGCCCAGCAGGCCGGTCACCGTCCCGCGCCGCAAGGTGAACCCGATGTCGCGCAGCACCTCTTCGCCACCGCGGTGGACCCGCAGGTCGGTCACGGCGATCGCCGGCTCGTCCACGGCGTCCTCCTTCCCGCCCCGGACCACTCATGGTGAGCGCCGGGACGGGCCGGGACAAGGCCCGGACGAGGACAGAAGAGCAGGCAGGTGCGCCGAGGGGGGAGGAGGCGCACCTGCCTGCCGGTCAAACGCTAGCGGAGAGTCCGGCGATCCGCCGATCGAAACCCCTCAGCCGCAGGTCTTCCCGTTGACCGCGAAGGCCGCCGGCGACGGGTTGCTGCCGGTGAAGCTGCCGTTGAACCCGATCGAGACCGACTTGCCGGGCGCGACCGACGCGTTCCACGGCATCGCCGTCGCGGTGACGTCCGCACCCGACTGCGCCCAGGTCGCCGACCAGCCCTGGGTCACCTTCTGGTTGCCGGGGAAGCCGAACTTGAGCGTCCACGTCGGCCACGTCGCCGTCCCGGTGTTGGTCACCGTGAGGTACGCGGTGAAGCCGCCGGTCCACGAGTTCGCCGTGTAGACCACCGCGCAGCCGCCGCCCGAGGCGTCCGGCAGGGTCGTGAACTGCGTCGACGCCGAGTCCGGGCCGGTCAGGCCGGCGCCGTTGCGGGCCACCACGACCAGGGTGTAGGCCGTCGAGGGTGACAGCCCGGTCAAGGTCGCGGACGTCCCGGTGACGGTGGCGAGGACCTTGCGGGCCGAGCCGGTGACGCTGACGACGTCGTAGTTCTTGATCCCGCTCTCCGCGTCCGAGGACGCCGCCCAGCTCACCGTGGCGCCGGTGGCGGACACCGCGGACACGGCGGGCTTGCCTGCCGCGGCCGGCGCGGTCGTGTCGACGGCGGACGGCGACTTCTCGGCCGTCCAGTTCGCCAGCCAGGCCAGCGCCGAGTTCCAGTTGATCGCGACCTCGTTCACCGAGTACGCCTGGATGTCGTCGACGAAGCAGCGCTGGGGCGCGCAGCCGGCGAGCAGCCGGGCCGCCGTCGGGTCCTGCAGGCCGCTGTTGGGCCCACCGGACAGCGCCCCGGGCGGCGCGATCGGCAGCGAGGGGTCCAGCTCGTGCGCCCAGAACCGGTGGTGCACGTTCTGCACCGCCTGGTCACCGTGGCCGGAGACGTAGGAGTAGTTCGCCGGGTTGCGGCCCAGCAGGTAGTCCATCGCCTGGAACGCGCCGTCGCGGTACTTGTCCAGCTTGGTGAAGTCGTACGCCAGTGCGAGCACCACGCCGTTGTTGGCCACCAGGCCGTTGGAGCCCCACTCGTAGGTGCCGTCGGCGGTCCGGTATGGCGCCGGGTAGCCCATGCCCGCCATCTGCGCGAGGTGGCTGTCGGCGGTGGTGGTGACGGCCGACTTGATCGCCGCGACGTCCGCCCCGGGCAGGTCGGTGGGCACCAGGGCGAGCGTGATGTCGCCGAGCGCGCCCGTCGAGCCCCAGTCGAAGCCGTGGGTGTTGAAGCTGACGCCGCGGTAGAGCGACGAGCCGGTGACGTCGGTGCGGTAGGCGCTCTTCCCCGTGGTCGCGAACAGCTCCGCGGCCGCCCAGTAGAACTCGTCGGTCACCGTGTTGTCGCTGTAGGTGCCGCCGCCGGTCCCGTCGTTCGGGTCGGCGAGCACGGCCGGGTTGGCCTTCGCCGCGGCGTAGGCCTTCTCCGACGCCGCGAGCAGCTTCGCCGAGTAGGCCGGGTCGATCGTCCGCCACAGCCGGGACGCCTGGGCGGCGACGGCGGCCATGTTCAGCGTGGCCGCCGTGCTCGGCGGGGAGAGCCGGCGCGGCTGGCTGTCCTGGTCGGGCCGGGTGGGCAGGGCGGTCCAGGCCGCGTCGTGGATCTTGTGGTGCACCATGCCCGCGTTCGGCTTGCCGTCGGGCACCTGCATGGAGAGCAGGAAGTCGACCTCCCAGCGGGCTTCGTCGAGGATGTCGGGGACGCCGTTGGCCCGCTCCGGGATGGCCAGCTTGCCGTCGCCCAGCGCGCTCGCGTCGCCGAGCTTCAGCGCGCGCTCGTACTCGTCGAGCAGCTCCCAGGTCGCGATGCCGCCGTTGACGACGTACTTGCCGTGGTCACCGGCGTCGTACCAGCCGCCGCGGACGTCGAGGGTGTAGCCGCAGTTCAGGTCCGACCGGCAGGGGACGTTGTTGTCGCCCTGGTTCGGCGCGACGTTCACGTGGCCCGCGGGCCGCGCGTAGGTGGCCCCGACGTACTGGGCGTCGATCGCGATCCCGCTGCGCTGGTGGTAGAAGAACGCCAGGGCGTCGTAGCGCAGTTTCTTCAGCCCGTCGGCGGCGATGTCGAACGGGAAGCTCGTGTCCGAGCCGACGGCGAGGGTGTAGCCGGTGCCCGCGGTGTCGTAGGCCGAGAAGTCGATGTCGTGGACGTTCTCGCCGGAGGCGGCGTCGGCGCCGCGCGGGCGGGTCTGGCCGGTGGCCACCGCGGTGCCGGCCGCGTTGCGCAGCGTCCAGGTCACCGGGCTCGTCGAGCTGTTGATCACCGTGGCGTGCTTGGGCAGGCCGGGGGTGTAGCTCTCCTGGTTCACCCGGATGCCACTGGTCGGCGGCAGGCCGCCGGGCGGGATCACGCCGCCGACCAGCGAGATGTTGTCCAGGCAGACGGTGTTGTTCGCGGCCTGGCCGCCGAACCAGAAGGCCAGCTGGCCGTTGCCGGCGCCCGGGAAGTCCAATGTGGACGTGAAGGTGACGGTGAAGTGCTGCGTCGACGGCGTGACCGTCAGGTCGGTGCGGGAGATCTGCCGGTAGGGCGAGACCGCTTCGCCCGCGACGGCGGAGATCTGCTGGGTGGTCGTCGCGTGGGCGTCGAACTTCAGCGTGTACTGCTGCCCCGCCTCGAACGGGACGCCGTTCTGGCCGACCAGGGCGTCGTAGCCGTTGGCCGTGCCGCCGGTGACGTCGGTGCAGAACTCGCCGCCGGTGACGCGGCCGGTGGTCCCGGACCCGGCCCACCAGGGGTCGATCGTGCCACTGGCGAAGGTGCCGTTGAGGAGCCGCTCGTAGTCGGCGGCGGACGCGGGCACGGAACCCGCTGTCAGCCCGAGCGCCGTCACGGCCAGCAACACCAGTCCAGCCCGGAATCTTCTTACCCGCATTCGCCATCTCCTCGTCGTCGAGCTCGGCGGCAGTGGGAGCGCTCCCAGACAGGGGACTGTAATCACGCGGGTGCGGCTTTGGCAATGATCCGCGGAGGAGGCTGGACGCGGCAGGAACCTTCGTCTATACATACGTGGGCCACGGGTCGGCCACAGCGAAAACTTTCGGAAAGTTTCACCGCAGTCGGCGAAACCAAAAGTGTTAGCGCTAACTCTCGGTTCCCCGTCCGGAAAGGGGCAACGATGCCCGCTCGAACCCGTTCACGGGTCCTGCACCTGCTCGCCGCGACGGCCGCCGCGCTGTCGTTGTCCACGGCCGTGCCGCCGGCCGCCGTCGCCGCCCCCGGGAGCCCGGCGGTGACCCCGCCACTGGGCTGGAACAGCTGGAACAGCTTCGGCTGCAACGTCTCCGAGGCCACCATCCACCAGGCCGCCGACGCGCTGGTCTCCTCCGGCATGCGCGACGCGGGCTACCAGTACGTCGTCGTCGACGACTGCTGGTTCGACCCGCAGCGCGACTCCCAGGGCAACCTGCGCGGCAACGCGTCGAAGTTCCCCAGCGGCATGAAGGCCCTCGGCGACTACATCCACGCCCGCGGCCTGAAGTTCGGCATCTACCAGGTCCCCACCGACCGCACCTGCGCCCAGCGCGGCGGCACCTACCCCGGTTCGACCGGCAGCCAGGGCCACGAAGCCCAGGATGCCCGCACCTTCGCCTCCTGGGGCGTCGACTACCTCAAGTACGACTGGTGCTCCCCCGCCGGCACCCGCGACGAGCAGGTCAGCCGGTTCGGCCTGATGCGCGACGCGCTGCGCGGGACCGGGCGGTCGATCGTCTACAGCATCAACCCCAACAGCTACCACGCCATCACCGGCGACAAGTACGACTGGGGCCAGGTCGCCGACCTGTGGCGCACCACCGAAGACCTGCTCGACATCTGGCAGAACGGCAACACCAACAGCTACCCGATGGGCGTCGGCAACGTCCTCGACGTCACCGCGCCGCTGACCGCGCAGGCCGGGCCCGGGCACTGGAACGACCCGGACATGCTCGTCGTCGGACGGCCCGGGCTGTCGCTGACCGAGTCCCGCGCCCACTTCGCCCTCTGGGCCCTGATGGCCGCGCCGCTGATGGCGGGCAACGACATCCGCTCGATGTCCGCGGACATCAGCGCGGTCCTGCGCAACCCGCGCCTGCTGGCGGTCGACCAGGACAGCCGGGGTGCCGGCGGCCGCCGGGTCCGCGACGACGGCAACACCGAGGTCTTCGCCAAGCCGCTGTCGGACGGCTCCGTCGCCGTCGGGCTGCTCAACCGCGGCAGCGGCACGACGACGATCAGCACCACCGCGGCGCAGATCGGGCTCGCCGGGTCGTCGTTCACCCTGACCGACCTGTGGACCGGCGGCACGTCGGCCACCGGCGGCACGATCAGCGCGAACGTGGCGGCCCACGACATCGCGGTCTACCGCGTCTCGGGCGGCACCCCGCTCGCGTCCACGACGTCGCGGCTGCGCGGCACCGGCTCGAACCGCTGCCTCGACGTCGACAACGCCTCGACCGTCTCCGGCGCGGGCACGCTGCTGTGGGACTGCCAGACCGCCGCCAACCAGCTCTGGACCACCTGGGACAACGGGGAAGTCCGCGTCTACGGCGACAAGTGCCTCGAGGGCGGTTCGAGCGGTGCGCAGGTGCTGAGCCGCTCGTGCACCGGGCAGAACAACCAGAAGTGGACGTTCGGAGCGGACGACACGGTGCGGAACGTCCAATCAGGACTGTGCCTCGACGCCGAGGGCGCGGCGACGGCCAACGGGACCCGGACGATCCTGTGGTCCTGCAACGGCCAGGCGAACCAGAAGTGGAGCCGCGTCTGAGCCCAGCCAATCTATGAGACAGTTGACTCGCAGTGGCCGGCGTGCCAGCATGGCGTTCTGCGAGACAACTGTCTGGGGCGGATTGGTGGCACTGGGCGCGTCCTGGCTTTCGTTCGCCGTGATCCAGCTGCCGATCCAGCTGCACATCCGGGAAACGGCCGAGCGCCCGGCCATCGTGCGGTTGGTGCGCACCGACTGGATCCGGGTGCTGGCGATGGTGGCGCACTTCGCTTTCGCAGTTGTCGCGATCGCCGTCGCGGGCTAGTCCCGCCAGGTCCCCACGCTGTCGACGAGCCGGCCGATGAAGGCGCCGGAAACCGGGCGGCGTTGCGTCGTCGCCCGGTAGACGATCGGGCCGACCAGCAAGGCCGTCAGGTCCGCCTGCTCGATCTCCGTGACCAGTTCGCCGGCCGCGATCGCCGTGCGGATGGCCGCGTGCAGGCGTTCTTCGATCGTCCGGACCGACTCCTCCTGCCGGTGCGCGGCTTCCGGGTCCGCCAGCGCCGACTGCGCCAAGGTGAGCGCGACGGCGGCCACCGCGGGGATCGCCAGCTCGTCGGCCATCCGGCGCAGCTGGTCGCACAGCCACGGCCGCAGCGGTGGCTCCGGGTCCTTGAACAGCGGCAGGTCCGCGCCGCCCATCGCGTCGAGCAGCAGCTGATCCGCGCGTGGCCAGTGCCGGTACACCGTGGCCCGGCCGACCCCCGCTTCCTCGGCGACCCGCCGGTGCGTGACGGCGTCGAGCCCTTCGCCGGCCAGCAACCTCCTTGCCGCGGCGACCATCGCCGCCCGGCTGCGGGCCGCGCGCGGGTCGGTCGAATAGCTCACCGTCGCATCCTACGAGACCCGGCGCGCCCGGCCGGGTGCGTTGCCCGGTCACCTGACCGAGGGACACGACGGCCGTAACGTCCGGGCGATAACGGAGCGATAACGCGGGTACGGACCGCTCGACCACAGGAGAACTTTCGCGTGGAAACACCGTGCCGAGGCCCCATCGACGTCACCCGGGTCACCGGGTTCGACACCGGCACCGCCGACCCCGACGACCTTCGCCGCGCCGTGGCGGCGTCGCCCGGCTATGCCCGCGCCGCCGGGGAACAGCGGGCAGCGGTGCTCGACATCGTGCTGCGGGTGGGGACCACGCCCGTTCCGGAGCCGAGACGCCGCCGCGGGGTCGTCGCCCGGCTGCTCGGCCGCCGCTAGGCACGAAGACAGCCGCGACCGGATTCCGGTCGCGGCTGTCTTTTTGAACGGTTTTCGGTTGTGCGCCGGGTGGGACCGGCACACCGGCTCATCCCCGGTGGCCGGATCCCACCCGTGCCGGCGTCGGCGCCGGGTCGGTGCGTGCCCGGAACGGGGAACCGGAGTGTGCAGCTCGCTCCCTGTTCCGGGCACGCCGCACGACGACTGGCGCAGCGCCGGTTTCCGCGCCCCGGCCGGCTTCCGCACACACAACGGGCAGCCGCGGCGCGGGGACTCAGTGACCCTGGCTGGTGCCGCCGTCGGCGAGGCCGCCCGAGGCGCAGTTCTCCGGGTTCTCACCGCTGGCCTCGTGCTCGCCCGGCGACAGGATCGGCACGCCGATGCCGTTGAGGGAGTTCTGGATCGGCACCTGGACACCGAGCACGTTGATGTTGTTGTCGCACACGCCGACCACGGCGTTGACGTTGTGCAGCACGTCGGTGTTGTTCAGGTTGAGCAGGCCGAGCTGCCCGGTGTGGCCACCGTGGTGGTCGTGGTCGAAGGGCGTGTCGGCAGCCGCGACGCCGCCGGCCATGAATGCGCCGGCCGCCATCGCGGCCGTGACGAATCCCAGCTTCTTCAGCATTTGTTCTCCTCGTTTGACAGGTGCATCGGACAGGACGGCGGCGAGGGTGTGTTCTCCGTCCCGCGTGGGGAAAACGTACTGAAAGAATGGGAACTGTTCCACTTCGCGCCACCATCGGGTGTGCCCGGCAACCCGCTGACCGGGGCCGGATTGGCCCGATCGGGTCAGTGAGGTTTAGCACCGGAAATCCGATTCCGTGAAAGCGCGGCCGATTCGCACACTCGTTCAGGCAACAACCACCCGGAGAATCGCGACGGAAAGGCGGCGGACACCGTAGGGTCTGCAGGTACGGAAACCCGATCCCCTCGACCCCGGGAGCGGGTATCCGGCTGGTGAACCGGCGAGGCCTTGAACCCCAAGCCGAGCCCGCAGCCGGGCGACGCCCGTCCTCGCCGGTTCCCAGCGGTCAGCCGGCGTCGAGCAAGTGCTTGCAGAGCACCGCGCGGACCGCGCGCTCGGCGTCCGCATCGGACAGTCCCGGCCCGGCTTCGCCCCCGGCGGCGGCCACGACGACCGCGGCCACGTCGCGGAGCTTGACGTTGCTCAGCTGCGACACGGTGACCAGCACGCCGAACGCCTCGGCGGCGGTGCAGCCGCGCAGGAGCATCACCATCCCCTTGGCCTGCTCGATCACCGGCCGCGACGACAGCGCCTCGCGCAGCTGCGCGTTCTCGACCGCCGGGTCCACCTCACCGGCCACGGTCGCACTCCCTCGGCTCGTTTTCCGCCCAGCGAAAAGCCGCCGCGCGGACAGTGTCCACGCGACGGCTTCCCACCGGAGGTCGGTCAGCGGCCCTGGGCCGTCCCGCCGTCCGAAATGGCCCCGCTGGCGCAGTTCGACGGCGAGTCGCCGTCGGCTTCGCTCGCGCCAGGCGACAGGATCGGGACGTCGATGCCCTGCGCGACTTCCTGCACCGGGACCTGCACGCCGAGCACGTTGACCGGGATTTCGCAGACGCCGCCGTCCAGGTTCACGTTGTGCAGTGCGTCGATGCTCTGCACGTTGGCCAGGCCGTACTGCTCGCTCTGGTCGCCGGGGTGGCCGTCGACCGTCACGGTGGTCGCGGAGGCCGAGCCGCCGAAGGCGGCCAGACCGGCGGCCAGCGCGGTCGCGACGAATCCGAGCTGCTTGATCACGAGAAAGAACTCCTCAACTGCCCGCCCCGTCCGGGGCGGCGCACCACGGCGCAAACCGGTGCCGCGCCATTCTCGGAAATCGATTCTTCCCGCTGCCGCGGAAAGTGTCAGTCGCCCTGGCTGGTGCCGCCGTCGGCGAGCCCGCTGGAGGCGCAGTTGTACGGCGTCTCACCCTCGGCCTCGCTCGCGCCCGGCGACAGGATCGGCACGCCGATGCCGTTGAGCGACTCCTGGACCGGCACCTGAACGCCGAGCACGTTGATGTTGTTGTGGCACAGCCCGAGCGTGCCCTGCACGTTGTGCAGCGCGTCGGTGTTGTTCAGGTTCACCAGGCCGACCTGACCGGTGTGGTCGTAGCCGTGGTGGCCCAGCTCCTCGTCCGGCGTCCCGGCGGCCGCGATCCCGCCGGTCACGAACGCACCGGCCGCCATCGCGGCGGCGACGAAGCCGATTTTCTTCAGCATGAATTCTCCTCGACAAGACAATTGCTGGAGTGGCAATCAAGGCATTGTTCGGCCTTGGTGGGAAAAACGTACTGACGGCCCGCCGCGCGTTCCAGCCGATTCACCGATCGTGTGGGGTGCGCAAACCCCTGACCGGGGTTCGTATAGCTCGAACGGGTGGCTCACCCGGAGATCGCCGCCGTTCCCCGGTTGCCTATCGCCGGCGCACACCGAACTGTTACTACGCAACGTGTTCTGCCCCTCGGAACCCTGCGATGCGTCACGCTTTGGGGTTGCCCCCGGAGCGCAGATTCGTCTCGGAGCGTGACGAATTCCGGAACCCCATCCTTCGAAAGTGAAGCCACTTCCGCGTTCCTACGCTTTGCCGGGTCACCCGGTACGCGGTGCGGCACGTGGAGGAGTGGTTCGTGGTGGATTACGCGGTGCTCGTGGCTTCCGCGGTGCTCTACGCGGTCGGGATCGTCGCGCAGAGCGTCGCCGCGCGGCGGGCCGGAAACCGGCCGGGCGCGGGGCTGGGGCTGCTGGCCCGGCTCGCGGCCGACCGCCTGTACCTGCTGGGGTTCGCCGGTCAGGCCGGTGGTTTCGCGCTCGCCTTCTTCGCGCGCGCTTCCCTGCCGCTGTACCTGGTCCAGACCGCGTCGTCGTCGGCCATCGGGCTGGCCACGGCGTTCGGCGTGCTCGTGCTCGGGTGGCGGATCCGCACCGCGGAAGCGATGACGCTGGTGCTGCTGGCTTCCGGGCTGATCGTGCTCGCCGGTTCGTCGTCGGCCTCGGTCGCCACGGACCTGCCGCCTGCCGGGGTGCTCGCGCTGGTGGCCGTGGTGGTCGCGACCGGGCTGGCCATGATCCCGGCGGGCCGGGCGGCGACGTTCCTGCCGGCCGCGGTCCTGTCCGGGGTGGCGTTCGCCGTCGTGGCGGTGGCCAGCCGGACGCTCGCCCACCTCGAGCTCGCGGCCCTGCCCCTCCAGCCGCTGACCTGGCTGATGCTCGTGGCCGCCGTGCTCGGCCAGGCTTCGATGGCTTCGGCCCTGCAGCGCGGGCCGGCCGCCGCCGTGGTGGCCACCGCCGACGCGACCACGATCGTGCTGGCGTCGGTCACCGGCATCGCCGCCCTCGGCGACCACGTCGTCGCCGGGCACGGGCCGTGGGTGGCCACCGGGCTCGCCGTGGTCGTGTGCGGTGTCCTGCTGCTCGGCGTGCAGTCGCGCGCGGGCGCGCCCGCTCTCGCCGGGGAGGCCGCGTGACGCCGCGGCCGCTCGCGAGCGTCTCGGTCGACCTCGACAACCTGTGGGCCTACCTCAAAACCCACGGCGACCCGGGCTGGCGGGACCGGCCCAGCTTCCTGCCGTCCGCGGTGCCGCGGCTGCTGGAGATCCTCGGCGAGCAGGGGCTGACGACGACGGTCTTCGTCGTGGGTGCCGATGTCGTGCGCGAAGACGGCGCCAAGGCGGTCGCCGAGATCGCCGCCGCCGGTCACGAGGTGGCCAACCACTCCTTCGGCCACGAACCCTGGCTGCACCGCTATTCCCGCGACCGGCTCGAGGACGAGCTGAGCCGGACCGAGGCCGCGATCGCCGCCGCGGGCGCGCCCCGGCCGACCGGCTTCCGCGGCCCGGGTTACAGCGTCACGCGGGATCTGATCGAGCTGCTCGCCGAGCGCGGTTACGCCTACGACGCCAGCACGCTGCCGACGTGGATCGGCCCGCTGGCCCGTGCGTACCACAACCGCACGGCGAAGAGCGTCGACGAAGGGGCGGGCGAGCTGTTCGGCGGCGTCTCGCGGGTGCTGGCGCCGGTGCACGCCTACCGCTGGCAGACGTGCACCGGCAGCGCGCTGGTGGAACTCCCGGTGACGACGATGCCGTTGCTGCGCACGCCGATCCACGGCTCGTACCTGCTCCAGCTGCTGGCGGTCTCGCCGCGGCTGGCCCGCGGGTACTTCCGGGCGGCACTGCGGCTCTGCCGCGCCCGCGGGGTGGCGCCGTCGCTGCTGCTGCACCCCACCGACGTCCTCGGCGCCGCCGACGCGCCCGGGATGGAGTTCTTCCCCGGGATGGCCGCGCCGGGCGCGCGGAAGGTG
The DNA here is from genome assembly GCF_040610315.1 of Amycolatopsis sp. NPDC004169. Lineage (NCBI taxonomy): Bacteria > Bacillati > Actinomycetota > Actinomycetes > Pseudonocardiales > Pseudonocardiaceae > Amycolatopsis > Amycolatopsis sp. NPDC004169. The sequence goes on from NZ_JBEXMD010000019.1 coordinate 68,161, forward strand.
GCCTGGCTCGGCTGGGTGCTTTCCGCGCTGCGGGAGCACTTCGACGTCGTCGGCACCGGCGAGTTCGTCGGCCGGACGAGCGTGCGGCGCACCCGGCCGGTGACCAGGTTGGACATCGGGAGATGACGACGATCGCGGTCGTCAGGCCCTCAGCACGCGAAGCCCGTGAGACAACGGCGCTGCGGGTCCTCGCGTGCGCGACCGTCGCTCTGGCGCCGGTCGAGGGCTACCTGACGGCCGTGCAGAGCCAGCTCGGCAAGGCCGCGCCCGCGCTGCTCACCGTGGTCTGGCTCGCCGTGCGGATCCGACGGCGGCAGCCGCCGCGCCCGGCGCCGTTGCCCGCCGTCCTCGCGCTCCTCGCCGTGGTGCTGGCGGTGACGGCGTCCGTGCACGCGGCCGGCGAGTTCACCGCCGAATACACCGTGCGGTGGCTGCCTTTCCTCGTGGTCACCGCGGCGCTCGCGGACGTCGCGAGCCGTGAGGTGCCGATCCGGTGGCTGCTGCTGGCCGCGGCGGCGGGCGCGACCGTCGCCGGGGCCGGTGCCCTCTTCAGCCTGGTCGCCGAGGGCGAAGCCCGCGCGAGCGGACCGCAACCGGACCCGAACGACCTCGCCTACTTCCTCGTCGCCGCGGTCCCGCTGCTCGCCGCGGTGCACCGCCGCGGCCGCGGGTTCCCGCTGACCGTCGCGGGCATCGTCCTGGTGGCCGGGGCGACCGCGACGTTTTCCCGCGGCGGCGGGCTCGGGCTGGCCGCCGCGGTCGGCTGGCTGCTGCTGCGCCGGGTGGTGCCGTGGCGGGTGCTGGCCGCGGTGGCCGTGGCGGTGGCCGGCCTGGCTCTGGGTGCCCTGCTGTTCGCCGGGCCGCAGCTGGACCGGGCGCTGCAGGAGAAGAGCTTCATCGCGGCGACCAATGTGGACACCCGCGAGCTGCGCTGGCAGGCGGCGGCCCGGATGCTGACCGGCCACCCGGTGCTCGGCGTCGGCCCCGGCGGGTTCCGCGAGCACTACGCCGCCGAGTCGCACAACGCCGAGGTCGACGAGCAGACACCGGTGGCGCACAACATGTACCTCGAGGTCGCCGCCGAGCTCGGCCTGCCCGGGTTCGCGCTGTTCGCCGGGGTGGTCGGCGTCGCCGCGGTGGCGAGCGAGCGGACGGTCCGGCTGGCCGGGCCGGGACCGCGGCGGACGGAAGCGGTCGCGATCCAGGCGTCGCTGCTGGCCGTGCTGGTCACCTCGACGTTCCTGTCGGAGCAGTACTACCTGCCGTTGTGGTCGCTGGCCGCGCTCGCCGCCGCGGCCGAAGCCCGGGTTCGAGAAGGAGAGGGAAGCGCCGATGCGGGTGCTGCACGTGATCAGTGAAATGGGGGCGGGCGGGGCGGAAACGCTCGTGGCCGGCCTGGTGACCCGCGGCGAGGAGTACGGCTGGGTGTCCGCCGTCGCCAGCGGCGGCGGCTTCCGCGCCGACGAACTGGCCGCGGGCGGCACGCCGACGTTCCCCGTGCCGCTCGCCCGCCGCAGCAAGGCGGGGGTGCTGAAGGCGGCGTGGGCGACCCGCCGGGCGGTGTCGCGGTTCCGGCCCGATGTCGTGCTGGCCCACAACGTCGGCGCGAGCCTGGTGACGCGCTTGGCCGGACGGCGGCCGATCACCGTCTTCCACGGCGTCGCCGACGACGAATACCCGGCCGCGGCCCGGATCCTGCGCCGGACGTCCGGCCGGGTCGTCGCGGTTTCGACAGCCGCCGCGGACCGGCTGGCGGCGTCGGGGCTGACGCGGCCGGTGGTGCTCCGCAACGCGGTGTTCCCGCGGCCGCCGGTGTTCGGCCGCGCGGAGATCCGCGCGTCACTCGGGGTGCCGGAGACGACGCCGGTCGCGCTGTGCCTGGCCCGGCTCGAACCGCAGAAGCGCCACGACGTGCTGCTGGACGCGTGGGCGGCGGTCGGCGGCGACGCCGTGCTGTGGCTGGCCGGCGACGGCAGCCTGCGGCCGGAGCTGGAGCGCCGGGCGCAGGCACTGGGCCGCCGGGTGGAGTTCCTCGGGACCCGCACGGACGTGCCGGACCTGCTCGCCGCGGCCGACGTCACCGTGCTGACCAGTGACTGGGAGGGCCTGCCGCTGGCGGTCCTGGAGTCGATGGCGGCCGGGCGGCCGGTGGTCGCGACGGACGTCGGCGGGATCGGCGGGGTGCTGTCCGGTGGCGGCGGGATCGTGGTGCCGCCCGGGGACCCGGCCGCGACGACCGCGGCCCTCGACCGCCTGCTGTTCGACCCGGCGGCGCGGGAAACCGCGGCGGCCGAAGGAATCCGGGCCGTCGAACGCGACTACGACCCGCACACGCTGATGAAGTCCTACGACGAGCTGCTCCGAGGTGCCCGATGAAGTCCCGCGATGTCGGTCTGAGCGTCGTCGTGGCGCTGCTGGTGGGGTTGCTGGTGCTGCTGGCCGGCTTGACGCGCGGCCCGGAGTACCAGGGCCGGGTCAGCCTGCTCGCCGGGCCCGCCGGGCCGGAGGGTGCTCCGTACGGCGAAGTCGTTTCGCTGGCGTTGCCCGCGTTGGTCGAGCTGGCCCGCAGCCCGTCGGTGCTGCAGGCGGCGGCGCCGGTGTCCGGGTACCGCCCGGACGAGCTGGCCGGGCACGTGTCCGTCGAGCTGGTCCCGGCCTCCGGCCTCGCCCGGCTGTCGGTGCGCGCGCCCTCGGCGGAGCAGGCGGGTGCGGCGGCGATGGCGCTGGGCAAGGCGATGATCGATGCCGACCTGCTCGCCCCGGCCGCGAAGCTGCGGACGCTGGACTCGCGGCCGGAGGTGATCACGATCGCGCCGGACGTGCCGCTGGTGGGCGGCCTGGCCCTGGTCGGCGCGGTCGCGGCCGGCCTGGCGACGGCGGCCCTGCGCCGGTTGACCCCGTTCGGTGCCGGCCCCGGCCCGGTCCGCCGCGCACTGGCGGCGGCGGGGGTCCGACGCCCGGTGGCGGTGCTGCGGGAGGAGGACCCGGCGACCCCGGACCGGCTGGCGGTCTTGTGCCGCGCGGCCGGACGCCCGGTCCGGGTGCTCCCGGCGGCACCGGAGCTGACCGAGACGGCGGCCAAGCTGGCGGCCGGCCTCCCGGAGGAGCACGGCGAAGGCGCTTCGGTGGTGGCGGTGACGCAGGGCGGCCGGGACCAGGACGGCCTGACGGCGACGGTGGGCGTGCTGCCCGCCGACGCGGTGCTGGTGGCGGTGGTGCTGGCATGAGCCCCAGACCGCCCACGGCCCACCACCCGGCCACCCCTCCCCGCATCGGCGTCGAAGGTCCGACCACGAGCCGGCGCGTGGCGGTCGATCCGGCGGGGGTCCCGGCATGACCACGCGACAACCCACCGCCGCCCCGCAGTCCGGCGACGCACGGCTGTCCCCGAAGCAGCGGCTCGTCCTCCTCCTCGCGACCCTCGCCGGCGCCGCGAGTGCCTGGCACGCCGTCAAACCGTCGTGGCAGGTACCGCTGCCCAGCCCCGCCGTCCTCGGGGAAGAGCGGCTGCAGGACTTCCGCGACGCCCTCTACTTCCCCGTCCGCGAATTCCTCGACGGCGGCAACCCCTACGACCCCGCCGCGATGTTCGCGCACTGGCCCGTGCGCCAGGACTTCAACCTCTACCAGCCCTACCACCTGCTGCTGCACGCCCCGTTCGCGCTGCCCGGCTACCGCGTCGGCGCCGTCGGGTTCACCCTCTTCTCGCTGCTGCTGCTCGTCGCGCTCGCCGCGTTGGCCGCGCACGCCGTCCGGCGGTACGTCCCGGTTCCCTTCGCCGTCACCACCGCCGTCGTCGCCGCGCTGCTGGTGACCAGCCAGGTCGGGAAGGCGCAGCTCTACGTCGGCCAGGTCAACCCGCTGATCGCCGTCGGCGCGGCCGGTGCGCTGCTCGCCCGGCGCGACCGGCCCGGGCTGGCCGCCGTCGCGCTCGCGCTCGCCTGGCTGAAGCCGCAGTACGGCTTCCCGCTGACCGCCCTCCTGTTCGTCCGCGGCTCGCGGCGGGTCGCGCTGCTCGGTACCGCCATCGCCGCGGCCGCCAGCCTGCCCGTCGTCGTGCTCCTCGTCGTGCGCGGTGGTGGCGTCGGGCCGTTCCTCGACGTCATCGTCGCGAACCTGACCCACGCCCGCGGCACCAGCTACGGCGCGGTGGATTCCGTGACCGCGCAACGCATCGACATCGCCGCGGTGTTCTTCCGCGTCACCGGCCGGACGCCCTCCGAGCTGGTGGTGCTGGCCGGTGCGCTCGTCGTGAGCGCGTTGCTCGTCCGGCGGGCGAAGGAGCCCATCGCCGATCTGCTGACCGTGCTCGCCGTCGTGGTCTGCGTCGTGCACCAGCCCGGTGACGTGCTGATCGCCGTGCCCGCGATGGCCGTCGTGGCCGTGCTGTGGTGGCGGCACCGGGGCGAGCCGGGGTGGACCGCGGCCGGGCCGGCCGTCCTCGCCCTCGCCGTCCCCTTCGCCCATTTGTACACAGTGGACTCCGCGGTGGTCTCGCTCTTCGGGTCGCGCACGGCGGTCACCGTGGACGGTGCCGCGGTGGTCGTCGCGTGGGTCCTCGCCGTGGTCGCCGCGCGGCGGGTGCGGGTCACGTGACCGCGCTCGGGACCCGCGCGGTCCGCGGCTCGCTGTGGCTGGGCGTGGTCAACCTGGTCAGCAAGAGCAGCCAGATGCTGGTCACGCTGGTGCTGGCCGCCCTGCTCACCGAGGGCCGGCTCGGCGCCGTGGCGCTCGCGGTGGCGCTGGTGAACCTCGGCCAGGTCGTGCAGTCGATCGGCGTCTACGACGTCATCGGCCGCACCGAACTCGACCCGCGCCGCACCGCGGGCACCGTGCTCACGCTGAGCGTCGGCGCCGGGATCGTGCTGGCCGTCGCGCTGGTGGCCACGGCCGGACCGCTCACGGCGCTGCTCGGCACGCCGGACGCCGCCGGGCTGGTCCGGCTGGCCGCGCTCGGCCTGCCGTTCTCGGCCGCGGGCGGCGTGCAGATGGGCCTGATGCACCGCGAGCTCGACTTCCGGCGGCGGCTCCTGCCCGACGGCGGCAGCGCGGTGCTGGGTGCGGCGCTGACCGTCGCACTCGCCGTGGGCGGCGCCGGAGCGCTCTCGCTGGTACTCGGCCTGCTGGCCACGGCGGTGGCGCAGCCGCTGCTGGGCGCCCTCGCGCGCGGCGGGGTCCGGCCGTGCTGGGACACCGCGGCGGCGCGCGAAGTCCTGCGCTGGGTGGCCGTGGTGGGCCCGGCCGCCGTCGTCGGCGCGCTGCTGGTCAACCTGGACTACTTCGCGGTCGGGCACGTGCTCGGGCCGGACGCGGTCGGCGTCTACTCGGTGGCGTACCGGCTGGCCTGGGTGCCCTACATCATGGTGGCGGTCGTGCTCGGCGCGGTCGCCTTCCCGGTGTTCACCCGGCTGCGGCGCGAAGGGGCACCGCTCGGCGGGGCGGTCACCCGCTTCACCCGCGCGGTCCTCGTGGTGACCGGCGGGCTGTACCTGGCGCTCGCGGTCCTCTCCGGCCACGTCGTCCTGCTGGGCGCGCGGTGGGCGGGCGCGGCCGGTCCGCTGGTGCTGCTGTCCGGCTACGGCGCGGGCATCTGCCTGCTGCAGATCTGGTACCAGGCGGTGAAGGCGACCGGGCACGTCCGCCGGTACCTGGCGCTCGAGACGACGCACCTGGTGCTGCTCGCGGCCGGGCTGGTGGTGCTGACCCACGCCGGGATCGGCGCGGTCGCCTCGGTGCAGTGCGCGGCGGCGTGGCTGGTCGTCCCCCTGGCCTGGCGGGTGCTGGCCGGGCTCGGCGTGGCGCCGTCGCCCGCCGAACTGGGCGGGATGGCCGTCCGCGTCGCGCTGGCCTGCCTGGCGGGCGCGGTGCCCGCGGTCGTGGCCGGGCCGTGGTTCGGGAACTCGCTGCCGGGAGTGGTGGCCGAGGCGGCGGTCCTCGTCGCCGGGTACGCCGGGGCGACGGTGCTGCTGCAGCGGACCGCGCTCGCCGAACTGCGGCGGGGAGGTCTCCGGTGAGGCTCGTGCACGTCTCCCAGCCCGTCACCGCGGGCGTCGCCGTGGTGGTGCTCGAACTCGCCGTGGCCCAACGGGACCGCGGCTGGTCGGTCACCATCGTCTGCCCGCCGTCCGGCTGGCTCGCCGAGCAGGCACGGGGACTCGGGATCGACGTCCGGGGCTGGCACGCCGGCCGCTCGCCGGGCCCCGGCTCGGCCGTCGAAGCCCTGCGGCTGCGGCGGCTCCTGGCCGAGCTCGACCCGGACGTCGTCCACCTCCACAGCTCGAAGGCCGGGCTGGCCGGACGGCTGGCCGTGCGCGGCGGGCGCCCGACGGTCTTCCAGCCACACCTGTGGTCGTTCGAAACGGCTCGCGGTCCGCTGCGCCGCGCGTCCGCCGCGTGGGAGCGGTTCGCGTCGCGGTGGACCGACCTCGTCGTCTGCGTGAGCGACGACGAACTGGCCGCCGGGCGGGCCGCGGGGGTGCGCGCCGACGCGGAAGTCGTCTGCAACGGCGTCGACACCACCCGGTTCGTCCCCGGCGACCGGGCCGCGGCCCGCCGCCGGCTCGGGCTGCCTCCGGATGCCCCCATCGCCGTCTGCCTCGGCCGGCTCGCCGAGCTCAAGGGCCAGGACCAGCTGCTGTCGGCCTGGCCGGCGGTGCTGCGGCGGCTGCCGGACGCGCGGCTCGTCTTCGCCGGTGACGGGCCGATGGGCCCGCTCTGGCGCGAACGGCACGCGGTGGCGGGACACGCGTCCGTGCGCTGGGCGGGCCACACCGACGACCCGGCGGCCTGGTACACCGCCGCGGACGTCGTCGTCCTCCCCTCGCGCGCCGAGGGCATGGCGCTGGTGCCGCTGGAGGCGATGGCGTGCGCGCGGCCGGTCGTCGCGTTCGACGTCGGCGGGATGCGGCAAAGCGTGGCGGACGCGGGCGCGGTGCTGCCACCCGGCGACGTCGACCGGCTCGCCGACGCCGTCGCCACGCGCCTCGCCGACCCCGGGCTGGCCCGGCGCGAAGGCGAACGCGGCCGCCGCCGCGTGGAACTGTCCTTCGACCGGGGGCGGATGACCGACCAGGTCACCGCACTGGTCGACAAACTCACCCCGTCGGAGCGCCTCTCGTGACCCGCATCGCCTATCTGCTCACCCAGGACCGCGGCGGCCCGGTGGACGTCACCGTCCGGCTGGCCGCGACGCTGGCCGCCGACGGCCACGACGTCCGCGTCTTCGGGCCGGTGCCCGCGCGGGGCGCTTCGCTGCTCGACGGCCTGCACGAGGAAATCGCGGTGGCCGACAAGGAAGACCTCGCGGCGGCGGGCCGGGCGCGGGCGGCGCTGCGGGCGTGGCGCCCCGACGTCGTGCACGCGCAGGACCGGCGGTCGGGGCTGGTGATCGCGGGGCTGCGGTTCGGCCCGCGGCCCGCGCTGGTCCAGACCTACCACGGCGTGCCCGACGACGTCGCGGAGCCGTGGTTCCGGGGTTCGCGCGGCGCCACCGGGCCCTCGGCGTACACCCGGACGGTGCTGGCCGCGGACGCCGTCGTCGCCCGCGTCCTGGACCGGACGGTCGTGCCGGCCGAAGCGATGGGGGCGTTCCTGCGCCGCCGCCTGCGGGTGCCGTCCGGGCGGCTGGCGCACATCGACAACTGCGTGTCGCCCGCCTCGCCGACGCCGCCGCGCGGGCCGGTGCGGCACCTGGTCTTCGCCGGGCTCCTGGTGGAGCGCAAGGGGATCCTCGACCTGCTGGCGGCGCTGTCCCTGCCGGGGGTGCTGCCACCCGACGCCCGGCTGACGGTGGCCGGCGACGGCCCGGAGCGAGCGGCGGCCGAGCGGGTCGCACAGCAGCCGCCGCTGGCGGGCCGCGTGACGTTCCTCGGCTTCCGGCCGGACGTCCCGGCCCTGCTGGCTGCCGCGGACGCGCTGGTTCTGCCGTCCACAATGGAGCAACAGCCGCTGGTGGTGGCCGAGGCGATGGCGGCGGGCAAGCCGGTACTGGCCACGGCCACCGGCGGCGTCCCGGCCATGCTCGACGTCCCGGACGCCCCGACGTTCCTGTCCCCACCGGGCGACGTCCCCGCCCTCGCCGACCGGCTACGCGCCCTGTTCGCGGAGCGGGACCCCGGCCGGCTGGGCCGCCTCCTGGCCGAACGCGCCCACGAGCGCTACCGCCCGGAGGCCTGCGCCCGCCGTCACCTGGACCTCTACCACCAGCTGATGAAGGTGTGTCGTCCCGCCAATCACGCGTAATGCCCTTTCAATCACGTGTGATGCCCTTCGGATCACGCGTGACTCCTGCTCCAGCACAGGAGGTGCGGCTCAGGCGCAACTGGGCTGCCCCGGGCAGCTCCGCATCATCCGGATGATCGGCGCGGCCGGGATCGTCCCGTCCGCTCCCGGCATCCCCTGCGGCCAGGAAATCGACAGCGCCACCGACGAAGAGTTGTTCCGGTAGTTCGTCTCCAGCAGGGTCCGGTCCCCGTTCACCGTGTTCACCAGGTCGTACGTCCCGGTCGGGACGTGGGTGATGTCCAGCCACTGGAAGTCGACCGTGTACTTGTAGTCGTCGCCCGAACCGACCGAAATGCCCTCCAGGACCTCGAGCACCGTGGGCTCGTGGTGGCGGCACATGTTCTCGCGCAACGTCTCGGCGAGGTCCGCGTCCGGGCCGCTGTCGCCCGGGACGTTGGCCAGCCGGTCGGCGTCGTGGACCTCGAAGCGGTCGCCCAGGCAGAAGCCGTTCTTGCGGTCGGTCACGATCGTCTTGCCCTGGCGGGAAACCAGCGAGAAGTGCTCGAAGTTCATCAGGTGCCAGTGCTGGTGGGCCAGCGCCGGCTCGTAGTACGTGTACGCCCCGGTGGCCCGCTGCGCCGCCGCGTAGCTGCCCGGGATCGCGCCGTCCGTTCCGTTGCGCAGTGCTTGGCGGACCGTCATGTTCGCCTGCTTCGTGCTGTCACGACGGCCGTACAGCAGCAGCGGTCCGTCGCCGACGTTCTCCTCCGAGCTGGTGAACCGCAGCCGGACCGCCTTCGCCACCGACGGGGCGACGCAGCGGCCGTTGGGCGCCGCCGGGTCGATCACCAGGCAGACGTCCCAGGCCGTGCACAGCGGGAGTTCGCCGGAACTGCCGCCGGCGCACCCCGGCGGCGCCTGCCGGAGGTCGGGCAGCAGGAGGTTCGGGGCCGCGTCGGCCCGGGGCGCGGACGCGGAAACGACGGCCGTGAGCGCGGCGAGCGCCAGTACCGCGAATTTTCTGAACAACAGCGGGGCCGTCCTGTCCGGTATTCCGATCGCGCTCATTCTAGGGCGTCCGCATTTCCGCCGGACGACACCGCGGTGTCACACGATCGACTGAGTCTCCCCCGGTTTCCCGGCTCCGGTCAGTAGCGTGCGGCGAACTCACCGCCCGAAAGGACCGCACCGCATGTCGACGACCACCGCAGATTTCCGCGCCACCCGTTCCCCGGCGGCCGGGGACGCCGGAACCGGTGAGGTCACGCTGGTCTGCGGCACCCGGCCGGAACTGATCAAGCTCGCGCCGCTGATGCGGGCGTTCGGCGACGCCTGCGCGGTCGTCTACACCGGACAGCACTACGACCGCTCGCTGTACGCGCGCATCCGCGCGGACCTGCCGCCGTCCGACCGGTTCCACGAACTCGGTGTCGGCGCCGGCCGCCGCGGTGGCCAGCTCGGCCGGACGGTCAGCGCGGTCGACGAAGTGCTGGCGGACCGGCCCGGCCGGGTGGTGGTCGTCCAGGGCGACACGACGTCCGCGCTCGCCGGCGCGCTGGCGGCCAACGCGCACGACCTGCCGCTGGTGCACGTCGAAGCCGGGCTGCGCAGCCACGACCGGGCGATGCCGGAAGAGCACAACCGCGTGCTGATCGACCACCTCGCCGACCTCTGCTGCGCGCCGACCGAGCTCAACCGGGCCCAGCTGCTGGCGGAAAACGTGCCGGACGAACGGATCGCCGTCACCGGCAACACCGTCGTCGAAGCACTGCAGGCCGCGCTGCCGCCCGCCGAGGACCGCCGGGCCGTGCTGGCGGCCCGCGGGCTGGAGCGCGACCGGTTCGTGCTGGCGACGATCCACCGCCCGGAGAACGTCGACGACCCCGCGCGGCTGGCGGTGATCCTGCGCGAGCTGGGCCGCCTGCCGCTGCCGGTGGTGTTCCCGCTGCACCCGCGCACGGCCAAGAGCATCGAGGCGGCCGGCCTGCGGCCGCTGCTCGACCCGCTCGTCGAGCTGGAACCGCAGGCCTACCCGGCGTTCCTGGCGCTGGCCGCGGAGGCGGCGGTGCTCGTGTCGGATTCCGGTGGCATCCAAGAGGAAGCCAGTGTCCTCAAGCGACCGGTGGTGGTGGTCCGGCGCAGCACCGAGCGCCCCGAGATCACCGGGACGTTCGGCACCCGCGTGCTGCCCGGGCCGTCGATCGGGACGGAGGTCGCCCGCTGGCTCGACGACGTGGCCGGCCACCGCGAGCGCCTCCGCCACCTCCCGTCCCCCTACGGCGACGGGTCCGCCACGGCGCGGATCGTGACGGCGCTGGCGGCCCTCCTCGATCAGCGGGCCGGCGCGACCGCCGGCTGATCCGCCACCAGGCTCACCACGTCGTTCGCCAGCCGGACGCTGGAGTTCCAGCTCGTCACGTCCGGGTAGACGTGGGCGGTGGTGGCCAGCAGGACGCCGGTGCCGTCCACCGTCACCGGCGGGCGCGCCGCCAGGTAGCCCAGCGGGTACACCGGTTCGACGAACGGGGCCTTGAACACCCGGACCTCCTCGATGCCGTCCGCACCGAGCTCCGGGTACAGCCCGCGCAGCTGGGCCGACCAGCGGGCCGCGATCGCCGCGTCGTCGTCGAGGTACAGCCGCGAGCCGCGGTCGGTGTAGTGCATGACGTACACGAGGTGGCGGCCGTCGTCGGCGCCGGCCAGCGCGGACATCGACACGACGCCGTCGAACTCCGTTCCCGAGTGCAGCACCGGCGTCCAGTAGTGCTCGGTGACCGGCCTGCGGAGGAAGAACACTCCGGTGACCACGCCCTGGTAAGGCAGCTCCGTCTCCGGCAGCCGGGCGGCGAGCGCGTCGTCCGCGAGGTGCCGGAGCAGGGGCAGCGGCACGGTCGAGATGACCTGGTCCGCGTCGAGGACTTCGCCGCCGGCCAGGGTCAGCACCGACCGGCCCTCCGTGCTGGACAGCCGCTCGACCGGCGTCGACGCGCGCACCACGCCGCCCGCCCGGGTGATCGACGCCTGCAGCGCGTCGATGATCGCCTTGTAGCCGCCGTCCGGGTAGCCGCGGGTGGCGACGTTGCGCTCCCGCCCCAGCCGCTGCCACAGGTACAGCGCCGGGACGTCGCCGAAGGCCGGCCCGAACTTCGAGCCGAACATCGGCGCGAAGAGCCGCTCCCACACGACGTCGCCGTAGAGCCCGCGCAACCAGTCCTCGGTGCGCAGCGTGTCGAGGTCGCGGCCCCGCCCCAACCGGCGCAGCAGCAGGGAAACCACGCCGAAGCGCACCCGGTCGGGCAGCCGCAGCGCCGGGAACCGCAGCAGGTCGAGCGCGGAGTTGAACGGGTGGTGGCGCCCGTCGACGACCATGCCCATCGTCGTTTCGCGCCACCGCACCGCGTCCCGCAGGCCGAGCTCGCCGAGCAGGGCCAGCAGGCTCGCGTCCGAAGGCATGATGCAGTGGTAGAAGCGCTCGAGCCACCGGTCGCCGTGCGCGAAGAACGTGCCGAGGCCACCGAGCTGGTCGCTGCTTTCGAGCAGGGTCACGCGGGTGCCGCGGCGGGCGAGGCGGTGGGCGGCGGCCAGGCCGCAGATGCCGCCGCCGATCACGGCCACGTGCGGGGAGTCGGGAGGGGTCACCGGGTCACAGCTTCCGGTAGGGCGCCGGGCTGAGCCGGTCGCGGGCGAGCAGTTTCAGGTATTGCACGACGGTCCGCCGCAGCTTCAGCTTGCTCGGCCCCTGCTTGCGGTCGTACCGCAGGGCCAGCGGGACCTCGGTGATCACCGGGCGGCAGTGGCGCAGCTTGAGCAGCAGCTCCACCATGCAGGCGAAGCCCTGCTCCTCGATCAGCCGCTCGCCCCAGTGCGCCGAAGCCCGCGCCAGCAGTGACGCCCGGTAGGCGCGGTAACCGCTGGTGAAGTCCCGGACGCCGTCGACGTCGAGGGCGCGGTGGAACAGCTGGGCCGCGCCGCGGGACAGCAGCCGCCGCCCGAACGGGGCGGTCCGGTCGTCGCCGCCCGGGACGAACCGGGAGCAGATGGCGACGTCGGCGCCGGCGGTGATCTCCGCCTGCAGCGGGCGGATCAGCGCCGGGTCGTGCGTGTCGTCGGCGTCCATCACCACGACGACGTCGTCGGGGCCCGCCTCCTCCAGCGCCGCGCGGAGCCCGGACAGGACCGCGCGGCCGAGCCCGAGGTTCACCAGGTGCCGCACGACGCGGACGTCGAGCCCGCCGTAGCCGGCCTCGGCCACGGCGACCGTGGCGTCGGCCGAGCCGTCGTCGACCACCCAGACGGTGACCTCTTCGGTGCGGGCCACGTCGGCGAGCCGGCGCAGCAGCGGCGGCAGGGACGCCTCTTCGTTGAACGCGGGCAGCACGACGTGCGCCCGTCCCCCGGTCCGGGCCCCTGCGGGATCCGGTCCGGTGCGGTCCGGTTCGGACAGTGTGGCCAGGGTGGTCTCTTCGCGCGCCACGGTTCCCCTCGTCTCGGTTGTCCTCGTCGTCGCCCATCACCCGGAAGGAATCGGGTTTGGTGGGGCCGTCGAGTCCTATTCGGCTATGTTGTGTGGTTTCTTTAGTGGCCCCGGAAGTCCCCCGGAAGGAAGCGCGTCATCAGAACTACTTGGTGTTTCCAGAAATCACCGGATCGGGTCGCTCACGCGCCCCGATCGAGTGCATTTCCGGGACTTCGCGGGAAAATTCACTCGATCGTGCCGGTGTTGCCTCGAATGGCTGAGTCGTGCTGAAAGCGAGAATGGAATCGTCATGTCAAGTAGAGGTCGAGGCCGGTGACTGAACTCAGAGACACGGTCGTCACCGAAGCGGTGCCGGCACAGCGGCGCGTCCGCACGGGCGAGCGGCCGCGCGACGCCGTGCGCGCCCGCCCGTTCCTCGCCCGGGTCAACGCCGTCGCCGTGCTGCTGGTCGCCGTCGACGGCGCCGCCTGGCTGACCGCGGTGCTGCGCACCGGGCCCGGCCCGGCGTGCGCGGCGGTGACCGCGGCGGCCCTCGCGGGCGCCCGGGTGGCCGGCCGCGTCCACCGCCGCCGCCTCTGGCTGTCCTGGCTGCAGGACCTGCCGCGCTCGGTCACCGCCACCGCGCTGGCGTTCGCGCTCGTCACCGGCTTCGGGCTGGTGTCCGGGATGGACGGTGACGACACGGCGCGGATGCAGGAAGTGGTGCTGTGCTTCGCCGTGCTCAGCGAAGCCGCCCGCCCGGCGGTCTTCGCGTTCGGCCGGTGGGGCAGGCGGCGGTTGCGGCGCTGCGACCGGGCCGTCGTCGTGGGGTCCGGCCGGATCGGCGGCGAGCTGGTCCGCACCATGCTGGAGCACCCGGAGTTCGGGCTGCTGCCGGTCGGCGTCGCGGCGTCCGGGCCGGACCCGGTGCCGCCGGGGCTGCCGGTCGAGCGGATCGAGGGCGACCTCACCGGGGCCATCGCCCGGCTGCGCGCGGGCACGGTGATCCTCGCCCCGGCCGACGAATCGGACGGCGCGATCGTCGACGCCGCCATCACCGCCCACCGCCTCGGCTGCGTCACCCTCGTGCTGCCGCACCTGTTCGAGCTCTGCCCGGACGGGCCCGGTGTCGACCGGCTCCGCAGCTACCCGCTGGTGTGGCTGGGTGGCGCGCCGACCCGGCGGCCGAGCTGGTGGGTCAAGCGCGCCGTGGAGACCGCGCTGGCCGCGGCCGCGCTCGTCGTCCTCGCCCCGGTCATCGCGGTCTGCGCGCTCGCGGTCGCCCTGGAGAGCGGGTTCCCGGTCTTCTTCCGGCAGGTCCGGGTCGGGATGGACGGCGGCACGTTCGTGCTTTTCAAGCTGCGCAGCGTGCGGCAGGCCGCCGTCGACGATTCGCAGACGCGCTGGTCGGTCGTCGGCGACCACCGGGTCGGCCCGGTCGGCCGCTTCCTCCGGCGGTCCTCTTTGGACGAGCTGCCGCAGCTGTGGAACGTCGTGCGCGGCGACATGTCGCTGGTCGGCCCGCGGCCGGAGCGGCCGGTGTTCGTCCACGAGTTCTCCGCCGTCCACGACCTGTACTGGGCCCGGCACCGGGTGCCGACCGGGCTGACCGGGCTGGCCCAGGTGCACGGCCTGCGCGGGGACACCTCGATCGCGGACCGGGCGCGCTACGACAACTACTACATCGCGAACTGGTCGCTGTGGCTGGACGTCAAGATCGTCATCCTCACGGTGGGAGAACTGCTGTGCCGAAGGCAACGCTGATCCGGCGGCACCCGGTGGTGTCCTGGACGTCCGCGGCCGTGCTGCTGGCGAGCTGCCTCGCGGGCTGCGTCGCCAGCTCGGCGCAGGAGCTCGCCGCTCCGCCGCCGAAGCCGCTCGCCCCGTGCGCGTGGTGGTACGGGATCGGCAAGCCGCCGACTTCGCAAGAGATCGAGCAGGCGGCCAAGCGCTACCAGGTCGTCGTGCTCAACGCCGACCAGGGCACGGCCATGCGCCGCCTGCACCAGCTCAACCCGCGGGTGAAGGTGCTGGTGTACAAGGACCTCTCCAGCACGCGCAACTACCCGGGCGCGGTCGACGGCGGCCAGGACGCGGTGTTCCTGCCCAGCGGGATCGGCTACGTCGCCGCGCAGGAGACCCACCCCGAGTGGTTCGCGCTGGACGTCAACGGCAAGCGCATCGAGTGGCAGGGCTACCCGAAGCACTGGCAGATGACGGTCTGGAACCCGGACTACCAGCAGGCCTGGACGGACGCCGTCGTCGCCGAAGTGAAGCGCGAAGGCTGGGACGGCGTCCTCGCGGACAACGACTTCAACTCACTGAGCCACTATTCGTCCGCGGTGCTCGCGGGCACGGCGAACGTCGCGGAGACCGACCGCAAGCTCCGCGACGGCCTGGACGCGTTCCTGGCCAAGGCCGGCGACGCGCTGACGAACGCCAACAAGCTGCTGGTGCCCAACGTGTCCGAGACGCACCTGGTGCCGGGCCGCTGGACCGCGCACTCGCGGTTCGGCGGCGCGATGGAGGAGAACTTCGGCTTCCGCGAGAACGGCGGCACCGGCGGCCTGCTGACCTTCCGCGGCAACGAGTTCCAGGAGCTGCGCGCGCAGGCCGCGCTCGGCGAGTCGCTGCTGCTGCTGGTGACCAGGACGCACAACGCGCGCGAGGAGCGGTCCGGGTACGCGAGCGCGGCCCTGCTCGCCGGGCCCCGCACGTGCTGGACGCGCGCGACGACCGACGACTACCGCACCCCGGAGTGGTCGTCACTGCAGGACAGCGGCCTCGGCGAGGCGGTCGACGCGGCCAGCCGGCTGCCGAACGGCGTCTGGAGCCGGACGTTCAGCCACGGCTGGGTCGCGGTCAACCCGACCGCGACCCGGCAGACGGTGGTGCCCCCGGACGGCCTGATCGCGCCCGGCGCGCCCCCGCCCACGACGACGCCCACCACGGCTCCCCCGGCCACCCGGACCACAGCGCCCACCATGGCGCCCACCCCGGCTTCGACCTCGCCTTCCCCGTCGACGTCGGCTTCGCCCACCACCACGACCACGCC
Organism: Amycolatopsis sp. NPDC004169; assembly: GCF_040610315.1. NCBI lineage: Bacteria > Bacillati > Actinomycetota > Actinomycetes > Pseudonocardiales > Pseudonocardiaceae > Amycolatopsis > Amycolatopsis sp. NPDC004169. The sequence goes on from NZ_JBEXMD010000019.1 coordinate 83,895, forward strand.
CGCCCCACCGCCGATCACGCTGGAGGCCGCGGACGCGGTCGTCCTGATCGACCCCCAGCAGCTCGTGAAGCGCGGCGCGTGGCGGGTCAGCCGCGACGAGTTCCGGGTCGGCAGGCTCTGGGCCCGGTGACCGGCCCTACCAGGGACGGCCCGCGGTCAGGCGGGCCGTGAAGCCGGTCTCGTCGCGGTGCAGCGCCACCTCACTGCAGATCTGGTGCGCGATCCACAGCCCCCGGCCGCCGACGCGGCGCTCCGCCGGCAGCAGCCCGGCGAACGGGTCCGCCGGGCCGGGGCCCGCGTCGTGCACCGAAACGACCATCTGCCCGGCTCCGGCCCAGATGCGCACCCGGACCGGCGGCCGGCCGTGGCGCAGGGCGTTGTCCACGATTTCGCTCACCGCCAGCACGAGGTCGTCGACCTCGGCCGCGGGCAGGTCGACCGGCGCGGTGGCCAGCACCGCCCGGCGGGCGTCCCCGGGACTCGGGTCGGCGAGCTCGGCCCGCGGCGCCGTGTGCTCGATCGGGAGCGGCGTCATCGGCCGCGGGCCGGTCAGGAACGACAGCGGGTCGACGTAGCCGGTGTTGGCCTCGTGGCCGCCGGGGGTGGCGACGAAGGGGTGCGTCCTGGCGACGTCGTCGAGCACGTGCCCCGGGGTCGTGCGGGTGTCGTAGGCGCAGACGCTGCGCAGCGGGAACTCGCCGTAGGCGTGGTTGACGGCCGCCTCGTAGCGGGCCCACCAGTCCCAGGACGTGTCGATCGCGGCCGGCGGGATCTCGCCGAAGATGCTGATGCCCGCCGCGCCACCGGCGACGAACCCGGCCAGCAGCTCGCGGTAGGACCTGATCGCCGCCGCGGGCCGCGCGTACAGGTCGCGGGTGGACAGGTACTCGACCCGCGCGGACGGCGGCAGGGCGGCGCGCACCAGCTCGGCGCGCTCCGGCTCCAGCGACACCAGCGTCGGCTCGCCGGCGGCCAGCCCGCGCTCGAGGAACGGCACCGCGACGGCGAGCAGCTCCTCGTCACCGCGGTAGTGGACGGCGGCGTGGTCGTAGCCGGGGACGGCGGTCATGCCGCACGCTCCACGCGCACCCCGGGCAGCTCCAGCAGCTCGACGATCCGGGCCGGGGTCGACAGCCGCGTCCGCAGCACGACCGTGGTGGCGTGCCGCTCGGCGTAGCCGGCCAGTGCCATCAGGCTGCGGTGGTCGACGAAGTCGAGGCCGGTGGCGTCGATGGTGGTCGTCCCGTCCTCGGAGCGCAGCCCGGCGCGCTCCAGCGCCTGCGGCCAGAGCCGGCGGGACTCCGGGCCCAGTTCACCGTCGAGGGCCGCCGCGCTGCCGTCCGCGGTGTGCCCGTGCAGGTGGAACGGCGACCCGCCCGCGTGGGCGGCCGGGTGCATGCACGCGAGTTGAGTGACGACCTCGTCGCCGAGCTCGCCGGCGTCGTAGGCGCACATCGCCGACATCGGGTGGCCGGCCATGTAGTGGTCCACCAGGTGCTGGTAGCGGGCGAAGGCGTCCACCTGGGCCGGCGTGCGCACCAGCGACGTCACGTCGGCCGCGACCCGCAGCCCGGTGAACCCGGCCGCCAGCGCCTCGGACGTCGCCGCGGCGTAGTGCTCGACCTGGCCGGCGGGATCGACGACGGTGCCGCTCGGGTAGGCCGCGTCGACCGAGGCGACCTGGACGGCCCCGCGCTCCAAGCCCTGGTCACAGCGCTCGTCCGCGCGCAGCTGCCCGGTCAGCACGGCCTCGTCACCCCGGGCGACGTAGAGCACCCGGGCGCCGGCCGTCAGGCCCTCGGCGAGGAAGTCCTGCGCGTGGGCCACGAACTCGCCGCGCGCGCGGAAGCTCAGGCACACGTGGTCGCGGACCCGCGCGGGCGGGCCGTCCGCCCGCTCGGTCGGCATCAGCACGGACCTGAGACTACGCCGACGGAGGAGTTCCGGGGGTGGCCGCCCGTGCGCCGGGGTCCCGGACCTCGGCCGCCGGTTTCGCGCACACGCAGAACAGGTTGCCCTCCGGGTCGGCCAGGACGACCCAGTCGTCCGCCGGGTCGTCCTCGACGTGGCGGACGAACCGCGCGCCGAGGCCGATCAGCCGGTCGACCTCGTGCTGCTGGTCGTCGGTGTAGAGGTCCAGGTGCATCTGCTCACGCGTGGCGACCGGCGTCGAGGACCGCTGCAGCGAGAGGTTGACGTACCGGCCGCGCAGCAGGCGGAAGGCGTCGTCCTCGGACACCGGCTCGAGGTCCAGTGCCGCGGACCAGAAGCGGGTCATCGTGTCGAGGTCGGTGCAGTTGATCACCGTGCTGCCCAGCCTGATCGCCATGGTCGCCTCCCGCTCGCGTGCGGGCCGGTTACCCGTCACCCCGCCATCGCGAAACCCGGGTGCGGCGGCTGGTTGTAGGCCGTGTTCTGCCAGGCCACCGCCTCGCGGTACTGCCGGTCCTGCATCAGCGACACGTGCGAAATGCTCGTCGGGTCCGTGGTCGAGAAGATCCGCAGCGCCCGGTCGTCCGAAGTCGGCCAGACGACCTCCTCGCGCCAGTCGCCGAACAGGTCGGCCTGCAGCGACGGGGTGCTCTTCGTGCCGTTGTTCGCGTGCACACCGGAGGCGGTCAGCAGCCGGGTGTCGGCCGCGGTGCCGTACTTGTCGATGTGCGTCCCGTCCAGGAGCTCGCGCTGGGCGTCGCCGTCCCACCAGATGACGAAGTTCGCCGACGACGGCTTCCGGCCGATGGTCTGGCCGCTGGTGTTCAGCAGCCCGGACACCGCGGACGACCACGACTCCGCGCCCGGGCTGCCGGCGTAGACGTCGTCCGAGACGCCGCGGCCGTTGTCACAGGTGCAGGAGGCGTTCTGCCAGATGACCTGGCCGGTCTTCGCGTCGGCCATCCAGGCGGCCGGCTTGCTCTTGTCTTCGTCCACCTTGAACTCTTCCAGGCCGGGCCGCGCCGGGATCAGGTCACCGACGTGCATGGCGTCGCCGTGCCCCAGCCGCGTGTTCCACAGTGGACTTCCGGTGTCGTCGACCGCCATGGCGCCGAAGACGATCTCGTCCCGGCCGTCGCCGTCGACGTCGGCGACGGCCAGCTGGTGGTTGCCCTGGCCGGTGTACTGCGCGCCGGCCGAGTTCGAGTCGAACTTCCAGCGCTCGGTCAGCGCGCCGCCGCGGAAGTCCCAGGCCGCGATCACGGTCCGGGTGTAGTAGCCGCGGCTCATGACCAGGCTCGGGTGGACGCCGTCCAGGTAGGCCGTGCCGGCCAGGAACCGGTCGACGCGGTTGCCGTAGCTGTCGCCCCACGAGGACACCGTGCCGCGCGGCGGGTCGTAGTTCACCGTGGCCGCGGCTGCACCGGTCTGGCCGTTGAACACGGTGAGGAACTCCGGCCCGGACAGGACGTACCCGCTGGAGTTGCGGTAGTCGGCGCTCGCGTTGCCGATGACCTGGCCGGTGCCCGACCTGGTGCCGTCCGCGGTCTTCAGCGCGACCTCGGCCCGGCCGTCGCCGTCGTAGTCGAAGACCTGGAACTGCGTGTAGTGCGCCCCGGCGCGGATGTTGCGGCCGAGGTCGATCCGCCAGAGCCGGGTGCCGTCGAGCCGGTAGGCGTCGACGTAGACGTTGCCGGTGTACCCGGACTGCGAGTTGTCCTTGGCGTTGGTCGGATCCCACTTCAGCACGAGCTCGTACTGGCCGTCGCCGTCGAGGTCACCGGCGCTGGCGTCGTTGGCGGTGTAGGTGTAGGTCTCGCCGGCCGGGGTCGTGCCACCGGACGGCGGCTGGATCGGCACGTCCCGGGTGTTCGCGGCGAGCCCGCTGGTCAAGCTCAGCGACTCCTCGGCGGCGAAGGCCGACACCCGCTCGACGCCGCCGGTCACCGCGCGCACGGTGTACCGGGCCCCGGCGGGCGCGCCCGCGTCCACGAAGTTCGTCGGGCCGGTCACCGGGGTGGCGGTCACCTTGGTGCCGTCGCGGTAGACGTTGAACGCCACCCCGGCCGGGTCGTCGGCGAGCAGGCGCCAGGCGACGGTGTTGCCCTGGGCGGTGTGGACGCTGACCACGCCGCGGTTCAGCCGGTCGACCTGCGGCGCGGCGGCCGCGCTCGCGGCCGGTGCGGGAACCAGCGCGGCCACGAACAAGCCGACGGCGATGACCGCTCGCTGCCTGATGGGCATGAGGACTCCCTTGTCCCGAACGAATACAGTCCTAAATGGATTGATACAGCTCTTTCCCGACTGGGAGCGCTTCCACAGTAACACGGCGGAGCCGGGCGGAACACCGGCAGCGAGCCGGAAAGCGGGCGACCTGCTTAACGTTAAGTTCCGCGGTGGCCGGCTCCAGAAAGCGTTTTCTGGTCTGTCGGGCGCGGAAGACCGCCACCCCTGCCGGGTGAGGACCGTTTCCGCGGCGCTCGTCGTGGGTATCACCCCCTCTGCCGGTAACCGACCATGCGTGCGTGCGCACTGCGCGAGGTGAGGTCATGGTGACGACGACAGGCGAGAGCTTCCCGCTTCCGATCAGCATCGAAGACACCGACGTCGACCAGCTGGAAGCAGCCGTCGGCGTCCTGCGGGCCCTGGACTACCGGCAGGGCGGCGGGTTCTGCCGCGACGCCGTCCGGGTGGTCAAGACGGCGAGCCTGCTGCTGCACTGGGGCACCGTCCCGCAACCGTTGCGCGCCAGGCTGTCCACGGTGCTGGCCGACGTGCACAACCTGCTGGGCTGGACGGAGTTCGACATCGGCCGCGACGAGGCGGCCCGGCGCCGGTTCGAGCGCGCGCTGGAGATCGCGGCCGAAGCGGGCAACGACAACCTGCTGGCGAACATCCGCTACCGGCTCGGCCGGGTGCACCTGCACCGCCACGACGCCCGCGGCGCGCTGGCCGAGTTCGCCAGGGGCCGGGAAGCCGCCGTCCGCTCGGATTCCGGCCGGGCACTGGCCATCCTCGCGGCGAACGAGGCGTGGGCGTTCGCGATGGCCGGCGACGAGCGGCCGGCCCTGACCCGGCTGGCGGAGGCCGAGGCGGCCTTCGCCACGGCGGGCTCCTGGCCGGAGCCGAGGCCGTGGGAGGCGTTCTTCCGCGAGACGGACATGGCGGCGATGCACGGCACGGTGCTGACCGAGCTGGCCACCGCGGTGGCCGGCCGCTACAGCGGCGAAGCGATCACCCAGCTGACGTCGGCGGCCGGCGGCTACGGCGCGGACATGGCCAGGAGCCGGTCGTTGACGCTGGTCATGCTGGCCCAGAACCACGCGCTCCGAGGCGACTTCGACGAGGCCACCCGGATCGGCGGGGAGGCGGTCGACCTGGCCGCGCAGGTGGGCTCGGTCCGGCCGAAGGACCGGCTCGCGCCCCTGGAGCGGCTGCTCACCGCGCACCGCGGCGACGCGGCGGTTTCGGGGCTGGCCGACCGGATCGGACGGTACCGCTCGGAGCCGCTGGGCTGAGCCCGCCCACCGGGGCGACCGGCCGGGCAGGCGGGCCCGATCCGGCCCCAGGACCGGCCGGCGCGGCTGCTCACGGTCCTGAACCGAGCCCGCCCACCTCCGACGCGAACCCCTCGGCCGGACGACCCCGGCGACGACCGATGTTTCGCCGTCACGCGACCGGGGTACCTGCGATCCGGACCGACCCGTCCCGTGCTCGAGAAGGGATCCCAGCATGCACCCCAAGGGTGATCGTGACCGCTGACGGCAACCGCGTCCGGCCCCAGGACCTGCTGCGCGTGACGGCCCACCACTCCGGCCGCGCGGTCGTGCTGGCCGCGGTGGGCGAGGTGGACCTGCTCAGCGCGCCCGTCCTGAGCGACAGCGTCACCACCGCGCTCGCCGACGCGCCGGAACTGCTGGTGATCGACCTGTCCGAGGTGTCCTTCCTGGCCTCCATCGGCATCACGACCCTGCTCGAGGCGCGGCACGCGGCGGGCACCGGCACCCGGGTCCGGGTGGTCGCCCCCGAACGCGGCGTCGTCAACCGCACCCTCCAGCTGACCGGCCTGCACGAGACGCTGGCCCTCGCCACCACCCGGGACGAGGCGCTCACCGGCTGAACCGCGCCGCGACGGTGCGGAAGACCTCCTTCGGCTCCCAGGCGAGCCCCGGGTACGCCGTGCCGCTCCGCCCGGCGAGGACTTCGACCAGGCCGTAGCTCGCCAGGTCCAGGTCGCGCCGCGGGTCCGGATCGGACGGGTATTCGTAGCCGGCGAAGGTGAACCAGAACGCGCCGTGCACGCCCTCGGCCTCGAAGACGTCCATCAGCTCGGTGAAGTACGCCGCCTGGCCGGCCTCGTCGCGGACGTAGTCGCCGTTCAGCGCCCGCGGCTCGGCCTCGAAGTCGACGATCAGCCAGCCGGTGCCGCCCGCGTCGGCCGCGCCCCGGTGGGTGCAGCAGCCGAATTCCGTGACGACCAGCGGCTTCCCGCGGCTCGCGTGATCACGAACGAGCTGGGCGAAGCCTGCGGCGTTGCCGGCCGAGCGGTACAAGTTGACGGCCGCGAAGTCGAACTCCGCCCAGTCGATCTCCTCCCACTCCCCGGCGGCGTAGGTGAGCTTGCCGCCGAAGTGCGCCCGCGCGGCCGCGGCGATCTCACTCAGCACCGTGCCGAAGTCCCACTCGTGGGAAAACCCGGCCCAGGCGGCGGGGTCCGCCGCGTTGCGCAGGCGCTCCATCAGGACCGCGCCGGGCACGAAGCCGGTGCAGAACAGGGACATCTCGCAGCCGAGCACGAGCACGGTCTCGGGGTCACGCGCCCGGATCTCCTCCGCCCGCCGCGCGCACTCGGCGAAGTAGGGCGTCAGCTGCGGCGGCGTGAGGTCCATCGGGAACGGCGAAAACCACACGCGCAGCCCGGCGTCGACCGCGGCGTGCGCCGCCACGGTGAGGCGCTCCGGGTCGTCGCCGGTGATGCGGACCGCGTCGCAGTGCAGGTCCGCCGCGATGATCCCCAGTTCGCGGCGCACGACCGCGGGCTCGAACCCCCGGCGCGACCGGTCGCCGACCGCGCCGCCGAAGCCGGTGTCGTAGTTGATCCCCCTGAGCTGCATCGGCCCCTCCCCCGGATGCGCGGCCTGCCACCCGGAGCCGCAGGAACGCGCTCACCAGGGTGTCGATCGTCCGCGCGGCCATTGTCGCGGTACCGGTACGTCCTGGACAAGGATGGTCTGCTCGGCGGCTTCGCCCAGCGGCGCAGCCGACCACCTGCCCACGCCCGGACCGGGTCGGTGGCAAACTGTCGCGATGACCGGCACGTCGTTTTCCGTCGTCACCCGCACCACGGAGACCGGCGCGGTGGTGACCGTCACGGGCGAGATCGACGTGGCGACCGCGCCCAGTCTCCGCACCGGGCTGCAGGACGTCGCACTCGAGCCCGGCCACCGGCTGGTGGTGGACCTGGGCGGGGTGACGTTCTGCGACTCCAGCGGGATCTCCGCGCTGATCACCGCCTACAACGTGGCCAAGGCCGCCGGGGCGGACGTCGCGCTGGCCGCGGTGCCCGCCCGGCTGAGCCGGACGTTCGGGCTGATCGGCCTCGCGGACTTCTTCCCGACCTACCCGAGCCCCGAAGAGGCGCTCGGCGGCTGACGGTCCAGCTCGGCCAGCACCGCGCGGATCGCCGGACTCTCCTCGGCACTGCGCCGCCACACCGCGTGGACCTCCCGCTTCGGCGGCCGCCGCAGGGGTCGCGCGAGCAGCTCCGCGCCCAGCGGCGGCCGGGCGAGCCGCGGGATCAGCGCGACCACCCGCCCGGAGGCCACCAGCGAAAGCTGCGTCGCGAAGTCGTCGACCAGGTGACGCACGTCCGGTTCCGTTCCCGCCGCGGCGAACAACCGCCGGAACCACTGGTGGCACACGGTTCCCGGCGGGCTGGTCACCCACGCGTGCCCGGCCAGCGCGGCCTCGTCGAGCGGCGTGGCGGCCTCGGCCAGCGGGTGGGTCCGGCCGACGACGACGTCACCGACGTCGGTGTGGAGCCACCGCCGCGCCAGCGACGGCGGCCACGGGGCAGGCAGCAGGCCGTCGGCGTCGTGGACGAGGGCCAGGTCGGCCGTGCCCGCGCCGACGCTGTGGAGTGCCTCGCCGGGGTCCTGCTCGGTGAGTTCGACGCGCAGCTGCGGGCACCGCGCCGCGAGCGGGGGCACGACGGGCGCGAGCAGGCCGCGGATCGCCGTCGAGAAGGCCACCACCCGGAGCGTGCCGCGCGGCGCGCCCGCCGACACCGACCGGGCGGCCTCGGCGCAGCGCTCCAGCGCCTGGAAGACCTCCGGCGCCGAGTCGGCGATGGCCTGCCCGGCCGGGGTCAGCACCACCCCGCGGCCCGCCGGCGCCAGCACCGGGACACCGACCTGGCGTTCGAGCCGCTTGATCTGCTGCGAAACGGCCGACGCGGTGAACCCGAGCTCCTCGGCGGCTCGCGCCAGCGTCCCCAGAGCGGCCACCGCGCGCAACGCCCGGAGCGCGCCCACCTCGATCATGAAATCAGGCTACGCAATATCGGCAAAAAAGCATCGCTGGACCGCAGTAATCGGGCCGGGCATCTTCGGGAACATGACCGAATTCGGCACGAACCTCGCCGCGATGGTGACCCCCATGCAGCCCGGCGGCGCGCTCAGCGAGCCCGGCCTCGCCCGGCTCGTCGAGCACCTGCTGGCCACGGGCTGCGACGGCCTGGTCGTCGGCGGGACGACCGGCGAGTCACCGACGCTGTCCGAGGCCGAAGCCGCGGGCCTGGTCCGGGCGGCGGCAGCCCGGGTGGCGGGCCGAGCCCGGGTGATCGCCGGCGTCGGCACGTACGACACGGCGTCGAGCATCCGCCGGGCCCGCGAAGCCGAGGAGGCGGGCGCGGACGGGTTGCTGCTGGTCTGCCCGTACTACTCCCGGCCGACGCAGGAGGGCGTGCTGGCTCACTGCCTGGCGGTGGCGGACGCGACCGAGCTGCCCGTGATGCTCTACGACGTCCCGGCGCGAACGGGGGTGGCGATGGCGCCGTCGACGCTCATCGAGCTGGCCGGCCACCCCCGGATCCGCGCGGTCAAGGACGCGAAGGGGGATCTGTTCGAGGCGATGGCGGTGATGTCCCGGACGTCGCTGGCGTACTACTGCGGGATCGACGAGCTCAACCTGCCGTACCTGGCTTGCGGGGCGGCGGGGTTGGTCAGTGTGGTGGCCAATGTGGCGGCCGACCGCACGGCCTCGCTGATCCAGGCCGTCGGCGACGGTGACCTGGTCAAGGCGCGGGCGGTCCACGAGGGGCTGATCCCGCTGATGGACCGCTTGCTGCGCTCGGGGACGGCTGCGGCGAACACCAAGGCCGCGTTGGCCGAGCTGGGTGTCATCCCGCACCCGAGTGTGCGGCTCCCGCTGCTCGAAGCCGAGTTCCGCCCCTGATCACACGAGTTCCGGCCTCGATCACGCCAGTTCCGCCGTCGATCACGCGATTTCGGTCCAACCCACCAAGCTTGCCCGATTTCGGGCAAGAATTTGGGGTTCGCGACTGGGCAAGGCATGATGGCCCGCGTGGAGGACACCGACATCGTCGAGCGCGTGGCCGCGTCCACCGGGCTGCCGCCCGGGGTCGCCGCCCGGGTGGTCGACGACGTGCTGGCCTTCTACCGGACTCCCACCGAGGACTACGTGCGCCGCCGGCACGCCGAGCTGCAGGCGCAGGGCCGGAAGAACCCCGAGATCTTCCCCCTGATCGCCGCCGAGCTCCGCGGGCGGCTGGTGGCCGCGCCCGTTCTCTCCGAGCGGCAGCTGCGCCGCATCGTCTACGGCTAGGAAGAGGTCACCCCATGTGCGGGATCGTCGGCTACATCGGCGGCCAGAACGCCGCCCCCATCCTGATCGAGGGCCTGACCCGGCTCGAGTACCGCGGGTACGACTCCGCGGGCATCGCCGTCCTCGGCGCGAAAGGCGCGCCGCAGGTCCACCGGGTCGTCGGCCGGGTGCGCAACCTCGCCGCCGCGCTGCCCAAGCGGCTCGCCGGGAAGGCCGGCATCGGGCACACGCGCTGGGCCACGCACGGGCCCGCGTCGGAGGCCAACGCGCACCCGCACTCCTCCGAGGACGGCCGGATCTGCGTCGTCCACAACGGCATCATCGACAACGCCGACGCGCTGCGCGCCCAGCTCGCCGACGCCGGCGTCACCCTCGCCTCCGAGACCGACACCGAGGTCCTCGCCCACCTGATCGCGCGTTCGGGCGCCGAAACCCTCGAAGACGCCGTCGTCGAGGCGGTCTCGCGGGTCACCGGCACCTACGCCATCGCCGTCACCGACAGCGCGCACCCGGACCGGCTGGTCATCGCGCGCAACGGCTCGCCGCTGATCATCGGCGTCGGCGAGCGCGAGATGTTCGTCGCCAGCGACCTGGCCGCGCTGGTGCGGCACACCTCGCAGGTCGCGCACCTCGACGACGGCGAGTTCGCGACCGTCTTCGCCACCGGCTACCGCACCTTCACCGTCGACGAGAGCGACACGACCAAGCCGGCCACCGAGATCGACATCGACGCCGAGGACCTCGACCTGGGCGGCTACCCGCACTACATGGCCAAGGAGATCCAGGAGCAGCCGGAGTCCGTCGAGCGGATCATCCGCGGCCGGCTGGACGACCGGTTCGGCGTCGCCCGCCTGGACGGGCTCAACCTGACGCCGCGGGAGCTGCGCGGGTTCGCGCGGGTGAAGATCCTCGGCTGCGGGTCCGCCTACTACGTCGGCCAGATCGGCGCGACGATGATCGAAGAACTCGCCCGGATCCCGGCCGACGCCGAGGCCGCGTCGGAGTTCCGCTACCGCAACCCGATCATCGAGGCCGACACGCTCTACATCGCGGTCAGCCAGTCCGGCGAAACGATCGACACCGCCTTCGCCGTCGAGGAGATCAAGCGCAAGGGCGGCCGGGTGGTCGGCCTGGTCAACGTCGTCGGCTCGACGATCGCCCGTGCCTGCGAAGGCGGCGTCTACCTGCACGCCGGCCCGGAGATCGCGGTCGCCTCGACCAAGGCGCTGACCAACATGGCCGTCGGGTTCGCGCTGATCGCGCTGGCGCTGGGCCGGGTGCGCGACCTGTCCAATGCGGACGGTCAGCGGATCATCGACGCCGTGCGGGCGCTGCCGGGCCAGATCAAGTCCATTCTGGACTTCGAGCCGGAGATCGCCGAGCACGCGAAGACGGTCGCCGCGGCGAAGAGCCTGTTCTTCGTCGGCCGCGTCCGCGGCTACCCGGTGGCCCGCGAGGGCGCGCAGAAGTTCAAGGAGATCTCCTACCGCCACGCCGAGGCGTACCAGACGTCCGAGCTCAAGCACGGCCCGCTCGCCCTGATCGACGAAGCACTCCCGACGGTCGCGGTCGTGCCGTCGGACGAGCTGACCGAGCGCAACCTGGCCGCGGTCCAGCAGATCAAGGCCCGCGGCGGCGCGGTACTGGCGGTGACCCACGCGAGCGTCGACTTCGGCGAACTCGACGTCCCGCGGATCGTGGTGCCCAAGACCGAGCCGGAGCTCGACCCGATCCTGCTGACCATCCCGCTGCAGCTGCTCGCCTACCACGCGGCGCTGACGCTGGGCTACGACATCGACAAGCCGCGCAACCTGGCCAAGTCGGTCACCGTGGAGTAGGGCCTACTCGCGCTCGACCTTGCGCAGGCCGCCTTCGGGCGTCCACCACTCGACGACCAGGAGGGTCGCCGCCGCGTTCAGGTGGGTGTGCACGACCTCGGCGACGTCCACCACGAACCGCTCGCCGTCCGCGGTGCGCACCCGCCCGGCGATCTTCGCCTCGCCCGGCCACTGCGCCTCGGCGCCCTCCACCGGGTCGACCGTCGCGCTGTGCAGCGCGAACCGCGGGTCCCGCCGCAGGTCCGCGCCCTTGCGCGCGTCCGGCATCGACCCGAAGGTCAGCTCGCCGTCTTCGAAGACCGTCTCGATGCCCGAGATCCGCGGCGAGCCGTCCGCCCGCAGGGTCGCGATCGTCTTGTGCTTGTGCGCGTCGAACAACGCCCGCACCCGCCCCGCGAACTCCGGTTCCGCCGCTTCGAACTCCCGCCACGCCGTCATGCGTCCATGGTCCCGCACCGCAGGCCCGCGACGAGGATCCCGGCCAGCCGCCGCGCGTCGTACTCGGGGTCGGCGTCCGCGCCGATGCAGAGGTTGCCGACACCGCGCATGAGCTCCAGCGGGCGCACCTCGGCCCGGATCTCGCCTGCCGCGACCGCCGCGTCGAGCAGTTCGGCGCACACCGGCACCAGGCGGTCGAGGAAGTAGGCGTGCAGCGACTCGAAGCCGGCGTTGTCGGACTGGAGCACCCCGGCCAGGCCGTGCTTGGTGACCAGGAAGTCGACGAACAGGTCGATCCACCGCGCGAGCGCGGCGTACGGCGAGTCGTTCGCGGCCAGCAGCGCCGGGCCCGCCTCGGTGCAGGCGTCCACCTGGTGCCGGAAGACGGCGATGATCAGGTCCGCCCGGGTCGGGAAGTGCCGGTAGATGGTGCCCATCCCGACACCGGCCTTCGCCGCGATGTCCCGCACCGGCGCGTCGACGCCGGAGGCGACGAAGACGGCGGCCGCCGCGTCGAGCAACGCCTTCTCGTTGCGCCGGGCATCCGCGCGCTTGGGCTTGTCCACGGGTCCTCCTTGCTAAGCGGAGCATTGTTCCGTATCGTTAGCGGAGCAACGTTCCGTTTGCTCATCATGCCACGGAGGCACCCCCATGCAGTACCGCACCCTGGGCCGCACCGGCGTCCAGGTCAGCACCCTCGCGCTCGGTGCGATGAACTTCGGCGCCATCGGGAACACGACGCAGGACGAGGCCACCGCCATCGTCGACGCCGCCATCGAAGCCGGCGTCAACCTGATCGACACCGCCGACATGTACGGCCAGGGCGAGTCGGAGGTGATGGTCGGCAAGGCGATCGCCGGCCGCCGCGACGACCTCGTGCTGGCCACCAAGGCGACCATGCCGATGGGCGAAGAGCGCAACCACCGCGGCAACTCGCGCCGGTGGCTGGTCCGCGCGCTCGAAGACAGCCTGCGGCGCCTCGACGTCGACCACGTCGACCTCTACCAGCTCCACCGCTGGGACCCCGCCACCAGCGACGAGGAAGCGCTTTCCGCACTGACCGACCTGCAGCGGGCCGGGAAGATCCGGTACTTCGGGTCGTCGACGTTCCCGGCGTACCGCATCGTGCAGGCGCAGTGGGCCGCCCGCGAACACCACCTCGGCCGGTACGTCACCGAGCAGCCCAGCTACTCGATCCTGCAGCGCGGCATCGAGGCCCACGTGCTGCCGGTGACCGAGGAGTACGGCATGGGCGTGCTGGCCTGGAGCCCGCTGGCTTCGGGCTGGCTGTCGGGCGCGGTACGCGCGGGCCAGGAGCTCAGCGGCAACCGCGCGAAGGTCCTGCCGCAGCGTTTCGACCTGGACATCCCGGCCAACCGGGCGCGGCTCGACGCCGTCGAGAAGCTGGCCAAGCTCGCCGAGGCGGCCGGCCTCACCCTGATCCAGCTGGCGCTCGGCTTCGTCACCGGGCACCCCGGCGTGACGTGTGCGCTGATCGGCCCCCGGACGACGGAGCACCTGCGCTCGCAGCTCGCCGCGGCCGACGTCGTGCTGCCGACCGACGTCCTCGACGAGATCGACGGCATCGTCGCCCCCGGCGTCGACCTGGCTCCGGACGAGAAGTTCGACACCCCGCCCGCCCTGCTCGACCCGGCCCTGCGGCGGCGCCGATGAGCTTCGGCATCATGACCGCACCGCAGCAGGTCGGTTACGACGAGATCCAGCGCGTCTGGCGGGAGGCCGACGCGGTGCCGGAGATCGAGCACGCGTGGCTGTTCGACCACCTGATGCCGATCGCCGGCGACCCGGGCGGCCCGATCTTCGAGGGCTGGACCCTGCTTTCGGCGCTGGCGGCGCAGACGTCGCGGCTGCGCCTCGGCTTGCTGGTCACCAGCAACCGCTTCCGGCCGCCTGCCATGCTGGCGAAGATCGCCACGACGGTCGACATCGTGTCCGGCGGCCGCCTCGACTTCGGCATCGGCGCGGGCTCCCGGCCCAGCCACCCGCTGGCCCGCCGGGAGTACGACGCGCACGGCCTGCCCTACCACGACCAGGCGGACGCGGTCGCGGCGCTGGCCGAGGCGTGCACGGTGATCCGTCGCTTGTGGACATCCCCGGAGCCGTTCGACTTCGCGGGTGCGCACGTCTCGGTGAAGGGAGCTTTCGGGAATCCCTGGCCGGTGCAGCGGCCGCACCCGCCGATCGTGATCGGCGGCCGGGCGAGCGCAACGCTGCGCGTGGTGGCGGAGCACGCGAACGTGTGGAACATCCCGGGCGGCGGCGACATCGAGGACCTGGCGGGCCGGAGCCGCTTGCTGGACAAGTACTGCGAGGAGATCGGCCGCGACCCGGCGGAGATCACGCGGTCGATCTTCCTGCCGGTGGACTACGAGCGGCCGGCGGTGACGCGGGGGAAGATCGCGGAGGCGGCGGGCGCGGGGTTCGGGCACTTCGTGCTCGGGTTGGCGAATCCGTACCCGGAGGGGGTTGCGGAGTGGGTGGCGGAGGAGCTGATCCGCCGGTAGCGCGGCGGGGTGGGGTGGCCTCCGGCCCCCGGTTGCCAGCTTACCTTGCGGCACCGACAGTTCCGGGCGACGGCGGCTGCGGTCAGTCCGGGTTGGGCTGTGGTCCAGGGTCGGCTCTGGTCAGGCCGGGTCGGGCGGCGGGTTCGACCCTCGTCAGGCCGGAACGGGCGGCGAATTCGACCCTCGTCAGGCCGGAACGGGCGGCGAATTCGACCCTCGTCAGGCCGGAACGGGCGGCGGACTCAGCCGTGGACAAGCCGAGCGGGGCTGCGGGTTCGACCCTGGACAAGCCGGGCCGGGCTGCGGTCAGTCCGGGTTCGCCAGCCGGGCCAGTGCCGAGCGCAGCAGCCGGCGGGTCTCGGGCGGCAGGCCCGCCAGCTTGCGCTCCTCCACCTCGCGGATCGCCGCCCGGACCGCCGCGTGCCGCCGGGTTCCTTCCGGCGTCAACCGGACCACGCGGGCTCGGCGGTCCGCGGGGTCGGGCTCGCGGGCCACCAGCCCCTCCGCCTCGAGGGCGTCCAGCAACGCGATCAACCGCGTCTTGTCGTAGCGGATCTGCTGGGCCAGCACCAGCTGGCTCGGCACCGCCCCGGCGGCCAGTGCCGACAGCACGACGTACTGCCACATCGAGAGGCCGTGGCGGTCCAGCACCGGCCGCTCGGCTTCGGCCAGGCTGCGGCCCGCGCCGGCGCAGAGGGCAGCGAGATCGTCGTCCTCGTTCACCGGCAGGATTTTACGCTTCGGCAAATCATCCGCAGGTGCGATCGTTTGCCACCCCGGCGACGGCCTCTTCGGCGCACTCTCCCCCTCACCGGCAGCTTCCGCCGACACCGATGAGGAGGAAAGCCGGTGAACCTCAGCCCGCCGCGCAGAGGACGCCGTTCACCCTGAACGCCGCCGGGAAGATGTTCGGCCCGCCGTAGTCCGCCGTGAACCCCACATCGACCCCGGACGCCGGCGGGGCCGACGACGACACCGTCACCGTCGTCCCGTTCTGCGCCCACGTCCCGCTCCAGCCACCCGTCAACCGCTGCCGTGCCGTCGGCCAGTCGAACGTCAGCGTCCAGTCGCCCACCACGCCGGTCGCCGTCACGTGGATTCCGCCGACGAAACCGCTCGCCCAGTCGGTCACGTCGGTCATCCGGACCGTGCAGCTGCTCGCCGCCGGTGCGCCCGTCGTCAACGTCAGCGGTGGCGAGGCCGCGGACACGTTGCCCGCCGTGTCGCGGGCCAGCACGTTGACCGTGTACCGGCTGCCCGGCACCAGGTTGCCGACGTCGAACGACGTCCCCGTCGTCTCGCCCCACTGCTCACTCGTCGCCCCGAGCTGCCGGTAGACCTCGTACTTCGCGATCGGGTGGGCGCCCGGCGCGGCCGCCGTCCAGCTGATCGACGCCGTGCGGTCGGTCGCCGTGCCGGTCGGCTGCCCCGGCGCCCCCGGTCCGGCCGGCGCCCCGGCCGCGGGGTGCAGCACCACCGTGGTGAGCGAGTACGGCGGCAGCGTCTGGGAAGTGCTCGTCCCCGTCACCGCTTCCGAGACCGCCGTGGCGCCGTTGGTGAAGGCGAACACCCGTGGCGCGCCCGGGGCCGGCGTGTAGCCCGCGTAGTTCAGCGTCACGGCCCTGGCCTGGTCCGGGTCCTTGTTGAGCAGCAGCACGTCGAGGTCGCCGTTCGGCCGGCGGACGGCGTGCGCGCCGACGAGCGGGTCGTCCGCGGCCGCACGGACGAACTGGTCGCCGGGGTGGGCGAACGTGCTCAACACCTTCAAGCCGTAGTAGGGCGCGAACGGCGTGTTGAGCGGCGGCTCGCAGACGCCGCCGTCCAGGCAGGTGCCGCTGGAGAGGAGGCCGCCGTCGCCGTAATCCGGGTATCCGGCCACAGTGGACAGTTTCGTCGGCCCGTTGTGCGTGTCCCACCAGTCGATCGTGAACACGCCGTTCGCCAGCAGCGAGCTGTAGGTTTCGGCGGCGAACAGGGCGCCGGGCTGGGTGTTCACGCCGACCGGCGTGTTGGTTTCGGTCATCGAGATGCCGATGCGGCCGGAGTTCGCGCCCGCGTACCGCGCGATCTGCTGTCGGGTCAGGTAGATCATGTCGTCGATCTGCTCCGGCTTCGCCAGCGCTTCCGCCGCCGTCGCACCGGTGGGGTACCAGTGCAGGATGACGAAGTCGATGTGCGGGCCCGCGATCGAGAGCACGGTCTGGTTCCAGCTCGCGGTGTCCCCGGAGCCGACGATGGCGTCCGGCCAGTTCGCCGGGGTGGTCAGCACGGCGCCGATCTGCACGCCCGGGTCGACGGCCTTCATCGCGTCGGCGTAGGCGACGACCCCGTTGGCGTAGGCGGCCGGGCTCTTGTCCGCGTGGTCGTCGGCTTCCCAGTTCGCCCCGTAGTGCCCGTTGCCGTAGAGCTCGTTGCCGATTTCCCAGTACTTGACGCCGTACCCCTTGGTGACGTTGGCGTACCGCACCCAGTCCGCGGCTTCCCCCGGCGTGCCGGTGCCGTAGTTGGCGATGATGATCGGCTGGGCACCGGCTCTCCGGACGCCGCCCATGAACGTGTCGAAATCGGTGTTCGGCGCCACGTACCCACCCGGCGCGGTGTTGTCCTTCCAGTGGTAGATGTCGCCGTAGGACCCGCCGGGGTACCGCATGGTGCGGACGCCGGCGGCGCCGAACAGGTCAGCCACCTCGTCGGTTCCCAGCTGGCTGTCCCAGACCGCGTGGTTGATGCCGATCCCGGTGTCCGGCACGGTCGCCAGCCCGGCTCGGGCGTTGACGGTGACCGTCGCCGTGGGCGCGGTCGCCGCCCCGGCGGTCCCGGCCGCCGGGATCGCCGCCGCGAGCACGGCGATCACCGGCCACGCTGCCCAGCGCAGACGTCGAGCTGTCATGAAGGTCCATCCTCACTTCGTCGGGCACGAACGGATGACTGGGAGCGCTCTCAGGAGAGAACCACCGCGTGTCGGGGAAGTCAACGGAAGCCTTCGAATTTTGAGGAACGATCGTTCTTGACTGATCGTTCCTCAAAAGGCTACGGTCGTGGCATGGGCAGGCGAAGGGCGTTCGACGAAGACGAGGTGATGCACGCCGCCGTGGAGCTGTTCGGCGGCCGCGCGTACGACGGGGTGTCGGTCGACGACCTGGTCACCCACCTCGGCGTGCACCGCAACAGCCTCTACAAAACGTTCGGCAGCAAGCGCGGTCTCTACCTGATCGCGCTGCGCCGCCACGTCGCCGACGACGTCCGGCCAGTGGCCGATGCGCTCTCGGCGGCACCGGACGCCGCCGCCGCGCTGCAGCTGGTCACGGCGGCCGACCTCGGCCTGCTGCTGCTCGCGGCGGTCGAACGGGCACCGGCCGACGAGGAGGTGGCCGCCGAGGTGGCCACCGCGCTCGCCGCCCTCGACCAGGCGATCGCCGACGCGCTCGGCGTTCCCCCCGAACTGGCCGCCGCCATCACCGCCGCCGCGCTGGGCATCCGCCTGCGCGGCAACCCCGACGGTGTCGGCGCCGAACTGGCCCGGCACCTCGATCCGCTCGGCTGAAAGGGAAACCGACATGGCACTGGTCCGCATCGACGGCGAGGACCTCGTCGTCGTGATGGAAGGTCTCGACAAGCTCTGGGCCTTCAAGAGCAGCCTCACCATTCCGCTGGCCAACGTCCGCGGCGCGACCGCGGACCCCGGCATCGCCGCCGACCCCAAGGGATTCCGGGCGCCGGGTGCCCACCTGCCCGGCGTGATCACGGCGGGCACCTTCCACCAGGACGGGGAAAAGATCTTCTGGGACGTCCGTGACGCGTCGAAGGCCGTCGTGATCGAACTCGCCGACGAGCGCTACTCCCGCCTGGTCCTCCAAGTCGACGACCCGCGCACGACCGTCGCGCTGGTCGAGAACGCCCTGCGCTGAAACGGAAATCGAGCTCCCCCACCCCACCCCACCCCGATCGCGCTGGCGCCGGCCGTCGTGACCGCACCCCCGGCCGAGGCGGAATCCCGGCTCGTGCCGGCCGCAGCGGCCCCGCCGACCGCGACGGCAGCCAGCCGCCCGCGGGACTCTCCCCCCGGGGGAGAGTCCAGGGCTTGACCCTCCCGCGTCGCGAGCCCACACGGTGGGCTCATGACACAGCACACCGATCTCCCCTCCGATCTGCTCCCGGCCACCGTGCGCGAGTTCTTCGCCGCCCACGTCGTCCGCGACGCCGACACCGCCTCGTCGTTCCTCACCGAGGACGCGGTGATCATCGACCAGGACGAGACCTTCCGCGGCCGAGAGGACGTCCACGCGTTCCTGCGGGACGCCGGGTCCGAGTTCGAGTACACGACCGAACAGCTCGGCGCCCACCGCGCCGACGACAACCACTGGGTCGTGACCGTGCGGCTCGAAGGCACCTTCCCCGGCGGCATCGCCGAACTCGACTACCGGTTCACGCTCCGGGACGACCGCATCGCCGAAATCGTCATCGCCAACCACGCGGCCTGACCGAACCCGCGCACGTCGATCTTGAATGGAGAAAAGATCATGAAGACTTGGTTCATCACCGGTGGGACGCCCGGAGGGTTCGGCCTGGTCTACGCCGAGGCCGCACTGGACCAGGGCGATCGAGTCGCGGTGACCGCCCGTCGGCCTGCTGAGCTGCGGGAATGGGCTGAGCCCTACGGCGACCGCGTGCTGGTCCTCGAGCTCGACGTCACCGATGCCCAGCAGGTGCGTGCGGCGGTCAAGGCGGCGGAGGAGCGGTTCGGCGGAATCGACGTGCTCGTCAACAACGCGGGCCGCGGCTGGTTCGGCTCGATCGAAGGGGCCCCCGACGAGACGATCCGCCGCACGTTCGACCTCAACCTGTTCGCCGTGGTCGACGTCGTGCGTGCGGTCCTGCCGGGTATGCGGGCCCGCGGCGACGGCTGGATCGTGAACATGTCGTCGGTGGCGGGCCTCGTCACCGCGCAGGGGTTCGGCTACTACTCGGCGGCGAAGTTCGCGGTCGAAGGACTGTCGGAGACGCTGCGGCTCGAGGTCGAGCCGTTCGGGGTGCGGGTGCTCGCCGTGGAGCCGGGAGCCACCCGCACCAAGGCCTTCGCCGGCTTCCAGGACCAGCCCGTGAACGAGGTCGTCGACGCTTACGTGCCGATGATCGAGAGCGTCAAGGCGGCGTTCGTGGCCCACAACGGCAAGCAAGAGGGCGATCCCGTGCGGGGAGTGCGGGCCGTGATCAGCGCGATGAACGCACCCGTTCCGCCGCGCCGGATCGTGCTCGGCAACGCCGGCTACGACGTCGTCACCGCGATGCACGAGAACGCCCTCGTGGAGCTGCGGGCCAACGAGAAGCTTTCACGCAGCACGGACTTCTAGTTGTGATGTCCAGGGGCCGTACTCGCGCAGCGCTGACCGGTCACCGGAAGTCGCGCGAAGGCCCGGTCCGCAACGAGAGTTCCAGGGTTTCCAGGCGATCGGCGACGAGCGTGACGACCCCTTCCGCGGCTTGCACCCGCCCGCGGACCAGCAGCGCCGCACTGGTGCGGGCGACCAGGCGCTGCCGGTGCCACAGCCCCTGCGAGACGACGACGTTGGCCATACCGGTCTCGTCTTCGAGGTTGAGGAAGGTGATCCCACCCGCGGTCGCCGGGCGCTGCCGGTGGGTGACCGCGCCGCCGACCCACACCCGGGCGCCGTCCTCGGCTCGCATGAGCTCGGCGACGGTGATCGCCCCGCGCTGCGCCAGCAGCTCGCGCAGGTACTCCACCGGGTGACTGTCCGGGGAGACGCTGGTGGCCCACAGGTCGGCGGCCGTCACCTCCAGCCGCGTCATCCCGGGCAGGGCCGGGGCGTCGAGGCCGGGGGCCAGGCCGGGCAGGTGGCCGGGCCGGGTCGTCGCGGCGGCTCCGGCGGCCCACAGGTCCTGGCGGCGGTCGCCGCCGAACCCGCTGAAGGCGCCGGCCGTGGCCAGTGCCTCCACGGCGTTCTTCTTCAGCTGCACCCGGCGGGTCAGGTCGCCGATGCTCGTGTACGGGCCGTGCGCCTCGCGCTCGGCGACCACCTGGGAGGCAACATCTTCACCGAGGTGGCGGACGGCGGCGAGGCCGAGCCGCAGCGCGACGCCGCCGGTGCTGCCGTCGTCCGGTTCGAGGGTGGCGCCGGCGAGGCTGGTGTTGATGTCGGGTTCGCGGACGTGGACGCCGTGCCGGCGGGCGTCCGCGACCAGCGACTGCGGGCTGTAGAAGCCCATCGGCTGGGCGCGCAGCAGCCCGGCGCAGAACGCCGCCGGGTAGTAGCGCTTGAACCACGCCGACGCGTACACCAGCAGCGCGAAGGACATCGAGTGCGCTTCGGGGAAGCCGTAGCCGGAGAAGGCGTGGATCTGCTCGAAGATCCGGGTGGCCAGCTCGCGGTCGAGGCCGTTGGCTTCGCAGCCGCGGAAGAACCGCGCCATCAGGGCCTTCATCTTGGCGCTGGACCGCTTGGCGCCCATGGCGCGGCGCAGCTGGTCGGCTTCGGCCGGGGTGAAGCTCGCGACGTCGACCGCCATCTGCATCACCTGCTCCTGGAACAGCGGCACGCCGAGGGTGCGGTCCAGTGACCCGGCCAGCAGCGGGTGCGCGTGCTGCCACTCCTCGTCGCCGCGGCGGCGGCGGATGTAGGGGTGCACCGAGCCGCCCTGGATCGGGCCGGGCCGGATCAGCGCGACTTCGACGACGAGGTCGTAGAACTTCCGCGGCCGCAGCCGCGGCAGCGTGGCCAGCTGGGCGCGCGATTCCACCTGGAACACCCCGACGGCGTCGGCTTCGCAGAGCATGTCGTAGACCGCGGGGTCGGCCAGATCGAGGTCGCCGATGTCCACTCCTGCGCCGTGGTGTTCGGCGACGAGGTCGATCATGTGGTGCAGCGCCGAAAGCATGCCGAGGCCGAGCAGGTCGAACTTGACCAGCCCGACGGTGGCGCAGTCGTCCTTGTCCCACTGCAGGATCGACCGGTCGGCCATGGTCGCCCACTCGACCGGGACCACTTCGGACACCGGCTGCTTGGAGATCACCATGCCCCCGGAGTGGATGCCGAGGTGGCGCGGGAAGTCCTCGACCCGCGCGGCCAGGTCGAGGACGTCGTCCGGGATCGCCCCGGCGGCCTGCTGCCGGGTCGCGGCCACCCCGCCCCAGCGGTCCACCAGCTTGCCGTAGGCGTCCTGCTGCCCGGGGCTGTGGCCGAGCGCCTTCGCGGCGTCGCGGATCGCCGAGGGCGCGCGGTAGGTGATGACGTTGGCGACCTGCGCGGCGTGGAACCGGCCGTGCTTTTCGTAGACGTACTGGATGGCCTCCTCGCGGCGGCCGGACTCGATGTCGACGTCGATGTCCGGCGGCCCGTCCCGCTCCGGCGCGAGGAAGCGCTCGAACAGCAGGTTCCACCGCACCGGGTCGGCGTGGCAGATCTCCAGCGCGTAGCAGACCGCGGAGTTCGCGGCCGAGCCGCGGCCCTGGCAGAGGATGTTCGCCTCGCGGCAGAACCGGACGATGTCCCAGACCACGAGGAAGTAGCCCGGGAAGCCGAGCTTGTCGATGACGGCGAGTTCGTGGTCGAGCTGGGCGTAGGCCTTCGGGTTCTCTTCGCGCGTGCCGTAGCGCTTCCGCGCGCCCCGCCAGGTCAGCTCGGTCAGGAACGACATCTCGTCGTGCCCGGCCGGGACCGGGAACGGCGGCAGGTCCGGCGCCACGAGCTGCAGGTCGAACGCCACTTCGACGCCCAGGACGGCGGCCCGGCCCACCGCGCCGGGGTACCGGCGCTCGAAGCGGCGCCGCTGCTCCATCCCCGACCGCAGGAACGCCTGCCCCGACGGCGGCCGCCACCCTTCGAGCTCCTCGGCCGAGCGCCGGGCCCGGACCGCGGCGACCATGTCCGCCACGACGGCGTCTTCCGGGCGGGCGTAGTGCACGTTGTTGGACACCACCGTCGGCAGCCGGAATTCCTTGGCCAGCCCGTCGAGGAGGTCGTTGGCGGCGTCGTCCCGCGGCAGCCGGTGGTCGATCAGCTCGACGGCGACGTGCGACCGCCCGAACCGGTCCACGAGCCGGGCGAGCTCGGCGCGGGCGGCGGCCGGGCCGTGCTGCGCGAGCGCCTGCCGGACGGCGCCCTTGCGGCAGCCGGTGAGCACGACGACGTGCCCGGCCAGCTCGTCGGCCAGCTCGTCGAAGTCGTAGACGGGCCGCCCCTTCCGCCCGCCGGCGAGCTGGGCCCGGGAGATGACGCGGCACAGCCGGTGGTAGCCGGTCTGCCGGCGGGCGAGCACGAGCAGGTGCGAGCCCGCCGGATCGGGCACCCCGGCCTGCGGCGCGGGCAGCCCGAGCGAGAGCTCGGCCCCGAAGCCGACCCGCACGCCGAGCTCCCGCGCGGCGTCGTTGAACCGCACGGCGCCGTACATGCCGTCGTGGTCGGTGAGGACGAGCGCGTCCAGCTCGAGCCGCGCGGCCTCCTCGACGAGGGTCTCGGGGTGGCTCGCGCCGTCGAGGAAGCTGAAGTTGGAGTGGACGTGCAGCTCGGCGTAGGGCGCCCGGATCCGGTCCCCGCCGTCGTCCCGGCCGCGCCGGTGCCGCAGGTCCGCGGGCGCCCCGGCGTAGCCCTCCCGCTTGCGCGACCAGGCGGGGGCGTCGTTGCCGTCCCCGGGCACGGGCGGGCGCCCGGACGCGATCCGCTCCACTTCGGACCACGGAACGCGCGGGTTGTTGAACGCCAAGGCCGGCTCCCACTCCGTTCGCTGTGGGGAAGCCAGCGATCACTGTTCGAACACACGGGCGAATGCCGTGGTCCGATCCTGCGCCGGGCGCGCCTCCGGTGTCAACTGTGGAGCGGGCTCGGTCACAAGAGATCGATCACCCCCGGTGTGCGCCACCAGGCGAGAAGTCCAAAGTGGACTCTGGCAGAGTGCCCTCCGCCGACCGATCCACGAGGGCATCACGTGCGCAGCGCTCAAAACCCACGCCTTCCGCGCGCTGTTCAAGATCGCCGACCCGGCCCGGGGCTGACACGCTCGGCTGGATCACCGGGGGCAACGATGACTGCCCGTGTGGACATTACGCACCGGAATCACCCGGCGTACGCTCAGTGGTCAGGCTGCGAGCGGAGGAGGCCCTCCTTGCCGGAGTACCTGAAGACGGCCGGCGAACCGGCCCCGCCACCGAGTCCCGCCCGCCGCGCGGCCAAGACGGCACCGGGACTGCTCGCGCTGCAACGTGCGGCAGGCAACCGGGCCGTCACCGGCCTGCTCGCGCCGAAACCGCCCCGACCGGCAAACCCGCAGCCGGACGTGGTCGTGCAGCGGCGGCCGTGGCTGGAGGACCCGGAAGACTACGTCTACCGGGACAAGGTGGTACCCCAGGATCTCGCGTTCGTCGGCAACGTCGGCGGGACGAGCAACCTGGGTGTCTTCATGGACTACGCCAAGCTGGCCGGCTTCCAGGCGTTCTGCGCCGGCAAGACGTTCCACACCGACTGGATCATCAGGCCCTCGCACGACCACCACCGGAACTTCCGGCTGCAGGTCGGGACCGTCTGGCAGGAGCAGAACACCGCCGGCCGTCCGCTCGCGGTGGTCGTCCCCTGGGTTCCGGGAGGGATCGGCATCATCAGGGGGCTCATCGAATTGGGCACCGCGCAAGGCCCGGTCCTGCGCCGGGAGGGCGGCGGTTCCCGCCTGCCCCACGCGGAAGGCACCCTGTACTTCGACAACAGCTACACGGACAAGAACGACGTCCTGAAGCGCGGCTTCGGCATCGACGACGCCGATCTGGGCGACTACAGCAGCGTCACGGCGGCGCCCACCCAGGACCTGACCAGCCCGAAGCTGGCCGCCCAGGACGCCGGCGCGCAGTTCGCCCAGGGAAACGGCTACCTCTACGTGTCCACGGTGGTGGCCCGGCCGCGCGGCGGGCGGAAGCCCCGGGTCAACGGCATGCAGTACAGCCAGACCTTCCACAACTTGACCGACCCGGCCGAGATCCGGCGGCTCAACAGCTCGTACGACTCGATCCGCGCCGCGCCGGTGAGCACCGGCTGGGTCGGGGACCTGGCCGGTGGCCGGGAGGGCAGCCAGGACGAGGCGATGAAGAAGTGGAGCGCCTACGGCGCGGCCGCGTTCCACAACGCCCACCGGGCCGCCAACGGCGGGCCGGTGCCCGTGAACGCCGACAACTGGGAATGGCTGCACATCCGCGGCGCCCAGATCGGCGGCGGGACCGACTCCGGCAACCTGCTGGCGGGCACCTTCTCGGCCAACTCGCAGATGATCCCCTACGAAAGCCGGCTCCAGAAGTGGCACGTGGGCAACCACGGCCGGATCCGGGCCCGGTTCACCGCCGAGGCCAGGGACCTGGTGCTGGCCGAGCGGATCGTGATCGAGGTCTGCACCGACCGGCACAGCGAACTGGGCTCCATCCCGGAGGACGAGCCGCTGCGGGTGGAGTTCAGCCCGCTGACCGGCCGGGTCGTGGACAAACTGCTCGGGCAGCAGCGGGGCCAGGACTGGCGCCGGGAAGCCGGGCTGCGCGGCCGCCACCCCGGCATGAACCAGCTCATCGCCCTCGGCCCGCCGCGCCTGATGCCGGGCACCGGGCTGCCGGATCGGCTGCTGCTGCCGGGCCGGGCGCCGTTGCCGCCCGGGCTGTCCGGCCATTCGGCACTGGCACCGGGTACCGGCATGCCGTCGCAGTTCTCCGTCCGCATGCCGCTGCCCCGGTTCGCCGCGTTCGTCCCGTTGCGCGCCGGCGAGCTGAACCGGTTGTTCGACCTCCTGGAGCCGGTGCAGGGCTGGGTGACGCTGCACCGGGGCAACCGGCCGGTGGCCGTGCTGCGCAACCGCCGGGACGTGCCGCGGTTCAGCGCGCCGTTGCAGCTCACGCTGACCAGGAAACGGCCCGCGGCCGAGCGGCTCGAAGGCACTCCGGACGCCAAACGCGTGCACCTCGGCGCGGAACGGGCCGAAGAACCGGCGCCGGTCGCGAGGGACAGCGTGGCCATGGACGAGTACGAGGTCGAGGTCACCGTCCCGGCCACCGCGTTCACCACGGCGCCCTCGTTCGGGCAGCTGCCCTGGCTGACCCCCTTCGGCGGCCACCACCCACCGCCGCCGTCCGGGGGCGGCATCACGGGCTGAGGAAAAACGCCCGGGTCAGCCGGACCATCCGCAGCCGGCGGTGGAAGTGGGCGTCGACCACGACGACGGACGTCCACCGGACGGTGGTGACGACCTCGGGCACCGGGGCGTACGACGTCGTCACCGCGGCGGCGGGCGGCGCGGTCGTCGCCACCTCCGCCGCGCTCAGCAGCACGACGGCGAGCACGGCCGCGATCCGGCGCGGGGGCTTCACGGCACCGCCGGCATCAGGGCAGGCTGCGGCACGCGGACCGGGACCGCGTGGCAACGCCCCCTTTCGCCTCGTGGCCCGGACCCCGGCGCGCCTTCGTGCTGGTTCCCATCGTGACTCCCCCTCACGCCGGACCGTGGCCGAGCCGGCGCCCGGAGCCTGGCAGCGTTCACTGCAGCCGCACTGCAGTCTTACGGAACGTGGCCGGTCGGAGGTACCCTCGCGGACGGGGAGGGGGCGTTTCCATGCGTGATGTTCGCTTCGGCGTGCTCGGACCGATCACCGCCTGGCACGGTGCGGCCCCGGTCGAGGTGGGGCCGGGCAAGTGCCTCCGGGTGCTCGGCGTGCTGCTGCTGCACGCGAACCGGCGGGTGGACCGGGAGCAGATCATCCAGGCCGCCTGGGGTGCGCAGCCGCCGCGCAGTGCGGTCAACCTCGTCCAGAAGTACGTCGGTGACGTGCGGCGATCGCTGGAGCTCGACGACGGCGCGCTGCAGACGGTGGGCACCGGGTACCTGCTGCGGGTGGCGCCCGGCCAGCTCGACAGCGACCGGTTCGCCGCCCGGCTCGCCCAGGCGCGCGAGACCCGCGGCGACGGCGACCTGGCGGCCGCCCGGCAGCACCTCGCCGAGGCGATGACGCTGTGGCGCGGGCCCGCCTTCAGCGGCATCGACACCCCCGCGGCCGTCACCGAACGTGCCCGGCTGGAGGAGTACCGCCTGGGTGCGCTGGAGGACCTCGCCGAGCTCGACCTCCTGCGCGGGGAGCACGCGCCGGCCGTCGCCGAGCTGTCCCGGCTGGCCGACGAGCACCCGTACCGCGAACGCGCGCGGGAGCTGCTGATGCTCGCGCTCTACCGCAGCGGCCGCCAGGGTGACGCGCTCGCGGTGTTCCACGACATGCAGCGCCTGCTGGCCGAGGAGCTCGGCGCCGACCCCGGGCCCGGCCTGCGTCGCGTGCACGCGCAGATCCTGCGCGCGGACCCCGCGCTCGACCTGGTCACCGCGACCCGGGAGCAGCGGCCGGTCGCCCAGCTGCCCGCGGACATCCCGGACTTCACCGGCCGCGCCGGGCCCCTGGTCGAGCTGCTGGACCTGCTGCAGCGGCGCGGGGTGGTGGTCGTCGCCGGCGCGCCGGGGACCGGGAAGTCGGCGCTCGCCGTGCGCGCGCTGCACGAAGCCCGTGACGCGTTCCCCGACGGCCAGCTCTACCTCGACCTGGCCGGCACCTCCGCCGTGCCGCGCGACCCCGCGATGATGCTGGCCGAGTTGCTGCGCGCGCTCGGCGTCACGGACGCGGTCATGCCGCCCGGCCTGCACGAACGCGCGGCCCTGTACCGGTCGCGGCTGGCCGATCGCCGCATGCTGGTGCTGCTCGACGACGCCGCCGGTGCCCAGCAGGTGCGGCCGCTGCTGCCGCCGTCCGGCGGCTGCGCGGTGGTGGTCACCAGCAGGCACCGGCTGGCGGACCTGGCCGGGGCCGAGCACCTCGAGCTGGACGTGCTGTCCCACGAAGACGCCCGCGACCTCCTCGCCCGGATCGCCGGGGCCGAGCGCGTCGAACGGGAACCGGAGCAGGCCGACGCGATCGTCCGGCTGTGCGGCCGCCTGCCGCTGGCGCTGCGGATCACCGGGGCGAAGCTCGCGAACCGGCGGGCGTGGACCCTGCAGGTGCTGCGCGAACGGCTGGAGGACGAGTCGAAGCGGCTGCGCGAGCTGCGGGTCGGCGACCTCGACGTGCGGGCCAACTTCGACCTGAGCCTGCGGCTGCTGCCCGAGGAGGCCGTCCGGGCGTTCCGGCTGCTGGGCCTGCTGGGCGCGGAAACGCTCCCCGCGTGGGTGATCGGCCCGCTGCTGGGCGCCCCGGCGGGCGACGAGGTGCTGGACGCGCTGGTCGACGCCTGCCTGGTGCGCCTGGTGACGACCGATCGCGCGGGCCAGCCGCGGTACCGGCTGCACGACCTGCTGCGCGCGTACGCGGCGGAAGGCGCGCAGGAGCACTACCCGGCCGAGGACCGCCGGGCGGCGGTGGAACGGGTCCTCGCCGCCTGGCTCGCCCTCGCCGAGCAGGCCCGCGACCTGTGCTACCCCAGCCTGTTCCGGCCGACGCCGGGCCGCTCGCCGCGCTGGGTCCCGGACTACACGGTCGTCGACCCCATCGCCTGGTTCGACGCCGAGCGCGGGACGTTGCTGCGGGCGATCGGGCTCGCCGCCGAGTGGGGGATGGCCGGCCTGGCCTGGGAGCTGGCGGTCGCCGCGGTGCCGTACTACGACCACCGCAGCCTCTACCAGGACTGGAACCGCAGCCACCAGGTCGCGCTGGAGGCCGTCACCGCGGCCGGCGACACCCACGGCGAAGCGGCGCTGCTGCAGGGGCTCGGCCAGGTGCACATCTACCTCGACGAAATGGCCGAGGCCCGCGAGGACCTGCACCGGTGCGTGCAGCTGTACCGGGCGATCGGCGACCGGCGCGGCGAAGGCCTGGCGCTGGCGAGCCTGGGCACGGTGCACCGCGTCCGCGGCGAGCTCGACGAGGCACTGGCGACCGACAAGGAGGCGCTGGAGCACGTGGTGGCGGCCGGCCACCGCCAGGCGGAGGCCCAGCTCCGCACGGCGATCGGCATCATCGGCTTCGACCAGGGCGCCGGCGACGCCGGCCCGTGGATCGAGGAGGGCCTGCGCATCGCCCGCAGCCTCGGCGACCGCCACCGGCAGGCGGTGATCCTCCGCACGCTCAGCCGCTACCACCTCGACACCGGCGAGACGGCGGCCGCGCTGCACGACCTCACCGAAGCACTGACGATCTTCAGCGAGATCAGCGACGAGCGCTGCGGCGCGTACACGGACCAGAGGTTGGGCGCGATCTACGCCGAGCTGGGCGACGGCCCTCGGGCCGATTCGGCCCTCCAGCGAGCGGCCCACGTGTTCCGGGCCAACGGTGACCGGAGCAACGAGGCGGCGTGCTGGCAGCGGCTGGGCGAGCTGGAGCACGAACTGGGCGAGACGGCGGCGGCGCGGCACCACCTGGGTCTGGCGGTGGAGCTGTGGCGGGCGGTCGGGCTGCCTGAGCGGGCGGAGAAGGTCGAGGCCATGTTGGTCGCGGTGGGCTGAGGGGCGGGTTCGGCGGACTGCGGCATTTCTCTCCGGTTCGCGACCCCGCGGACGGTGCCGAGACGTGTGGTGCGGCCCGGCGGGCGCCGGCAACTCGCAGCGGTCCACTGTGGATCGCCAGCGACCGCGCCGAGGGTGCGGTTCCGCTCGGCCCGTTGCTAGTCGTAGCAGCCCTCCACGATCCACGCCGAGGCTGCGGTCCCGCCCGCCCCGGCGCACTGTTGCCGTATCAGCTCGCCATAGTCCACTGTGGATCGCCACCGACCCGCGCCGACGGGCGCCGTCCCGCTGCTAGTCGTAGCAACCCTCCACGATCCACCGCGGATCCTCGCCGACCGTGGCCCTCAGCAGCAGGGCGATGTCGCCGTCCGGGGCGGTGTCGCCTTCCAGGACCACCTGGATCCGGGCGAGGGGGCGCTCGCCGCGGCGGCCGGGCAGGGCCGGGTGCACCACCCAGGGCCCGGCCGAGCCGATGACCCGGCGCGGCGGTCCCCCGTCGACCGCGACCGTCGACGGCGGGTAGCCGAGCTCGCCGCGCGCGGTGCAGCGGACGACGTCACCGACCGCGTCGAGCACCTCGGCCGGCACCGGACGCGGCGGGACGACCGTCGGCGAGGGCGCGGGCAGCCGCCCCGGCCACGGGCGGTCCGCGGCGAGCGGACGGCGCGGCTCGCCCCACGGGACCAGCCGGACGCGCTCGGCCGGGCCGCGGCCGCCGTCCAGCAGCGGGGTGACCACCGCGTCCGGGCCCAGCAGGCCCTGGATGCGGACCAGCGCGCGGCCGGCGCGTTCGGCGGCGTCGGCGTCGCGGCCCACCGAGCCGAGCTGCAGCTGCAGGGCCTGGCCGCCGACGACCTCCTCGGGGTCGAGGCGCAGCCGCACGATGCCGGCGGTGGGCCGGTCGCGGGTGGTCAGCCAGCCTTCGCACTGCCAGCGCACGCGGTCTGCCGTCGAGCGGGCGGTGAGCGGCTCGGCGCACCGCCAGACGCGTACGCGTTCTTCGCCGGCTTCGGTGATGGCGACGATGGCCAGGCGGGTACAGGCGAGGCCGTGGTTCGCGAGACCGGCGAAGAAGCGTTCGCCGAGCGTCTTCGCGACGAAGGCGGCTTCGTCGACCCGCTTGAGGGGCTCGTCGAAGGTTTCGGTGACGGCGAGATCCGGCGGCAGCGCCCGGCGCAGCGGCGGACGTTCGGACCGGCCGCGGGCGAGCCGGTGGGCGACGATGGCGTCGCTCGGGAAGCGGCCGGCGACGTCGCGCTCGGCGAGGGCGGCGAACGCGCCGAGCGTGCGCAGCCCGAGCCGTTTGAGCAGGTCGACGAGCTCACCGCGGTCGTCGCCGGGCTGGTTCAGCTCGGTGATCGAGAGCGGCGCGAGGAACTCCGCCGCCCGCCCCCGCGGGACGAGCGCCGACCGGCGGGCGGCGAGCGTGGCGGCGAACAGCCCGTCGGCCACCCCGACCTGGCATTCGACCCCGGCCCGCGCGGCGACCTCGTCGATGAGCAGCTCGGCGAGGGCGGCCTCCCCGCCGAAGTACCCGGCGGCACCGTCGACGGGCACGGCAACCAGCCCGGGCCGCACGACCTCGACCCCGACGGCCTGCGCTTCCACCGCGGCGGCCACGGGTTCGAACAGCCGGGCATCGCGATCGGGATCGTGCTGGTGCACGACGAGGGCCGGACACCGAGACTGGGCGTCCCGCCGCCGCATCCCCCGTCCGACGCCCTGCTGCCGCGCGGAGGCGGAGCAGGCAACGACGCGGTTCCCGGAGAAAACGGCGGCGGGCGAGCCGGGCGAAGTCCCGGCGGCGGCCCCGGCGGCGACGACGGGCCAGTCCGGGCACCACAGCACGAGCAACCGTGGCGCATCACTCATCCGGCGGACGGCTCCCGCCGCCGAGGCGAAAGCGACGCGGCCGCAACGCGCGGGGAGACGCCCACCGGCGCGACCCACCCCGGCCGACCCCCATCGCACTCATCCCCCACCCGACCGGCGAGCGCTCCGCCCCACTCGCGCCCCAGCCGATCGCCGCCCGCAGCGAGGGCTGCTTCGCGTGCGCCAACAGGCATCACCCGTGCGCCCTGGGGCATCACCCGTGTCCAGAGAGGCATCACGTGTGATTGCCGGGGCATCACCCCGATGCCCTCCCAGACACGCGTGTCGCCCCTCCAATCACACGTGATGCCCTCCCAAGCACGCGTGATTTTCCAGCGGCGGCCGAGCGTCCGGCCGAAATCCGCACTCATCCCCGGCCCCGGCCGGCCCGGAACCCCAGCCACGCCGCCGAACTCACCCGGCCACCCCGGCCAGCCGTCGTCCCTGCCCGCTGCTCCGGCCTCCCGCGACCGCCCCCTCCGGACCGGGCAGCTGCAACCCCACCGCCGACGGCCGCGCCGCCGCGCCGCGGCCTCGGCTCGTCGCCAGCACGTCGCGGGCCTGCAGGTGACCGTGGCCGTCCTGGGTCAGGCCGTGCCAGCGGCGGCGTGACACGCTCAGCTCCAGGTCCGCCCCCGGCCACGGGCCCGCCGTCAGCAGGACCGTTCCGCGGTTGCGGACCCGCCCCGCCAGCCTGCGGGCCGTCTGCGAGGGCACCGGCACCGGGCCGAGGACCACCAGGTCGAAGCCGTCCACCAGGGCCGACAGCACCGCCACCAGCTCCGCGCCCGGCTCCGGCACCAGCGCGACGCGCTCCAGGTCGACACCGAGTTCCGCCGCGGCCGCCAGGCCGAGCTCCGGCAGGCCGGTCACCGCGGCCCAGGACCCCTCACGGGTCGCCGCCGCCACAAGGGCCAGCACCAGCGACGTCGCTCCGCGCACCGCGATCGTGCTGCCGCGCCGCAACCCGCCGCCGGGGAGCAGGCCGGCCAGCTCGGGCAGCACCGTCAGCAGCTGCCCGTCTTCCGGCGCCCGCAGCTGCGCCGCCGTGCGGACCCCGGGGATGGCCGAAAGCGCCTCCGGCACCGCCACCGCCGCTCACCTCCAGCACCACGTACTCGTACCGGAGACGCCTACCAGGCGAACCCAGAA
Source organism: Amycolatopsis sp. NPDC004169 (assembly GCF_040610315.1). NCBI lineage: Bacteria > Bacillati > Actinomycetota > Actinomycetes > Pseudonocardiales > Pseudonocardiaceae > Amycolatopsis > Amycolatopsis sp. NPDC004169. The sequence continues at coordinate 115,951 of NZ_JBEXMD010000019.1, forward strand.
CACTTATCGAACACTTGTTCGCATAGTGCGAGACGCGGCGGCCCGCTGTCAAGCCGGGCGCCACATCCGGGGGAGAACGCCACTGACGTACCGCACGTCGCCCGTGCGCAGGTCGTCGTCGCCCAGTGACGCGAGCCCGTGGGCGGCGAGCAGCTCGCGGACGGTGTTCCCGGTCAGCACCCAGCCCCGACCGGCCAGGTAGGGCTCCGCTTCGTGGCGTTCACCGAAATAGCGCAGCTTCGCCATGTCGGTGTCGAAGCTCTCCTCGCGCCAGCGCCCGGAGATCCGGTCCAGGCCCGCCTTCGTCCTCTCCTCGTCGCCCGGCCGCGGGGTGGGCCGGCTCTCGGTGGCCAGCCTGCTGCCCGGCGCGCTGAGCCCGGTGATCGTGTCGAGCAACCGGTCCTGCGCGTCCGGCGGCAGGTAGCCCAGCAGGCCCTCGGCGCTCCACGCGGTCGGCTGCCGCGGGTCGAAGCCGGCGCCGGCCAGCGCGGCGGGCCAGTCCTCCCGCAGGTCGGCCGCCACCACCCGCCGGTCGGCGGCCGGCTCGGCGCCCAGCCCGGCCAGGGTGCGGGTCTTGAACTCGAGCACCTCCGGCCGGTCGAGCTCGTACACGACGGCCCCGGCCGGCCACGGCAGCCGGTACGCTCGGGAGTCCAGTCCCGCGCCCAGGATCACGGCCTGCCGGAGCGCCGACTCGCGGAAGAACCCGTCGTAGAACCGGGTCCGCACCTTGGCCACGTCGATCCACACCTGCTCGACGAGCTCGCCGGGCGCCGCTTCGCCGCTCGCCAGCCGGGTGAGCAGGTCGACGCCGACGGCCCGGACGAGCGGCTCGGCGAAGCGGTCGTCGATGCGCGCGGGATCCGAGCGGCCCGCCATCGCCCGCGCCGCCGCGGCCATCGTCGCGGTCGCGCCAACACTGGACGCGAGGTCCCACGTGTCGCCGTCCTGCCGGGAAGTCATGCGTTCCCCCCTCGTTCCGAGCCGAGCAGCCGGCTCACGATCCACGCGTGCGTGCCGAGCTGCCGCCCGCGGGCGAACCCGAAGTCTTCGAACAGTTCCACGGTGCCGGTGAACAGGAACCGGCCCGGCGCGGCCCGGCCGTCGGTCACTTCGGAGACGGCTTCGACGAGCCCGCCGCCGGCCTGCGCGATCAGGTCGAGCGCGCCGGCGAGCGCCGCGCGGGCGACACCGTGGCCGCGGTGCTTCTTGTCGACGAAGACGCAGGTGATCCGCCAGTCCGGCCGCGGCGGCGAGTCCTTGTCGTAGGCCCGCCGGTGCTTGATGCCGGGCAGCTCTTCGGGGCTGCCGTACTGGCACCACCCCTGCACGAGGCCATCCCCGTCGAACACGAGCGCGGCGTGCGCCCCACCGGTCCGGACGCGCTCTTCCTTGATCGTGCGGCGCTCCGGCCCGCGCCGGCCGCGTTCCGGGTGGAAGCCCAGGCACCAGCAGCCGCCGAAGATGCCGTTGTTGCGCTCGACGAGTTCCGCGAACGCCGCCCACGTCGAAGCGTCGAGCGGCCGGACAGTGTGCGCCATTTCCGCGATTCTGCCCGACCGCGCTGCGGAACGCCTTCGTGGCGGCGGGCCGCACCGGCTCCGGTGCGGCCCGCCGGGCCGGGCGCGAGCCGGAGCGCCACGGCGCCCACTTCAACACCCTGGCGACGACGACGCCGCGCCCGACCTCGCCTCGCCGCCGGTTCCGGGCGCGCGCCGACCCCACGACCGCACTCCTACCGGCAGGGAACCGCCGGCCCGCAACATCATCGCGACGCTCGGCCCGTCCGCAGGTCTTTCAGCGAAGGCGGGCCGCACCGGCTCCGGCGCGGCCCGCCGCCAGGAATTCAGCCCGCGAACGGGCTGGCGTCGATCGTGCAGGTCTGGCCCGCCGCCGGGAAGGTCCCCGAGATCAGGTACTCCCGCTTGACCTTCTCCGTGCACGTGCTCGGCACGTACATCGACGAGTGCCCGTAGCCCTCGGTCACGAACACGCGCGCCCGCGCCAGTTCCGCCGCGCCGTCGCGGGCGCCGTGGAGCGGGGTCGACGGGTCGTAGCGGTTGTTCAGCACGAGGATCTCCGCCGACGTCGGGCGGTTCCACGGCCCGGTGTAGCGGTCGGTGTCCTTCGCCTGCCAGAACGCGCAGCTCATCATGTCCAGCACCGCGATCCGCCCGAAGTACGGCACGCGCTGGTCCTCCGACTCCGCGTACCGGCTGTAGACCGCCGGGTCGGTGGGCACGTCGCTGTCGGAGCACTGGATGGCGTTGAACGCTTCGGTCCGGTTCGAAACGTACTGCTCCCCCTTGACTGCCGCCGAACGCAGGGACGGCGTGGCCGGCGCGTCGTAAAGACGCTGCAGCAGCGTGGCGATGTCCGCCCAGCCGCGCGAGTCGGACAGGTCCGCCGCCGCGTTGATGATGCCCGAATACGTCCACGTTTCGCCGTCGCTGACGATCGGGGCCTGCTTCGCGCGGGCGGTCAGCGCGGCCCACTTCGCCTTCGGGTCACCCGAAGAGAACGCGCACTTCGGCCCCGCTTCCGTGCACAGCCGCAGGAACTGCTCGAAGGTCTGCGCGATCCCGGTCGCGACGTCCTGGCGGGTGTCCAGCGGGACGCTCTTGCCGTTGCCGTTCTGCCCGGTCGAGTTGCCTGCGAAGTCCATGGTGCCGTCGAACACCATCGCCCGGATCCGGTTCGGGAACAGGTTCGCGTAGGTCGCCCCGAGCTGTGTCCCGTAGGAAATGCCGTGGTAGTTCAGCTTCGGGTCGCCGACCGCGCGGCGCAGCAGTTCCAGGTCACGCGCGGTGTTGGCCGTCGAGACGTGCTCGAGGATCGGGCCCGCCTTCGCCGAGCAGCGGTCGGCGAGCTCCTTCGACTTGGCGTAGAAGGCCGCGTTGCCACTGGCATCGCCCGGCATCTCGGGGAACGACCCGAAGAACGCCTGCTGCTCGGCCAGGGTGTCGAAGCAGCGGACCGCCGTGCTGTTGGCGATCCCCCGCGGGTCCCACGAGACCAGGTCGAACCGCGCGCGCAGCTCGTCGGAGAACAGCCACGGCCACTTGCCGCGCTCGCGCAGCCGCTGCAGGCCGGACGCGCCGGGGCCGCCGAAGTTGACGAACAGCGAGCCGATCCGGTGCTTCGGGTCGGTCGCGGGCAGCTTGATGAGCGCGAGGTCGATCTTCGCACCCGACGGCCGGTCGTAGTCCAGCGGCACGGATGCCTTGGCGCACTGGAACCCGTCGGCGCAGTCGGCCCAGCTCAGCTGCGGCGTCGGAACGCTGTCCACCGAAGCCGACGCGACCGCCGGTCCCGCCACGACGGCCATCGAGACACCGAGCGCGACGACCACGCCGCGCACGACGGCTCCCCCAGAAAAACGACGCACGAAAAGTTCCTCTCGAAGAAGGGAAACGATCACCACCACAGACGGCCGAGTGGGTGGCGAGGTTGGCTCCGGCCGCCGAAAAAGATCACTGCGGCTTTTCGGGGGTTCCGGGTGGCGGAGCCCCCGGCCCGGGGCGGAGCCCCGGAATGACACTGGCGCTCGACGACCTCGCTTAGCTATAGTACTAGGCAACTAGTTAAATGGAGTTGCCGATGATCGAGTTCCACCTGGACACCAGGTCCGGCTTGTCGCCGTACCAGCAGCTGGTCCAGCAGGTGCGGCACGCGCTGCGCCTCGGCCTGCTGTCCGAGGGAGACCAGCTCCCGAAGGTCAAGGACGTGGTCGCGAGCCTCGCGATCAACCCGAACACCGTGTTGAAGGCCTACCGCGAGCTGGAGCACGACGGCCTGGTCTCGGCCCGTCCCGGCGTCGGCACGTTCGTGACGGCGACCTTGAACGGCGGCGCTTCGTTCGCCGCGATGGGGCCGTTGCGGCAGGACCTCCGCCGCTGGCTGGGCAAGGCCCGCAAGGCCGGTCTCGACGAGGAGAGCATCGAGGCCCTGCTGATGTCCACGTTTCGCGACTCCGCAAGAGAGGGAATAGCGTGACCGTCCTGAAAGCCCAGGGCCTGGGCAAGAAGTACAAGCGCAAGCAAGCGCTCTCCGGCTGCACGCTGGAGATCGAAGCCGGCCACGTCACCGGGCTGGTCGGCCCGAACGGGGCGGGCAAGTCGACGCTGCTGAACATCGCGGCCGGCATGCTGGAGCCGACCACCGGCACGATCGAGGTGTGCGGCGGGTCGCCGGGCAGCGGCCCGGAGCAGCTGGCCAAGGTCGGTTACGTCGCACAGAACACGCCGGTCTACAGTGGACTGTCCATCGAGGACCACCTGCGGCTCGGCGCCCACCTCAACCCGGGCTGGGACGCCTCGCTGGCCGAAAAGCGGATCGAACGGCTCGGGCTGGACCCGAAGCAGGCCGCGGGCAAGCTCTCCGGCGGCCAGCGCGCGCAGCTGGCGCTCACGATCGGCATCGCCAAGCGGCCCGAGCTGCTGCTGCTCGACGAGCCGGTCGCGGCGCTGGACCCGCTGGCCCGCCGGGAGTTCCTGCAGGACCTGATGGAAGCCGTCGCCGAGCACGGGCTGTCGGTCGTGATGTCCTCACACCTGGTCAACGACCTCGAGCGGGTCTGCGACCACCTCGTCGTCCTGGTGGCTTCGCAGGTCCGGGTGATCGGCGAGGTGGAGACGCTGCTCGCCACCCACCACCGGCTGTCCGGGCCGCGCCGCGACCTCGACACGCTCCCGGCGGACCAGCACGTCGTCTCGGCGACGCACACCGACCGCCAGACCACCGTGCTCGTCCGCACCGAAGCGCCGATCCTCGATCCCGCGTGGACGGTCGGGCGGATCGGGCTGGAGGACCTCGTCCTCGAGTACATGAGCAACCCCACCGCCGCCCGCCCCGCCCTGGAGGTCCTCCGATGACCTGGCTGACCTGGCGCCAGTTCCGCACCCCGGCGTTGTCGATGCTCGCCGGCCTGGCCGCGATCGCCGTCGTGCTCGCGATCACCGGGCCGGAACTGGTCGGGCGCACGGACTTCTCCGATCAGGACGCCCTCTTCGGCGGCACCATCCTGGTGCTGTACCTGCTGCCCGCGGTGATCGGCGTGTTCTGGGGCGTCCCGATGATCACCCGCGAGCTGGAGAGCGGCACGCACAGCCTGGTGTGGAACCAGACCGTCACGCGGAAGCGGTGGCTCACCACCAAGCTCGGGTTCGGCCTCCTCGCCGCGATGCTCGCCGCCGCGGTGCTGAGCACGGCGGTCTCCTGGTGGGCCAGCCCGATCGACGCGCTCTCCGCGGTCCAGACCGACCGTGGGATGCTCGCCCGCATCGCGCCGGTGGTGTTCGGCGCGCGTGGGATCGCCCCGATCGGCTACGCCGCTTTCGCGCTCGTCCTCGGCGTCGCGGTGGGCATGGTGCTGCGGCGGACGGTGGCCGCGATGGCCGTCACCGTCGTCGCGCTCGCCGCGGTGCTGCTCGCGGTCCCGCTGCTGGTGCGCCCGTACTTGGTGCCGCCGCAGACCGAGACCGTCGCGATCACGCCCGAGAACATCACGAACATCACCGGCAACGACAAGCAGGGGATCACCGAGATCGGCGTGCGGAAGCCGGCCGGGGCGTGGGAGCTGGCGAACGAAACCCTCGACCCGTCCGGGAACGTGGTCACCTCGATGCCGGACTTCCTGCAGGCCTGCTCGCCGCGGCCGGGGGCCGCTCCGCCGGAGCGCGGTGACATCCAGGCGTGCGTGGCCCGCCTGGGCGAACACGGCTACCACCAGCGCGTGACCTACCAGCCGGGCTCGCGGTTCTGGCCGCTGCAGTGGCTCGAACTCGCGCTCTACCTCGCGCTGACCGCCCTGCTCACCTGGTTCTGCTTCCGCCGTCTCCGCCACCTGTCCTGACGATTCCGACTGGGGGAATCATGCGCACGCTCGCGGTGGCCACCGCACTCACCGTTGCTCTGTCGGCGCCCGCTTCGGCGGCCACGACGCCGTACCTGCCCCGTCCGACCGGCCACTCGCCCGTCGGCGTCACCACACTGTCCCTTGTGGACAACTCGCGGCCCGATCCGTGGGTGACCACCGTGCCCTACCGGGAGCTGATGGTCTCCGTCTTCTACCCGGCGGCCTCGGGAGAAGGCCCGAAGAAGCAGTACATGACCCCGCTCGAGTCACAGCACAACCTCGAACGGCAGAACATCCCCGGCCTGCCGCTGGACGTTTTCAGCACGGTCCGGACGAACGCCGTCGTCGACGCGAAACCCGCCGGGCGGTGGCACAGCCTGCCGCTGGTCGTGCTGTCCCCGGGCTGGACCCAGCCGCGGGCCACGCTCACCGCGCTGGCCGAGGACCTCGCCAGCCGCGGGTACGCCGTGGCGGCGATCGACCACACCTATGAAAACCGCGCCACGACCTTCCCCGACGGCCACGTCACCGGCTGCGCCGCCTGCGAGGTCGACGACCAGCCCGGCTTCTGGGAGAAGTTCGCGCAGGTCCGCACCCGCGACACGTCGTTCGTGCTCGACTCCCTGCTGGCTTCGAAGTGGGGCGCGCTGATCGACCCGCAGCGGATCGGCATGACCGGCCACTCCGCGGGCGGCGCGATCACCACCCAGGCGATGCTGGCCGACCCGCGGATCCGTGCCGGGGCCGACCTCGACGGCAGCGTCCACGTCCCGCTCCCGGCGTCCGGGCTGTCCCGGCCGTTCATGTTCGTGGGCAGCATGGACAACTACACGCCGGGCGCGCCGGGGCCGTACGACGACTGGGAAACCGACTGGACGCACCTGACCGGCTGGAAGCGCTGGATCATGGTGTCGGGCACGGTCCACGCGTCGTTCACCGACCTCGGCGTGCTCGCCGCGCAGCTCGGCGTCGACATCGGCGACTCGATCGACCCCTACCGCGCGCTCACCGTCACGCGGAACTACGTAAGCGCTTTCTTCGACCGGCACCTGCGCTGCCGCCCGCAGCCGCTGCTGGCCGCGCCCTCGCCCGCTTACCCGGAAGTGACGTTCATCGGATGAGAATCACGAGCATCGTGCTCACCACTGCCCTCACGCTCGCGCTGACGTCACCGGCCGCGTCGGCGGCCCCGGCGCTCACGCTGGCCAGACCGACCGGCGACCGGCCGGTGGGTACGACGTCGCCACCGGACCTCCCGGTGTCCCTGTTCTACCCGACGGTTTCCGCGGACGGCCCGAAGTCGCGCTTCATGACCGAAGCCGAAGCGAAAACCGTCCTCGACTCCGGCGGCATCACCGGCGTGGCGCCGTCGGTGCTGGCCGGCATCCGCACGGATTCGGTGCTCGACGCCCCGCCGGCCGGGCACCACCTGCCGCTGGTCGTCCTCGACCCGGGGGCCCGGCGGCCGCGCGGCGAACTCACGTCGCTGGCGGAGGACCTGGCGAGCCACGGCACGCTCGTCGCCGTGGCCCCCGGGGCCGGCGAAGACAAGGCCGTGCTGGACAAGCTGCTCCGGTCGAAGTGGGCGGCGCTGGTCGATCCCGCCCGGATCGGCCTGGCCGGGGCCGCCGGGGTGCCGGCCGCGCTGGCGGCCGACCCGCGGCTCGAGGCCGGGACGACCATCGACGGCCCGGCGGACGACCCGCTGCCCGCCGCGCTCGACCGGCCGGTCCTGTTCCTGGGCCGGGCGACCGCCCCGGGCAACGACACCTGGAAGCAGCTCACGGGCTGGAAGCGCCAGTTCACCGTGGCCGGAACGGTGCACGCGTCGTTCACCGACATCGGCCTCGTGGGCGAGCAGCTGGGCCTCCGCTTCGGCGCGACCACCCCGGCCGTGCGCGGGCAGGCGATCACCGCCGCGTACGTCCGGGCGTTCTTCGACCAGCACCTGCGCGGACGGCCGCAGCCCCTGCTGGACCAGCCGTCCGCCCGGTACCCGGAGGTGGCCTTGACCCGCACGTCGACGCCGTACCTGCCCGCCCCGACCGGCGCCCGGCCGGTGGGCAGCACCGCGGTGTACCTGAAGGACACTTCGCGCCCGGATCCGTGGGTGCCGTCGGTCCCCTACCGGGAGCTGATGGTCACGCTCTTCTACCCGGCCGCGTCGGCGAAGGGGCCGAAGACGCAGTACCTGACGCCGGCGGAGTCGGCGGCGTTGCTGGAGGGCAGCGGCCTCGACGTGCCACCCGGCACGCTCGCCGAGACCGTGACCAACTCCGTCGACGGCGCCCGCCCGGCGGGCCGCGGCCTGCCGCTGATCGTGCTCTCGCCCGGCTACACCAAGCCCCGCGCCACGCTGAGCGCGCTGGCCGAGGACCTGGCGAGCCACGGGTACGCCGTCGCGCTGGTCGGCCACACCTACGAAAACACCGGCCAGAGCTTCCCGGACGGCCGCTTCGCCGGGTGCGCCTCCTGCGAAGTCCCGCACGACGACGCTTTCTGGGAGAAACTGGAACGGGGCCGGGCCACCGACGTGTCGTTCGTGCTGGACTCGCTGCCCCGGTCCCGGGCGGGCCTGATCGACCCGGAGCGGATCGGCATGGCCGGCCACTCCATCGGCGGCGCGAGCACCCTGCCGTCGATGGTCGCCGACCGCAGGCTCAAGGCCGGGATGAACATCGACGGCACGACCCACGTCCCGCTGACCGGGCTGGCCCGGCCGTTCATGTTCCTCGGCCACCAGCTCGGGGCCACCGCCTGCGTGCCGGGCGACCCGACGTGGGAGCGGGACTGGCCGCAGCTCACCGGCTGGAAGCGCTGGGCCGACGTGCGGGGCGCGCAGCACGCGTCCTTCACCGACGTGGGCCTGTTCGGCGACGAATTCGGCGTCGACTACGGCGCGAAGACGACCGCGCTGCGGACGCAGGAGATCACGCGGACGTACGTGAACGCGTTCTTCGACCGGCACCTGCGGGGTGAGCCGCGGCCGGTGCTCGACCGGCCGGGGTATCCGGAAGTCTCCTTCTGCCACTGAGCAACCGGGGAAGCGGCGCACTGGGGGTGCGCCGCTTCCCCGGTTTCCGAGGTCGGTGGTCGACCGCGGCCGGTCACCAGGTCGGGCGCGCCGTGACCCCACCGTCGACGACGAGGTCGTGACCGGTGATCCAGGACGCCAGCGGCGAAGCGAGGAAGACGCACGCGTTCCCGACGTCACCGGGCGTGCCCAGCCGCCCCAGGGGAGCCGCCCGCCGCCACCGCTCGACGCCGTCCGGCCACTCCCGCTCCAGCCCGGGCCGCGCGATCAGCCCCGGCGACACCGTGTTGACCCGGATGCCCCGTGGCCCGTACTCCAGCGCGGCACCCCGGGCGTGCATGACGAGCGCGGCCTTGGCGGAGCTGTAGTGCACGTGCCCGGCCGCCGGCTGCCGGGCCTCGATCGAGGCGATGTGCGTGACGCTCCCGCCGTCGCCCATCAGCCGCACCGCGGCCTGCGTACAGGAGAACGCGCTCGTCAGGGTGGCGTCGAGCATGGCCCGCCAGTCCCCCGCACCGAGCTCGTCGAGGGCGGCGACGGGCTGGATCCCGGCGTTGTTGACGAGCGCGTCGAGCCGCCCGCCCCAGTCCGCGACGGCGCCGAGCAGGGCGTGACAGGCCTGGTCGTCGGTGAGCTCGGCGGCAAAGGCCCGAGCCCGGCCACCGGCCCGTTCGATGGCGGCGACCACGTCGTCACCGGCACCGGGACGGCGGTGGTGCACCGCGACGGCCGCGCCGGCTTCGGCGAACCGGAGCGCGATCCCGCGGCCGAGCACCCCGGAGGCCCCGGTGACGCAGGCGGTCGTACCGGACAGGTCGGGCAGAGGAGTCACCACACCGAGCGTAGCTGGCGACCCCGGATCCGTCGTAAGTTGAGGCATGGCCAAAACCCGGAAGTTCGCCGAGCTGCTGCAGAACCAGATCCGCCACGAGTTCACGGCAGCCCAGCAGTACACAGCCCTGGCGGTCTGGTTCGACGCCCGCGACCTCCCCAGGCTGGCCAAGCGCTTCTACCGCCAGTCGATCGAGGAGCGCAACCACGCACTGGCGATGGTCCGCTACCTGCTCGACCGGAACGAGCCGGTGTCCATCCCCGGCACCGGCGAGGTGCGCAACGACTTCTCGAGCGCGCACGAAGCCATCGAGCTGGCCTTGGCCCAGGAACGAGCGGTGACGGCCGACATCGAGGCAATGGCCAAGGCCGCCCGCCTGGAGGAGGACTACCTGGGCGAGCAGTTCGTGCACTGGTTCCTGAAGGAACAGGTGGAGGAGGTGTCCCGGATGTCGACGCTCCTGACGGTGGTCGAGCGAGCGGGAGGCAACCTGTTCGAGGTGGAGAACCACCTGTTCCGAGAGCAAGGAACGGAAACAGAGGACGCCCCCGACATGCCCCCGGTAGCCGGAGGAAAACTCTGACGAGCAAACCCCGCTCGGCAGACCACCAAAGCTTGCTTGCCCGACAGCCTCCGGCAGACCACCAAAGCTTGCTGAACACCCGAGAAAAAGCCCGGGTGACAACGAAACCCGACCACAACGGAACCCAGACCCCCCGCAACCCCGATCCGAAGCCCCAACACGGCCGGCCGTAGTCACAATGCCGGCTTCGGGGTTGCAATCCAGGGCAAGACATCGTCAACCACCCCCGCTAGAATGAAACACGTTCTACTTCCAGACAGCGGGGGACGAGCATGCCCGAGTACCCGATCATCAACGGCATCCCACCAGCCCGAGCCCGTCTGGGAGCCCGAATCCGCGACCTGATCGAAGCCTCGATCTGCATCCAGGAAGACAAAGCGGACCTGACCAAAGCCGCCGACCAGATCGAAGCGATCACCAAAGCTCTCCAAGCAGCAGGCGGAGCAAGCCCCCTCCTCCTGGCCGCCCTGGAGGACGGCGGCCACCTGAGCATCAACAACCCGCTGGAAGGACCGGCAAACCCCCTCGCCCCACCCTTGTCCTGGAAGAACATAGGCCCGGAGAAGGTGGAAGCCGAAGTCCTCCTCGGCCCAGCCCACGAAGGCCCACCAGGCCGGGTGCACGGGGGCTGGGTGGCAGCAGTACTGGACCACGTACTGGGCCGGGCAACAGCGGCAGCAGGCTACCCGGGCATGACGGCCTCCCTGGCCGTCGACTACCACCGAGGAACCCCGTACGCGGTCCCGCTGACCGCGGAAGGCCGCCTGGTCACCCGAGACGGCCGCAAGCTCCACGCCACGGCCGAACTCAAGGCGGGCGAAACCGTCTGTGCGTCGGCGAAAGCGATCCTCATCCACTTCGCCCCGGACCGCTTCCCGAGCACGTCCACACCGGACTAGGACGACAGCAGCGCGGGCCGGCCCGTGTTCAGGTGAGGTGCAGCGGCAGGGCGGTGAGCCCGTTGATCGCGGGCGAGACGATGTGGGTCAGTTCTTCCGGTTCGACGGCGAGGCGCAGGTTCGGGTACCGGGTGAAGAGCCGTTCCAGCCCGATGGTGATCTCCTGCCGGGCCAGTGGCGCGCCGAGGCAGAAGTGCGAACCGGCGCCGAAGCCGATGTGGCCGCGGTCGTCGCTGCTGACGTCGAAGCGTGCGTCGGCGGTGTCGCTGTTGCGCTGGGCGCCCGCGATCATGGTGGCGATCGGTTCGCCCGCGGGGACGACCGTGCCGCAGATGTCGGTGTCGCGCAGGGCGTAGCGCATGTAGACGCATTTGAGCGGCACGTTCCAGCGCAACCCGGCATCCACTGTGGACGACCACGGTCGCCGGCCGTCGCGCAGGAGCGCGAGCTGGTCGGGGTGGGTGAGGAGGGCGACCACCGTGTTCATGATGGCGTTGACGGTGGTTTCGTGCCCCGCGGCGAGGATGATGTGCAGGGTGCCGAGCAGTTCCTCCTCGGTGAGCCGGTCGCCGTCCAGTTCGTGGATGTCGATGAGGGTACTGGTGAGGCGGTCGTCGGGGTGGCGGCGTTTGTCCTCGATGTGCCGGACGAGGGTGGCTTCGAGGGCGGTTGCGGCCCGGCTCCGTTCTTCGGGGGTGGCGACGGCGTCGAACATCGTGGCGTACTCGTCACGCAGCTCGTCCTGCTCGTCCGGGTCGGTGATCCCGAAGAATTCGCAGATCGTGCGCATCGGCAAGGGATAGGCGTAGGCGGTCTTCAGATCGACCGGACCGTCGCCGGAAAGGCCGTCGAGCAGTTCGTCGGCGATCGCGGTCAACCGCGGGACGACGGCGGTGATCCGTTTGTGGGTGAAGGCGTGGCTGACCAGCCTGCGCAGCCGCAGGTGGTCGGCACCGTCGGCGTTGAACATGCTCTTCTCGGTGATCAACGTGAGGAACGGCCAGGAACCGGGGATCTCGCCGCGCTGCAGAGCCGCCCAGTTCGCCGGGTCCTTGCCGATGTCCGGGTTCGCCTCCAAGATCGCCCTGCTCGCCTCGGCCGACGTGGTGATCCAGGTCCGGACACCGCCGAACAGAACCACGGGCACGACCTGGCCGTACCGCCGCAGTTCCGCAGCCTCGACGTACGTCTCCGACGCGGGATCGCATTCGTGGACGGGATTGTCGAGAGACAGCCTGCGTCCGGTGAGCGGCATGTGATCTCCAGAAGTGCCGTTTGCCCTCGAATGGCGACAAGGCTTCTCCCCTTGCCACCGGAAGGCAAGGAGAGAAGCGGATTTTCGGCCTTTTGGAAAGGTGGTGGCTGGCGTCTGCAGTAAGGCGGTGTGCGCGAAAGGCCGCGCGTTGTTTCACCCTTGTTTCGCACCCGTGACCGCCCGGCCCTGCACTGACGAAATCACCTGCCGGACAAAGGGATGTCTCGTAACCCCGACGGGCTGCTGACCGGGCCTGTGGTTGATCATGTTGGTGTGGTGCGGGTGATCACAGCGTCGCGCGGCGGCCAGGAGGCCGGCGGCGCCGCGGACGCCGGTGAGGTCGAGGCCGGTCAGGTGCAGGCCGGTGGCGGTGGCGTGGACGTGCGGGTCGACGAACGCGGGCGCGACGAAGGCGCCGTCGAGCCGGATCTCGCGGGCGCCGGGGTGCAGGGCGCGGGCCGGGGCGTCCTGCCCGACCCAGATGACGGTGCCGCCGGTGACCGCCATCGCGGTCGCGTCCGGCCCGGCCGGGGCGTGGATGCGCCCGCCGAGCAGGAGCGTGGTGCTGTCGTCCGTCACGAGGTCGAGTGCGACCTTTCCGGTGCGGGCGCCCGCAGGCGGTCGGCATGATCGGGACGTGACCGGGCTGGTGGTTCGCGCTAAGGTCCGGACATGAATGGGGGAAGATCTATTGCGTTGACGACTGTCGCGGCCGTGGCCGCGCTCGGGGTCGTGGTCAGCTGGCTGATGAAGTGGGACATGCCGCTGCCGCCGTTCGTGGCGAATGCGGGTCCGGCGGGCTGGAGCGGGCACACGCTGACGGCCGAGTTCGTGCCGCTGGCCGGAATTCTGATCGCGCTGTTCACGCTTCGCTGGTGGGCGTGGACGCTGCTGGCCGGAGTGGTGGTTTCGCTGCCGATGGCGGTGTTCGCGCTGGTGCCGTCCCTGTCCGTGCACGTCTCGGTGGAGATCGCCGCGCACGCCGGTCCGGCGATGGTGCTGATCGCCGTGCTGGGCGCGGCACAGGCGTTGTTCCGGCAGGGCGCGCGTGCCGCCGGGATCCTGGTGGCGGGCCTGGCCGTCGGCGTGCAGGTGTTCGCGGCGGCGCTGATCGGGAGTCCGTGGCTCGGCTCGTTCGAGAGCAAGACGTCCTGGCAGCTCGCGTTCACCGTCGTCGGGCTCGGCGGTGCTGTGCTCGCCGTCCTGACCGTCCGGCTGCGGAGCGACTGGACTCCGCCGGAGCGGATGCGGCCCAGGCTGGCTGTGGCGGCGGTCGGGGCCGTGCTGCTCCCGATGGCCGCTTACTCCGTCGACAACACGTTGATCGCGGACCTGCTGGGGGTGTCGCCCGGTTCGCTGGCCCGGCACCCCGACGTGCTGCCCGCGATCGTCGGCCTCGGCATCCTGGTGGGCGCCGTGCTCCTGGCCGCGCTCGCCGGGGCGCGGGTGTTCTTCGGCGTCGCGGTGATGGGGCTGGTCCAGCTCAGCGCGAACGCGCCGCTGATGCTGGCGCTCTACGCGGCCGCGTTCGACCCGGTGTCGCGGTGGATCGCGGCCGCGCTGGGGGTGGCGGCCGGGTGTGTGGCGGCGGTGTCGCGCCGGCGGACGCCGATCGCCGCCGGGCTCGGGGTGCTGGCGGGGCTGGTGCTGCTCATCACCGCGTTCGCCACCGGCGGGACCCCGGAGAAACTGATCGACCAGCGGCTTTCGGTGGTGGGTTCGGTGCTGCTGGCGCTGCTCGCGGCCACGATCACGCTGATGGTCGCGGCCGTGGCGCCGGTCCCGGCGGAGCGCGACGCGCTGGCGGTCGCGGCCGGGCCGCTCACGTCGGTGCTCGTGCTCGGCGGCAGCGGCGTCCTGGTCGTCACGGCCCCCTACGACCCCGCCAACCACGGGTACCTGGATCCGGCGCACCACCTCGGCGTGTCTGCGGGGTTGCTGCTCGTGGCGGCGGTGCTCATCGCCGGTGCGGCGGGCGTGCGGTTCCTGCGGACCCGCCCCCAGCCCGTTCTCGGCTGACACGTCGCGTCAAGGCCGTCCCGGGAAACTCCGGGGCGGCCCTTTTTCATGTCGTGACGCACCTCCGCAGACAGGAAGATTTGCGTTCAGCAGGCGATATGGCAGCGTATTTTACGCGTTCCCGACGACTGAGGGATGTCTCGTAGTCCGGTGTTGGGCTCGTCGTGCCGGTAATTGATCATATTGGCGTGGTGCAGGTGATCACATTGCTGTCCCTGGCACCGGTCCGCAAACGCCGGGTCGATGCGGTGGCGATCGTGGACGGCACCCTGGTACCCACGCGAGATCACCGGCTGGCGACCCCGTTTGAAGAACTACCGATACTCGACCAACCTGCAGGTCGCGATCGACGCCGAGACGAGACTGGTGATCGCCACCGGTGACCCGCAACCGGGTAGCCGCAACGACTGCACCGTCTACCGCGACTCCGGCATCGCCGAGACACTCACCAGTCGGCCGGTCATGGCCGATGGTGGCTACCAAGGCAATCCCGGGGTTGTCATGCCGTACCGCAAACCCCGCGACGGCGCCGAGTTGCCGGCCTGGAAGGAAGACCTCAACGCGACTCACCGCACGATCCGCGCTCGGGTCGAGCACGTCCTGTCCCGGACGAAGAACTTCAAGATTCTCCGCGACTACCGCCGGACGGCAAACACACTCGCTGACACGGTGTCCGGCATTGCGCACATGCACAACATTCTCCTCACCGGCTGACCGCAACACCAGCCCCACCAACCACACCGCGAGTTACGAGACAGGCCTTAGGAGACGACCGAAGTGTGCCGAGGCGCCTCCGAGCTCGACGTCGCCATCAGCACCGCGCAGATCGGCACCGCCATCGCCAGCGCGGCCAGCACGAACACCGGGAACAGGAACGAGAACACCTCGGTACCGGACGGGTCCGGCGCACCCGGGTCCAAGTGCAGGCGCACCGCCGCCATCCCCGTGTAGTGCATCCCGGTGACCGCCGCGCCCATCACCAGCCCCGCCGCCAGCCGCGGCAGCAGCTTGTCCAGCCCCACGGTGAACCACAGCGCCGCCGTGGCCGCGACGACGGCGATGACCACCGAGAGCACCACCGTCGTCGGGTCGTAGCCGATCGTGCCCTTGACCTGCACCGCCCACATCCCCGTGTAGTGCATGACGGCCACCGCGAGCCCGGTCAGCAGCCCGCCGAGCAGCAGCCGCTTCCACGCGAACCGGTTGCGGACGCCGAACACCAGCAGCCCGCAGAACACCGCGGCCACCGAGAGGATCGCCGACAGCGCCGTGCGCAGGATGTCGTAGCGCACCGGCAGCCCGGGGGTGGAAAACCCGAGCATCGCGATGAAGTGCATGACCCAGATGCCGACACCGCCGATGGACACCGCCGCGAGCACCAGCCAGGTCAGCCGGGCGCGCGGGCTGTCGGTGGACCGCGCCTGCAGCGTGCACGCGAGGCCGAGGGCGCAGCCCACCACCGAGGTGAGGTAGGCGAGCACGACGAGCCAGTTGCCCATCGCGAAGTCTTCGTGGTCCATGGGCATTTTTCCGGGCTCCTTCAGGCTTTCCTTGATCGGGGGGCGTGGTGCTCGGCGAGCGCGTGCTCGGCCGCGGCGATGAGCGTCCGCTTCGTCGACTCCGGCGACCGCGCGTCGCAGGTGACGACCTCCACCGCGGCCGGGATCTTGAGGGCCTCGCGCACCTGCTCCGGCCCGTGCTGGCGGGTGTCCTGGAACTGGTTGATGGCCACCAGGAACGGCAGGCCGCGCGACTCGAAGAAGTCGATCGAGGCGAAGGAGTCCGCCAGCCGGCGCGTGTCCACCAGGACGATCGCCGCCACCGCGCCGCAGACGAGGTCGTCCCACATGAACCAGAACCGGTGCTGGCCGGGCGTGCCGAACACGTAGAGGATGAGGTCCTCGGCGAGGGTGAGCCTGCCGAAGTCCATCGCCACCGTGGTGGCGAACTTCCCCGGTACCGCTTCGGTCTTGTCGACGCCGACCGCCGCCGACGTCATGAGGGCTTCGGTCCGCAGCGGGTCGATTTCCGAGACGGCACCGACGAACGTCGTCTTGCCGGCCCCGAACCCCCCGGCGACGACGATCTTCGCCGAGGTGATCCTTTTGTCAGAGCGCACGTAGTCCACTGAGGACCCTTTCGAGCAGGTCGTTCCGTTCGTCCCAGGAGGCGTCCGCGGTGAGCGTGTCGCGGATCGACACCTGGCCGGCGATGAGCAGGTCGCCGATGAGCACCCTCGCCACGCCGAGCGGCACGCCCAGGTGGGCGGCGACCTCGGCGACCGACCGCTGGTGCAGGCACAGCTGCGTCACCACGGCCAGGGGGTTGGTCGGGCTGAAGGGCGCGGTCCGGCCCTCCGCCGTCGTCTCCACGAGGGCTTCCACCGCGAGGTCGACCGTCGGCCGGGTGCGACCGGCGGTCCAGGCGTAGGGGCGGGCCAGCGACGCCGCGTGCCGCCCGCCCTCGCGTCGCCGGCCTTCGGTCACCGGGCCGCCCCCGGCGCGGCCGCGGGCCGAGCCGGTGTCTCGACCACCTTCCCGACCCGGTCCACCAGCAGCGTCATCTCGTAGCCGACGAGCCCGATGTCGCAGCCGGGGTTGGCCAGCACCACCAGGTTCGAGCCGTCGCCGACGTTCATCAGCAGCAGGAAGCCCTGCTCCATCTCGATCACCGACTGCACCACCCGCCCCGCGGTGAACAGGTCGGCCGTGCCGAGCGCGAGGCTGGAGAGGCCGGAGGCGATGGCGGAGAGCTGGTCGGCGCGGTCGCGCGGCAGGGTCTCGTTGGCCGCCACGAGCAGCCCGTCCGCCGAGACCAGTGCGGCGTGCGCGACGCCGGGCACCTCCTGGGTGAACGCCGACACCAGCCAGTTCCGGGACCGCTCGGCCACTTCCGCTCCGTCCTGCCGGGTGCTCATCGCTGCTCCGCATCGGGCTCGCCGGCGACCCGGTGCCGGGCCGCGCGCATGCCGCTGTAGTGCCGGGAAAGGTTGTTCCGCACCGCGGCCGGGTCGCGGAAGGAGTTGTCCGCCTGCTGCGGCGGGCGCGGGGCGACCGAGCCGGGCGCGAGCTGCGCGCCCGGCGTCCTGGCCGGCAGGCCCGAGTCGGTGAACTCGACGTCGTCGAGGGTGCCGACCGCGGCTTCCGCGGCCTGGCGGACCTGGTCGGCCGGCGTCGCCCACCCGGCCGGCCGCGGCGGGCTCACCGGCCCTGACGGCCCTGCCGAGGCCGCCGGGGGTGGCGGGTTCGCCGGGGCTTCGGCGAACCAGTGGGACAGCATCTGGTCGAAGATCGGCGTCGGCGGGTCCGGCACCGGCTCCTCGGCAGGCCACCGGGGTTCGAGCTCGTGGCGGGCCGCGCCGTTCGCCGAGCCGTTGGTGCTGCCGTTGGTGCCGTTGACCGACGGGGGCAGCGCGGGCGGGACGGCCCGGGCCGGCAGGTCGACCAGGATCAGCACGCCGGGAACGTGCACGCTGGCGGTGATGCCGGCGCTCGCCGTCCGCGTGGTCGTCGGCCGCAGCCGGACGGTGATCCCGTGCGACGCGGCCAGCCTGCTCACCACGAACAGGCCCATCCGGCGGGTGGTCTCCGGGCTGACCGCGGCCCCCGCGGCCAGCCGGGCGTTGGCCGCTTCGAGGTCTTCGCGGGTCATGCCGAGCCCGACGTCGACCACCTCGATCAGCAGGCCGCCGTCGAAGCCGCGGTCGGCGGTGAGCACCACCTGCTCCTCCGGCGGCGACGACCGGATGGCGTTCTCCAGCAGCTCGGCGAGGATGTGCACGACGTCCGCCGCGGCTTCGGACTGCACCGACCCGCGCGGCGCGTTGCCGAGCGAGACGCGCTGGTAGTCCTTGACCTCCGACGTCGCCGCGCGCAGCAGCTCGACCGTCGCGACCGGCCCGACGTCGCGGCGCACCGGCCGGCCACCCGCGAGGACCTGCAGGTTCTCGCCGTTGCGCCGCAGCCGGGTGGCGATGTGGTCGATCTGGAACAGCTCGGCCAGCCGCTGCGGGTCCTGCTCGTCGGCTTCGAGGTCCTCGATCACCGACAGCTGCAGCTCCACCAGCGACTGGCTGCGCCGCGACAGCGTCATGAACATCTCGCTGACCTGGATCCGCATCTCGGCCTGCTCGCCGACGGCCAGCCGCACCGCCTGCCGGTGCATGTCGTCGAAGGCCCGCGCGAGCTGCCCGATCTCCTCCTCGGAGTCGACCGGGATCGGCGCGACCGCCCGCCAGTCGATCTCTTCGCCCTCGCGGATGCGTTCGATGGTGCCGGGCAGGCGGCGCTGCGCGGTGTCGAGCGCGGCGGCGTGCAGGCGGCGGATCGGGGCGACCACCGACCGGGCCACGGCGAGGGCGATGGCGAGGGCGCCGAGGAGCGAGGCGATCACCAGCGCGGTGTCGCGCAACGCGCCGGACCGGGCGGTGTTGGTCTGGGCGCCGACGGCGTCCGAAAGCGTTTTCACCTGTTCGGCGAGGATGGTGCCGAGCATCGCGCGCTTCGCCTCGACACCCCCGGCACCGGTGCTGGTCGCCGCGGCGAACCGGGCGGCCGCGGCGCCGGCGGGCAGCGCGCGCCGGATCTGTCCGGTGAGTACGGTTTCCTCGGCCGCGGCGCGTTCGGCGGCGGCCACCGAAGTGCCTTCGAGCCGCCCGGCCAATGCCTGCTGGTCGGCCAAACCGGTCCTCAGCTGCACCAATGATTCGGCGACGGCGGCCAACGCGCCGAGATCACCATTCCCGGCCTGCTCGACGATCCCGGCGATCACTTCGCTCAGCGCCACCGTGAAGTCGTGGTAAGCCGCGGTTTTCACGGCCGCCGAACCGGTCTGCTGCCGCAGGTCGGCCAATTTACCGAGCTGATCTTCCAATGATCGCGACAGCTCCGGGTTGAGCTGGGAAAATGCGGCGTCGTGCCGGACGGTGGCGGCTTTTTCGTCGACCGCGGCGGTCTGGGCGGCGGCGCCGTCGTGGATCATCTCCTCGTCGGCGAGGCCGGCGAGTTCGGAAATCCCTTGCACGACCGGCATTTGGTCGCGCACGGCGCTGAGCCCGCCAGCCCTGGCCAGCTCGGCCTGCACCCGCCCGCCGGCCAGCAGCAGGGCGACGAGCACGGGGAGCAGTAGCACTACGGAGATCTTGGTTCGCAACCGCCAGCTGCCGGGATTCCAGGAGGTGACGGAACGACGCGACGAGGGTTCGTCTTCTTTCATCGGTGGCGTGGCTCGATTCGTACCGGTGGCCCGAGAACGATTTCCGGTTCCTTTTCCGCGGAATTCAGCCAACGACGTAACCCTGGTAGCCACAGGGTTGTCAAGGAATGCCGGTCGTTTCCCCCGTACGCACCAATCACACAGCGTGAACTGCCACTACGCGACGTTTTACCCTTGCGGAGAGTGAAGTCGGCTCGCCAGACCGTGCGGAATTCCGGTTCGGGTGCGTGAATTTCCGGCGACCGCGTGACCCCCGCCGGGGGTCCCGGCGGTGCCCGCTACCCTCGGCCGGGAAAGGGGCGGCCATCGATGTTGAAGATCCACTTCACGGAAGCGGACCTGGCGAAGGTGACCATCGCCGAGGACGCGGATCCGATGTGGGAGCTGCTGATGAGCAGCTACCGCATCCGGCGCCCGGAGGGCGAGCCTTTCTACGGCCGCTGGCGGCGCGGATCGCGCTCGGCGGTCCCCCAGTCCGGCCGGCTGCTGATGTCCGCGGTGCCGCCGTACGGGTACTGCCCGGACTTCCTCACCCCGGCGGGCGCCCGCACGATCGGCGACGGAATCGCGGCGGTGCTCGAGACGCCGGAGAGCACGCTGGCCACCGACGTCGGCGAGCTGGCGGCCCAGGGCACCCACGTCCCGGCGTGGCTGCGCCGGGTGGGCGACGGCGAGCACCGCGAGCTGCGCCGGCTGGGCGCGGCCCTGCACGACTACTACCGCCAGTGCGTGGCCCCGGACTGGGCGACGGTCCGCCGCGCGGTGGCCCGCGACCGCCACCGGCTCCAGGCCAACCTGGACCGCGGCGGGCCGCAGCTGCTGCTGTCGACGTTGCACCCGGAGGTGACGTGGGCCCCGCCGGTGCTGCGCGTGCGCTTCCCGATCGACCAGGAACTGCACCTCGACGGCCGCGGCCTGAGACTGATCCCGGCGTTCTTCGCCCACGGCATGCCGACGACGTACAAGGACCCGATCCTCCCGCCGGCGTTGGTGTATTCGATCAGCCACCCGAGGTTCGACAGCGACGCGGAGCCGGGCCCCTCACTGGCGGCCCTGCTCGGTCACACGAGGGCCCGGGTGCTGGTGACGATCGCGACGACCCGCTGCAACACAACGGAACTGGCGGACCTGACGGGCATCTCCCCGGCGACGGCCAGCCAGCACGCGTCGGTGCTGCGGGCGAGCGGGCTGATCAGCAGCAACCGGTCGGGGAAGTCGCAGATCCACGAGATCACACCGCTCGGGCTGGGGATAATCCGGGCGAGCTGACGGGCTGCGTTGCGGCGGCTGGTTGGCCGGAGTCACCGCCGAGCGGCCGGCGACCAGCCGCACTGCCCTACCAGGTCACTTGCCCGCTGCCCTCGGCCGCGCCGCGGTGGCTGCGGCGCAAGCTGGTGGGACTCGCAAGGCACCGACCCGACCGCACCGCCCCAGCCGCGCCCCCGCCTGCTCCTCGGCCCATCCCCCGCAGCCCCTGCCCACCCGGCCGGACTCGTGTTAGCCTGTCGCCGTGCTGCGCCCCCTGCCGTTCCTGCGGCTCGTAACCCGGCGCGCCGGCTGAACCCAGGTTGCCGGCGCGCTGCGTTGGTGACCGCTCTTTTCCGGGACCTGGCCCCGATCTCGTTCCTTCCACTGATGGAGATCCGCCATGTCCACGTCCTTCGCCGTTCCCGCGCCCCGCTCCGCCATGCTGCTGCGCCGGCGCATCGCCACCTACTTCGTCGGGGGTGCCGAGCAGGTCCCCGCGCTGGTCAGCGCGCTCGAAGGCCGGCTCGTCCACGAACTTTCCGTCGACATCAAAGACGGTGTCCGCGAAAGCAGCATGGTCTGCGCCGTCCTGCTCTCCGGTGATGAGACCGGCCCCCTCCTCGACAGCCTGCGTGCGCTGCCGTCGGTCGTCTCGGCCGAGCTCGCCTGAGGCGTTTGCCCGCACCGGGGCCGGGTAGCCCGGCCCCATGACGGACCTCGAAACCCGGCGGAGCACCGCCCGGGTCGCCGCCCTCCTCTTCGGGATCGCGTTCCTGGTCGTCGGTGTGGCCGGGTTCGTGCCCGGGATCACCGCGGACTACGACGCGCTGACCTTCGCCGGACACGAATCGGGTGCGCAGCTCTTCGGCGTCTTCACCGTTTCGGTGCTGCACAACCTGGTCCACCTGCTGTTCGGCGTGCTCGGCGTCCTGGCCGCCCGCGCCAACGGCAGTTCGCGGGCCTTCCTGATGATCGGCGGCGGGATCTACGTGCTGCTGTGGGTGCTCGGCCTCGCCGTGGACCACGACAGCCCGGCCAACATCCTCCCGATGGACAACGCCGACGACTGGCTGCACCTCGGCCTCGGCGTCGCCATGATCGCCGCCGGGATCGCGACGGCCGCGGCCGACCGGGCCCGCGGCCAGTACCCCGAGCCGGAGAAGCAGGGCCGCTAGGGCTTCCTGCCGACACCGGTGGCGAGTTCGTGCCGCCGGTGCCGGTCCGGCGCCAGCGGGGCCGTGTCCGCGCCGGCGCCCGTCCGGAGCCCCGCGAAGAACTCCTTCAACGTCGACGCCGCGTCCCGCTGCGGCCGCCAGTCCAATTCGGACTCCGCGCGGCTCGTGTCCATTGTGGGCAGCCGCATCACGGCGTCGAACAGGCCGGGGGTCGCCGGGATCGCGTGCAGCCGCCAGGCCGCGTCCACCGCCGCGCGGACCACGGCCACCGGGAGCGGGATCGGGCGGGCGCCCAGCAGGTCCGCCGCGAACCGCGGGTCCACCACCGGGCCGGTCGCGATGTTGAACGCCCCGCGCACCGGCCGCGTCACCGCGCGGCGGACGGCGTCGGCCAGGTCGTCCGTGTGCACGATCTGGAACCGCAGCCCCGGGATGTCCGGCAGCACCGGGAGCAACCCCGGCCGCACCAGCGAACCCGGCACGAACGGCCCGGCGAACAGCCGGCGCTGTTCGGTCGCGGCACTGCGCTGGAACACGAACCCCGGCCGCATCCGGACGACGGCGAGGTCCGGGTGCCGGGCCTCGAACGCGTCCAGGTACCGCTCCAGGTAAGCCTTTTCCCGCGTGTACGCCGCCTCGGGCCAGCCGTGCGTCGGCCAGTCCTCGGTCACCGGCTCCTCGTCCTCACGCGGCGAGTACGCCCCGATCGAAGACGTGTAGACGAGCTTGGGCACGCCCGCCGTGGCCGCCGCCTCGAACACCCGCATCGAACCGAGGACGTTCGCCCGCCAGGTCCGTTCGGGCCGCCGGGCCGGCTGGAACAGCCACGCCAGGTGCACCACGGCGTCGGCGCCCCGGAAGAGCGGCACGAGGTCGTCGCGTTCGACGTCGGCCGCGACGACGCCGTCCGCGGGCCGCCGCGCCAGCTGGACGATGGTCTCGACCTGGGGATCCGCGCCGAGCGCGCGGACCACCCCGGTCCCGATGTTGCCGGTCGCGCCGGTCACCACGATGCGCATCCGGGCCGGTTACCCGGGGGCCGGGCCGGCAACCCTGCTATCTTCGACGGAGAAGATCCACACGGAGGAGACCAGTCGTGGCAGGTGACGTCGACATCTCCGGGTAGCCCCGGAGTCCGCAGGCCCCCGGCCGTGCCGGTGCGGGCCGCCGTCGACGTCCCCTTTCCGCTCTTCCCTTTCCCGAGGTCTTCGCCATGCCCGAAATCGTGCTGTCCGGCCTGTCCTTCTCCTGGCCCGACGACACCCCCGTGTTCGACCACCTGTCCGCCACCTTCGCGAGCGGCCGCACCGGCCTCGTCGCCCCCAACGGCTCCGGCAAGACGACGCTGCTGAAGCTCGTCGCCGGCGCGCTGAAGCCCTCCGCCGGCAGTGTCACCGCCGACGGCGTGCTCGGCTACCTGCCGCAGGACCTGCCGCTGAGCGGGGAGCCGTCCGTCGCCGAAATCCTCGGGGTGGCCCCGGTGCTGCACGCGATCGCCGCCGTCGAGTCCGGGGACGCCGGCGAGGAGCACTTCACCACCATCGGCACCGACTGGGACATCGAGGAGCGCACCCGCGCCCAGCTCGACCGGCTCGGTCTCGACGGCATCGCGCTCGACCGCACGCTGAGCACCCTCAGCGGCGGCCAGATCGTTTCCCTCGGGCTCGCCGCGCAGCTGCTGAAACGCCCGGACGTGCTGCTGCTCGACGAACCCACCAACAACCTGGACGCCGAAGCGCGCCACAGGCTCCACGCCGTGCTCGACGACTGGTCCGGCTGTCTGCTGGTGGTCAGCCACGACCGCGCGCTGCTCGACCGGATGGACCGGATCGCCGAGCTCCACGGCGGGGAGATCCGCTTCCACGGCGGCAACTTCTCCGCCTACGAAGAAGCCGTCCGGGCCGCGCGCGAGGTCGCCGAGAAGAACGTCCGCAGTGCCGAACAGGAGGTCAAGCGCGAGAAGCGGGAGCTGCAGCAGGCCCGCGAGCGCGCCGCCCGCCGCGCGAGCACCGCGTCACGCAACCTCGGCAACGCGGGGCTGCCCAAGATCTTCGCCGGCACGATGAAGCGCAACGCGCAGGAGTCGGCGGCCAAAGCCGACAGCACCCACGCCGCCCGCGTCGGCGCCGCGAAGGCCAAGCTCGACCAGGCGGGACGCGAGCTGCGCACCGAGGAGAAGATCAGCCTGCAGCTGCCGCAGACGGAGGTGCCTGCCGGCCGGACCCTCTTCCTCGGCGAGGGCCTCCGGGTGCGCGGCCTCTTCGGCGACGGCGCCGACCTGGCCATCCGGGGGCCCGAGCGGATCGCGCTGACCGGCCCCAACGGCGCCGGGAAGTCGACGCTGCTGCGACTGGTGCAGGGCGACCTCGAGCCCGAGGCCGGCACGCTCACCCGCGCCGACGGCCGGATCGCCTTCCTGTCGCAACGCCTCGACCTGCTCGACGACGACCGCAGCGTCGCCGAGAACCTGGCGGCGGCCGCCCCGGCGCTGCCGGCCGCGCAGCGGATGAACCTGCTGGCCCGCTTCCTCTTCCGCGGGTCACGGGTGCACCGGCCGGTCGGTGTCCTGTCCGGCGGGGAACGGCTGCGCGCCACGCTCGCCTGCGTCCTGTTCGCCGAACCGGCGCCGCAGCTGCTGTTGCTGGACGAGCCGACGAACAACCTGGACCTGGTGAGCACCGGGCAGCTGGAGAGCGCGCTGACCGCGTTCCGCGGCGCGTTCGTGGTGGTGAGCCACGACGAGCGCTTCCTGGCCGAGATCGGGATCGACCGGTGGCTGCGGCTGGAGGACGGCCGGCTGCGCTGACGCTACATGCGGGAGGCGTCCACGACCGCCTTGGCGAACGGCCGGGGCGCCTCCTGCGGGACGTTGTGCCCGATGCCGTCGAACACGCGGTGTTCGTACTTGCCGGTGAACTTCGCGCGGTACGCCGCCCCGTCCTTCGCCGCGCCGTCGAAGTCGCTGCCGATCGTGATCGACGGGACGCCGATCGTCGCGCCCGCGGCCAGCTTCTGCTCGTAGGGCTCGTACTGCGGCTCGCCGGGGGCGAGGCTCAGGCGCCAGCGGTAGTTGTGGATCACGATCGCCACGTGGTCGGGGTTGTCGAACGCCGCCGCGCTGCGGTCGTAGGTGGCGTCGTCGAAGTTCCAGGCTGGGGACGCCGTCTTCCAGATCAGCTTGTTGAAGTCGTGGCGGTTGGCCGTGTAGCCGGCCCGGCCGCGCTCGGTCGCGAAGTAGTACTGGTACCACCAGCCGAGTTCGGCCGCCGGGGCCAGCGGTTTCCGGTTCGCCGCGAGGTTCGTGACGATGTACCCGCTCACCGCGACGATCGACGTGCAGCGTTCCGGCCACAGCGCGGCGATGACGTCGACGGTCCGGCCGCCCCAGTCGTAGCCGCCGAAGACGGCCTTGTCGATCTTGAGCGCGTCCAGCAGGGCGATCACGTCGAGCGCCACGGCCGTCTGCTGGCCGTTGCGGACCGTCGCGGCGGACTTGAACACCGTCGGGCCGTAGCCGCGCAGGTAGGGAACGATCACGCGGTGGCCGGCGGCGGCCAGGATCGGGGCGACGTCGACGTAGCTGTACGGGTCGTACGGCCAGCCGTGCAGCAGGACCACCGGCTGCCCGCCGGCCGGCCCGAACTCGTGGTAGGCCATGGTGAGCACCCCGGCGTCGGCCTGCTTCACCGGGCCGAGCGAGGTGTGCTCGCCGGACCCCGCCCGCAGGTCGGGCGCCGCGGCGGGCGTGGCGGTGCCCTGCGAACAGGCCGCCAGTGACGTCGCCGCCAGCCCGGCCGCGAACGCCTGCCCGAACCTTCTCCTGCTGATCATCTGCTGCTCCTGCGCGAAAAGACCGTGGGACTTTCACGACGTTAGGAGCGGTTCGGTGACCTTCGCGCCCGTCGGGTGACGCAGCCGGTGTACGTCACCCTTCGAGCGCCTTCAGCTTCCCGGCGAGGTCGGCTCGGGAACTGACGCCCAGCTTGGGGAAGATCCGATGCAGGTGGGTGCCGACGGTGCGGTGCGAGAGGTAGAGCCGCTGCCCGATCTCCCGGTTCGTGAGCCCTTCCGCGGCGAGCTGGGCGATGCTCAGCTCGTGCGGGGTCAGCTTGTCCCGGGCGTCCGGGTCGCGGTTCGGGCTCGACTCGCCCGCGCTGCGCAGCTCGCGCCGGGCGCGGTCGGCCCAGGCGGTGATGCCGAGCGCGTCGAACGTCTTGCGGGCGGTCCGCAGGTGCGTCCGCGACTCGACGACCCGCCGCTGCCGCCGCAGCCACTCGCCGAACGCCAGGTGGACGCGGCCGCGTTCGGCGGGCCAGCCCGCCAGGTCGGCGTCGAGCGCCTCGGCGAACCGCTCGTCGCCCGGGTCGAGCACGGCCCGCGCGTACCGGAGGCCGATGTGCAGGGCGGGTGACGGCGTGTCGAGGCGCTCGAGTCCGGCCACGACGTCGCGCAGCTCGCCGGTCCGCCCGGCCCGGACGGCGGCCTCGGTGAGTTCGGCGACGCAGTACGTGCGCAGGGCCAGCTGGTAGGCGGGGTCGCCAGGGTCGAGCAGCCGGCGCAGGTCGGCGAAGGCGTCTTCGAACCGGCCCTCGCCGAGGTGGATCAGCCCGCGCGTGAGCTGGACGGTGGCGAGCACGGGCCGGGCGCCGGCCGCGAGCCCGGCGCGTTCGGCCTCGTCGGCGAGGGTTTTCGCCTGCTTGTGCTCACCGCGCAGGGCGGCGATCTCGGCCTGGACGGCGGTGGCGAGCCCGGCCATGAACGGCTGGCCGGTCTCCCGCGCGAGCCGGGCGGCCTCCGCCGCGGCGGGGACGGCCCCGGCCAGGTCGCCGAGCCGGACGCGGCTCCACGCCTGCACGGCCAGCGCCCGCGGCAGCAGCCCGAGCCTGCCCTGCGCGCGCAGGCCGGGTGCCGCGGCGGCGGAGAACCGGGCGGCGAGGTCGAAGGCGCCGACCTGCAGCGCGGCGCTGCCCAGGTACCGGTCGACCTCGGGGTCGGCGCCGGTTCTGGCGACCAGCGTCCGCAGGTGGGTCAGGACGGCTTCGCCGCGTTCGAAGGGGGCGACGTACGCGGTGACGGCGACGATCCGCGGGTCGTCACCGGGAACGGGCAGCCGGTCGGCGACGTCCAGGAGGGCCCGTCTCGCTTCCGGGCCGGGTTCGCTCCAGAAGCAGCGCATGGCGGCGCTCCAGAGGATCCTCAGGGCGGCGTCGTGCTGCCCGTCGGCGGCGACGGAGGCGGCGGTCCTGGCGAGTTCGGCGACGCGGGCGGGGTCTTCGCGGACGCCGTCTTCGAACTCGCTGAGCACCCGCCCGGCCGTGGCCCGCCTCCGGGGATCGGCCGGATCGGCGGCGTGGACCAGGCGTTCGGCGGTCTCCCGCCGCCCGGACTCGACGGCCAGTTCGGCGGCCAGCAGCAGCCGGTCGGTCCGGTGGTCCGCGTGCGCACTGAGCCGGGCCGCCTGTTCGAGAGCGGCGATGGCGGCGGCGGCCCCACCCCGGAACCGCGCCCGCTCGGCGGCCCGTTCGAGCTCGGCGGCCACGGTCTCATCGGGCCCGGCGGTGGCGGCGGCCCGGTGCCAGGCACGCCGATCCGGCTGGCCGCCGAGGGCTTCGACGAGGGCGAGGTGCGCGTTCCGGCGGTCGAGCGGGGTGGCGGCGGCGGGGATGGCGGACCGCATGAGCGGGTGCCGGAAGGTGACGGCCCCGGCGGAGAGCTCGATCAGCCGGGCTTCGACGGCGGGGGCGAGGACGGCGGGGTCGGCGCACATCGGCGGGGGCGGTCGAAGCACCGCCTGTCCGGCTCCAGGCGAGGTCCGGCTGGGCTGTGCCGCCGCACCGGCCTCGGACCGGGAGCTCGGCTCGCCCGCCTCCACCGCGCCCGCGCCGAGCAGCGCCCCGGAACCAGCTCCCAGCAGCGAGCTCGGCTCGCCGGCGCCGAGCAGCGCCTCCGCACCACCCCCGGACAGCGAAGCCAGTCCGCCCCCGCCGAGCAGCTTGCCCGTCGCCGCCAGGGTCTCCGTCAACGATGTCGTCTCGTTCAGCGCCGCCACCAGCAACGCCGTCCGCGTCGCCTCCGGCAACCCCGCCACCCGGGCCGTGAACGTGCGCTCCAGCCTCTCCGTCAGCGGCAGCACCGGGTCCACCCCGTCGAACTCCGCCACCGCCGAGGGCAGCTCCGTCAACGCCAGCGGCAGCCCCGCCGCCTCGGCCAGCAGCCTCGTCCGGACCGCTGGTGCCAGCCGGGGTGCCACCGCGTCCAGCAGCTCCGCCGCCGTGTCGGGCGCGAGGCGGTCCAGGGGCATCGGTACCAGCCCCGCTTCGAGCAGCGGGCACTCGAAGCCGTCCCGCAGCGTCGCCACCAGCACGATCGGCTCGGTCTCGATCCGCCGGGCCACGAACGCCAGTGCGTCCGCGCTCGCCCGGTCCAGCCAGTGCACGTCCTCGGCCACCAGCACCAGCGGCTTCGCCGCCGCCTCCTCGGCCAGCAGCGTCAGGGCCGCCAGCCCGACCAGGTACGCGCTCGGCTCGGCCCCCGCGGCCAGCCCCAGCGCGGTGCGGAGGGCGTCGCGCTGCGGCTCGGGCAGCTGCGCCACCCCGGCGCGGACCGGGTACAGCAGCTGGTGCAACCCCGCCCAGGGCAGGTTCCGCTCGGCCTCCGCCCCGGTCGTCCGGAGCACCCGCAGCCCGGCGACCGACGCCGCCGCGGCCGCGGCCGTCACCAGCGCGGACTTCCCGATGCCCGCCTCGCCGCGGATGAGGACGCCGCTGCGGTCCTGCGGGCCGTCGACGAGCTCGCGCAGCTCCTTCAGCTCGGAGTCCCGCCCGCTCAGCGCCATGGAAACGACCTTACCCAACCGATGTTTCCGCAGCTCACGGCCGAGTGACGTACGCCGGCAGCGTCATCCGACGGGCGCCGCGTCCCGGGCTCCGCCCCTAGCGTTCCCCCGCAATGTCCAGCGACCGGAGAGACCGATGAAACGCCTCCTTCTCGCCGCCGCCGTGCCGCTCCTGCTGACCACCGTCACGCAGCCGGCCGCCTCGGCAGCAACCCCGGCCCCGTGCGCCGCCGTCGCGGTGCCCGCCCCGCCGGGCGCCAAGATCGAATCCGTGCAGGCCGCACCACGGACGTCGTACTGCGAGCTCACCGTCACGCTCACCCACACCGGCACCGACCACGTCAAGGTCGCCGTGGCCCTGCCGGACACCGGGTGGAACGGCAGGCTGCAGGCCCTCGGCGGCAGCGCCTACGCCGCCGGGAACTTCGACGGGCTCCCGCAGGCGGCCAAGGACGGCTACGCCGCCGTGACCACCGATGCGGGCGTCTCCCTGGACGGCCTCGACACGTCCTGGGCCGTCAAGGACGGTCAGGTCGACCAGACGCTCCTGACCAACTTCGCCACCCGATCGGTGCACGAAGCCGCCTTGGTCGGCAAGGCCGTCACGCAGCGGCACTACCAGCGGCCGATCTCGTACTCCTACTGGACCGGCTGCTCGACCGGCGGCCGCCAGGGCTACTCCGAAGCCCAGAAGTACCCGGAGGACTTCGACGGCATCCTGGCCAACGCGCCCGCCGTCGACTGGACGCGGTTCGCGGTCGCGACCCTCTGGCCGCAGATCGTCATGAACCAAAGTCACGACTTCCCCAGCTCCTGCGTGCTTTCGGCGTTCCGGACGGCCGCGGTCCAGGCGTGCGACGCGCAGGACGGCGTGACCGACGGCATCGTCGACCGGCCGGACGAGTGCGGCTACGACCCGCGCCGCCTGGTCGGGACGAAGGTGGTCTGCGACGGCCACGAGGTCACCGTCACGGCCGCGGACGCCGAGGTCGTGCGCAAGATCTGGGCCGGCCCGGCCGACGAGCACGGCCGCAGGCTCTGGGCCGGGCTGCCGAAGGGCGCCGACTTCACGTGGCTGGCCGGCACCCAGCCCGGCCCCGACGGGACGCTGACCGCGCCGGGCTTCCCGGTCGCCGTCAAGTGGGTGCAGTCGTTCCTGGAGAAGCAGCCGGGGTTCGACACCTCGAAGCTGACGTACGCCCAGTTCGCGGCCCTGTTCCGCCAGTCGGTGCGCGAGTACGACGACGTCATCGGCACGTCCGACCCGGACCTGTCGGCGTTCCGGCGCGCGGGCGGCAAGCTGATCACGTTCGTCGGCGCGAACGACCAGCTGATCCCGCCGAGCGGCACGCTGTCCTACCGCGATCGGGTGGAACGCACGATGGGTGGCGCGCAGCGGGTGAACGGCTTCTACCGGCTGTTCCTCGCGCCGGGCGTCGAGCACTGCTTCGGCGGTGGCGGCCCGGAGCCGACGAACGCGCTCGGCCAGCTGGTCGACTGGGTCGAGCACGGAAAGGCGCCGGCCACGCTGACGGCGGCGGCCGCGGACGGCCGGACCCGCGACCTGTGCCCGCTGCCGCGGGTTTCCCGCTACACCGGCGGTGACCCGGCCACGGCGTCGAGCTACCGCTGCCGCTGAGACCCCGGTCCGCGAGCGCCACCTCCCCCGGCGCTCGCGGACTGGACTTGCAGGTCCAAAATCGGCTCGGCACGCTCGGCTCATGGCACTCGATCAGTACTACCTCCTCGGCCGGTCCGGACTGCGCGTCAGCCGGATCGCCCTCGGCACCATGAACTTCGGCACCGGCGGTTTCCACGCCGCCTACGGCAGGACCGAAGCCGAAGTCCGCCCGATCTTCCGCGCGTACCTCGACGCGGGCGGCAACTTCGTCGACACCGCGGACTTCTACACCGCGGGCGAAAGCGAGACGATCCTCGGCAAGCTCATCGCCGAGGCCGGGGTCCGCGACCGGGTGGTGCTCACCACCAAGTTCACCAACAGCGTCGACCCGGCCGACCCCAACGCCGGCGGCAACGGGCGCAAGCACATGATCCGCGCGCTCGACGCCTCGCTGCGCCGGCTGGGCACCGACCACGTCGACGTCTTCCTGCTGCACACCTGGGACCGGATCACCCCGGTGGAGGAGGTCGTGCGCACGTTCGACGACCTCGTCCGCGCGGGCAAGATCCGCTACCCCGGCCTGTCGGACGTCCCGAGCTGGTACGCGGCGCGGGCGCAGACGCTCGCGGAGGCGCACGCGCTGGCGCCGATGGTGAACCTGCAGCTGCCGTATTCGCTGGTGCAGCGGGAAATCGAGACCGAGCACGTCCCGATGGGACAGACACTCGGCCTCGGCGTCACGGCGTGGAGCCCCCTGGCGGGCGGCTTCCTGACCGGCAAGTACCGCGACGGCGGCGCAGGCCGCCTCAGCGACGCCCCGACCTGGACCGAGCGCGACCGGCAGCTGCTCGAACCCCTCCAGGCGGTGGCCGACCAGCTGGGCGTGACGATGGCCCAGGTGGCGATCAACTGGGTCGCCACCCAGCCGGGCATCGCGGCGGCGATCGTCGGCGCGAGCAGCGCGGACCAGCTCGGCACGAGCATGGCCGCGCTCGACTTCGAGATCCCGGCCGAGCTGCGTGCGCAGCTCGACGAGGCGAGCGCGGTCCCGCCGACGTCGGTGTACCGGATGTTCACCCCGGCCTACCAGAACTGGATCGTCAGCCCGGAGCTGAAGATCGGCGACAAGCCGGCGGGGTACGCGCCACCCGTCCGGAACTGGTAGTCAGCCGGACACCACCGCGCCGCCCTGGATGACGTGGTGGAACTTCTCCGGCTCGGCCAGGACGCCGATGTCGGCCAGCGGATCGCCGGGCACCACCAGCAGGTCCGCGTGCGCGCCCACCGCCAGTGTCCCGATCTCGCCGGTGAGGTTCAGCAGCTCCGCCGCCGTCGAGGTGGCCGAGCGGAGGACTTCCAGCGGGGACTGGGCCTCGGCGCGCAGGCGGAACTCGTGGTTCTGGTGGCGGTGCATGCCGCCGAGCAGGTCCGTGCCGTAGACCAGCTTGACGCCGCCGCGGGCCGCCCGGTCCAGTGCCGCCAGGCCCGCGCCGAGGACGTCGTCCACCTTGCGCCAGCTCGATTCCGGGAGCCCGTGCTCGCGGCCTTCCTCCTTCAGGGCCCAGTACGTCACCAGCGTCGGGACCAGGAACGCGTCGTGCTCCAGGAAGAGCGAAACGCTGCGGTCGTCGAGGAGGTTGCCGTGCTCGATCGAGCGGACGCCGAGCTCCAGCGCGCGGTTCACCGCGCGGGCGGTGTAGGCGTGCGCGGCCACGTACCGGTTGGCCGCCTCGGCTTCCTCGACGATCGCGCGCAGTTCGCCGGCCGAGTACTGCGTCGAGTCGATGCGGTCGGTCGGGGACGCGACGCCACCCGAGGCCATCACCTTGATGTGGTGGGCACCCTTGCGCAGCTCGTCGCGGGCCGCGGCGCGGACCGCGTCCTCGCCGTCGGCCACCCGGCCGAGGCCCGCGCAGCACGGGTGGTCGTCCCGCACCTGGGTGCCGCGGGTGCGGCTGTCGCCGTGGCCGCCGGTCTGGCTCAGCGCGCGCCCGCAGAACAGCAGCCGCGGGCCGCGGAACAGCCCTTCCGCCTGGGCGTCGGCGAGTCCGAAGTCGGCGCCCGAGGCGTCGCGGACCGTGGTGAACCCGCGGTCGAGCATCCGGCTCATGGTGCGGGCGGCGTGCGCGGCCACGTAGGACGGCGACGTCGACGACAGCGAACCCAGGTCGGCGGTCGACGCCGTGACGTGCACGTGCGCGTCGACCAGCCCGGGCAGCACGACCGCGCCCCGCAGGTCCAGCGACCGCACGTCGGCCGCGGCCAGGCCGGGCCCCACCTCGGCGATCCGGCCGTCGGCGCACCGGAGGTCGCCCTCGGTGTATTCGCCGGTGAGCGGGTCGAGCAGGCGGGCGTTGCGCAGCAGCAGGTTCACTGTTCCTCCTTGAGCGCCGGCACGGCCAGCGGGGCGAGCGATTCGGCCACCTCGACGGAATCCTCGTCGTAGGCGCCCTCCGCGTCGAGGATGTTGAGGACGCCGAGCGTCCGGCCGCCGTCGACCACCGGCACGTTGATGATCGAGCCGCAGCCGAGGGATTCGATCAGCCGGTGGTCGGCGAAGATCTCCCGCACCGCCGCCCTGTCCGGCCCGAAGTACGGCTCCTGCGCGGTGATGCACTGCTCGAGCCAGCCGGCCGCGACCTCGACCGTCTTCTCCCCGCCGACCGGGTATTCGGCCGGGTGGCTGCTGTGCACGCGGCGCAGCGCCCGGCGTTCCGGGATCCAGGCGAGCACGGTGAACAGCCGCACGCCGAGCTCGGCGCGCACCTGTTCCTCCACAGTGGACAGACTCACTTCGTCATCTCCTTCGCGGCGGCCTTCGGCCCGCCGTGTTCGGTCAGTTCCTCCAGCGAGCGGCCCGCGGTCGACAGGCCGAAGACGAGCACGCAGAGCACCCCGGCGGCCAGCACCGCCGTCGTCAGCCCGAAGACGCCGGCGAAGCCGAGACTCGCCGCGGACAGGCCGATGATCGTCGGCGCGAGGATGCTGCCGACCCGGCCGAACGCGCTGGACAGGCCGGTGCCGCTGGCCCGGATCCAGGTCGGGAACACCTCGGGCGTGTACGAGTACACCCCGGCGTAGGTGCCGTTGAGGAAGAAGGACAGCACCGCCCCGGCGAGCGTGATCGACCACGGCGCGCTCGTCTGGCTCAGCCAGAACGCGCTCACCGCCGAGCCGGCCAGGTAGAGGGCGATGGTGTGCTTGCGGTCGAGCCGTTCGGACAGCCACGCGGCCGAGAAGTACCCGGGGACCTGGGCCAGGTAGATGATGATCGAGAACTCGAAGCTCTTCGTCACCGTGATGCCGCGCTCCACCAGCAGCGTCGGGATCCAGGAGAAGAAGCCGTAGTAGGAGAAGGTGATCACGAACCAGACGGTCCAGATCACCGCGGTCCGGCGGCGCATCGCGGGGCTCCACAGGAACTTCAGCGCGCTGAGGAGGTTCACCTTCGGCGTCTCGGTGGCGGGCTGGGCGCCGGACGGCGGGACCGGCGGCAGGGTGGTGCCGGTGGCCTTCTCGACGTCCCGCTCGATCTTGGCCACGACGTGCTCGGCCTCGGCGGCCCGCCCGTTGGCGAGCAGGAACCGCGGCGACTCGGGCAGCGACCGGCGCCACCACAGCAGCATCACGATCGGCAGCGCGGTGACCAGCTGCGCGACCCGCCAGCCCTGGTCGAACGACGGCACGACGAACCGCCCGATCAGCGCGGCCGCGACGAAGCCGAAGGAGAAGAACCCGGCGAGCGCACCGACGAACCAGCCCCGCCGCTTGGCCGGGACGAACTCGGAGAGGAAGGGCGCGATGATCGCGCTCTCGGCGCCCGCGCCCGCCCCGGCGAGCACGCGGGCGCCGAGGAAGACCTCGTAGTTCGGCGAGAAGGACGCGACGACGGAGAACAGCGCGTAGAAGGCCAGCGCGTACATCATGACCTTCTTGCGGCCGATGCGGTCGCCGAGCAGGCCGGCCGCGATGGCGCCGAAGAGGAAGCCGAACGGCGTCGCGGAGCCGATCAGGCCGAGCTGGCCGTTGTCGAGGTGCCACGCGGCCTTGGCGCTGGGCAGCAGGAAGGCGACGACCGCCGAGTCCATGCCGTCGAAGGTGTAGCCGAGCCCGCCGATGAGCAGCAGTTTGTAGTGGGGACGGCTCAGCGGGAGCCGGTCCAGTCGAGCCAGCAGCGTCATGGGGAACGCCTTCCGTCGGGGAGTGTCGACAACATAAACTGCAGTTCGTCAAAACTGCAATGTTCTTTGCAAAACTGGGTGCGTTACGGTGCACCCGACCCGAGGGGAGGCGCCGAGGTGGCGGAGACCGACGACGGTTTCGAGGCGTGGCTGCGCGACCGGCTGCCCGAGCGCGGGCTGCGCCCGAAGTCGGCCGCGGTGCTCGAGGTCCTGGTGTCCCAGCCGCGGCGGGCGTCGTTCGGGTCGACGGCCGAGCTGGCGCAGCTGGCCGGGGTCAACGTCGCCACGGTGACGCGCACGGCCCAGGCGCTGGGGTTCGCGGGCTGGCCGGCGCTGCAGCAGGAGCTGCGCGCCCGGTACATGTCGTCGCTGAGCGCACCGCAGGTGGCGGAGGAGCACCGCGGCGTCGACTCACCGGGGTCGGCGTCTCTCCGGCGCGACCTCGACAGCCTCGCGCTGCTCAACCGGCGCTTCGACGAGCCGGTGCTGCGGACGGTCGCCCAGGCGGTGGCGGCGGCCCGCCGCACGCTGGTGATCGCGGACGGGAGCTACGCGGCGGTGGGGATGGCGATGGCCCACAACGCCCGCCTGGCGGGCTACGACGTCCACGCGGTGACGGCGGGCGACGCGGAACTGGCCAACCAGACGGCCAAGCTCACGGCGGACGACGTCCTGGTGGCGATCAGTTTCTGGCGCCTGTACGAGAGCACGGTCCTGGCGGCGAACGAGGCCCGCACCCGCGGCGCGCGGGTCTTCGCGATCACGGACGCGGCCAGCCCGGCCCTGGCGGGAGCGGCGGAGGAAGTGCTGATGGTGCCGGCGGAGGGGGTGACGTTCTTCCCGTCGCTGACGGCGGGGATGGCGCTGGTCCAGGCGATCGTGGCCCAGCTGGCGGCGGTCGACCCGGGCCGCACGAGCGCCTCGATCGAGGCGGCGGAGGCGATGTGGTCCCGGTTCGACCTGCTGCACCGGCGGCCGAGCGCGAAATCCGGGTGACCGGACCGCGCCACGACCGGCTCCGGAGCACCGCCGACCTGGTCCCGCCCGGCCCCCTGCGCATACGGATGCGGGCGCGACCGACCCCGGCCGCGCCCGCATCCGCGCTGTTCAGTGCCGCGCCGGTCCGCCGTCCGCCGAGCTCATCCGCTTCGTGAACCGGGCCGCCACGTCCCGCAGCTTGATGTTCGTGTGCTGGGACTCCACGATCAGCCGCTGCATCGCCGCGTCCTCGTTGACGCGGTGGATCAGCATCAGCATGCCCTTGGCCTGTTCGATCACCGCCCGCGTCTCCATCGCGTTGCGCAGCTCGTCCGCCAGCCGCCTCGCCTCGCGGTAGCGGCGGGTCAGGCGCAGCACCGTCTCCACGCACAACGTGAACAGGCGCAGCACCTTCGTGTCGAACTCGTGGTAGCCGTGGCTCTCGAACCCGAACAGCGTGATCGCGCCCACCAGCGTGTCGTCCACCCGCAGCGGGACCGCCAGGTAGCTGCCCACGCCCAGTTCCTTGGCCGCCGCCACGAATTCGGGCCACTGGTCGCCCGTCTCGGGGACCGCCACGCGGACCACTTCGCCCGTCAGTGCCGCCAGCAGGCCCGGTCCGTCGCCTGCCGCGTACTGGACGTCGTCGATGCGCCGGGCTCGCTCGTCGGTGAACGCCGCGGTCTGGGTCACACCGTCGCGGACGACCATGATGCTGGCCAGGTCCGCGTCCGGGACCACCCGGACCGCCTCGCCGCAGACCGCGTCGAGCAGGCCGGGCGTGTCGGACATCGATTCGAGGACCCCGACGAGATCGGCCAGCACCGCGTTCAGCTCGTCGACCCGCGCCGCCATGCCGTCGCCAGTGGTCGGCAAGGCCCACCCCTCCCATGCGTCAAGCGGCGAGCACGGGTTCGGGCTCGCCAGCAGCGTCAACAGAGACCACCGCTGGCGTTTCAACGGGTCCGGAGGAATTCTACCGGCCGCGGGACCGCGGTTTGACGTAGGCCGCGCCGGGTAGCCGCCGGACATGGACAATCCGGCTGTTGACGACGAGCTGTGGGCGGAGTTCCACCGGGTGGTGAACATGACCTCCCGCGAGCTGGAGGACTGGCTGCGCACCCGCGACGCGGGCCCGGAGACCGAGCCGCTCCCCGACGAGGCAGGCCCCCTGACCGGTCACCAGGTACTGGGCGTCCTGCGCAAACGGCGGACCGACGTGGACGAACACGACGCGGACGTGATGCGCAAGGTGGTCGACCGGGTGCTCTCCGAGCGCCGGGACGACCTGGAACCCACCGCCGGCCAGGCCCACTGGCGGCACCGGCTGATGTCGATCGGCCACGACCCGCTGAAACCCGCCTGACGCCCGTGAAGGCCGCCACCGGCGAGCCGGTGGCGGCCTTCACGGGGTGCGCACTCAGCGGGCGACGGCCTGCCAGCGCTGGTTGGGCCCGTTGGTCGGCTTGTACAGCCCGATCGGGGCGCCGTCCGCACGCGACTCGCCGATGACGTCGAGCAGCTGCCCGGTGCCCGCGTTGACGAACGTCCAGGTGCCGTCGCCGGTGGTGGACAGCGTCCACTCCGCCGCCGGGTCGCCCGTGCCCGCGGCGGCCAGCGTCACCGCGCCGCCGGAGGTGCTGAGCACCTGGCCCGTGCCGGCGTTGGTGATGGTGAACCGGTCGCGGTTGCCGTGGCAGCCCGTGCGGTCGGTCAGCGTCCAGCGCTGCGCCGCCGCCGAGGCGTCCGTCGTGCGCTGCACCAGCGAGCCGTTCTCCGCCGACAGCGACTTGCCGCTCTGCACGCCGGTGAGGCTGACCGGCTTGCCCGAGCCGATGCCCGTGCCCGCCGCGGCCGAGGAGACGCCGTTGACGAGGAAGCTCGTCACCGAACGCGCCGGCACCCGCAGCGTCACGCGGGAAGACGTCACCTTCACCGGCTTACCCCGCTTCAGCGCCCCCGTGACATCGGTGACGACCGGCGTCACCGAGGCGCCCGGCCGGACGTTCCGGAAGCCCGACAGGTCCAGCGTGACGTCCTGGGCGTCCGTGCCCGCGTTGGTGTGCACCACCGTCGCGAGGTCCTCGCCGCGCATGGCCACCGTGGACGCGGTGTCGTCCACCCCGATCAGGCGATCACCCGGCCGGATGTAGTGGGTGAAGTTCCGCATCGTGTTGAACTTCGTGTTCGTCCTGATCCGGCACGTCTGCAGCGTGGCGTTCGCCGGGCAGTCGAACGGGACCTGGATCTCGCCCCAGTTCATCCCGGCCGCGGACTCGCCGCCCGGCTTCATGTTGTTGTAGTCCTCGATCGGCTGCCAGCTGACCCACGCACTCGGTTCCAGCAGGCGCAGGTCGTCGGTGATCTGCTTGGCCATGCCGAGGCCGGGGTCCATGTCGGTGAAGTCCTGCCGGTCCAGCCAGCTGCCGCCGACCTCGCTCATCCACAGCGGCTTGCCCGCGCCCTTGGCCAGGTCGCGCGGGACCGGGCGGTTGCCGGTGCCGTAGGTGTGCACGTTGAGCCGGCCCGCCGCGGCGCGGGCGTCGGCCGACCAGCCTGCCCAGTCCGCGGCGAAGATGTCCGGGTTGGTCTCGTCGGGGGCGGAGACGATCGCCCGCGAGCCGGCCGCCTTCAGCGCCGAGGCCATGGCCGGGATCAGCTGCGACTGGACCGCCGGGCCGATGTGCGCGCCTTCCTGACGGCCGCCGGTCGGGTTGCCGTCCGCGCCGAGCGTGGTCTTCCAGTAGTTCGTGTTGGGCTCGTTCAGCGGGTTCACCGACGCGAACTTGATGCCGTGCGCCTTTTCCAGGGTGCGCACCGCCTGCGTGAGGTACGCGGTGAAGTCGCCGATCTTGTCGGCGCGCAGCTGCTCGTCGGTGGCGTTGAAGCCGCCCGAGACGTACCCGGAGACGGTCTGGAAGTACGGCGGCGAGTTGCTGAACGCCTCCCACTTCGTGACCTGGTTCTTGATCTTGTCGACCCACCAGCGCTGGTCGGGGTCGGCCTTCGGGTCGAACTCGGCCGGGTCGCCCGGCGTCCACCAGTCCTTGTCGGCGCGGGTGGTGCCGGCCGGCGCCTTCCACCAGCCCGGCACCGCGGCCCCCGCACGCAGGTACGACGGGACGTCGGGGGCGTTGCCGCCGCCGACGTTGAACCGGGCGATGTTCAGGTTCAGCCCGTCCGGGCCGAAGACCAGGTCGGCCAGCTTGTTCCGGACGGCATCGGGGTAGCCGCCGGTCGCCTCGGCCATCCACGCCAGGCTGGCGCCCCAGCCGTCGAACGGCTGCTGCCGGTACGTCGGATCCGGCTTGACCGTCACGGCGGTGGCCGCTTCCGCCGGTGCGGCCACGACCGCGCCGCCCATCAGAGGTACACAAAGGACGGTGAGCAAACGCCGCAAGTTCATCGTCGAACTGCCCTTCGGGTGCGGTGGGGACTTTTCTCAGGCCTCGGTGTGGCCCAGCAGCGGCCGCGGCACGAAGCGGGCCGCGGGGTCGAGCATCGTGCCGAGTTCCAGCACGACCAGTTCGTTGGCGCCGGCCCGGACCACCGGGCGCGGCACGTACAGCGTCCGTTGCGGACCGCGCCGCCAGTACCGGCCGAGCGCGAACCCGTTGAACCAGGCCACGCCCTTGCCCCACTCGCCGGTGTCGAGGAACAGGTCGGCTGGCTCGTCGACATCGATGTCGGCGCGCAGCAGCACCGGCCCCGCCACGGCACCCGCCACGGACGACGGCGACGAAGGGCGCAGCGAAGGCAGCGCGGCCAGGTCGAACGGCAGCACGTCCCACCCGGCCAGCGGCTCGCCGTGCAGCGACGCCCCGCCGATGATGCCCTTCGCCTCGCCGATGCGCGGCCCGTAGTCGACGCGGCCCTGGTCTTCGACCAGCACCAGCAGCTCGCCGGTCGCGCGCGGCAACGGGATCGCGCGCTCGTGGTGGTCCCGGCTGAGCGTGCCCACGAGGTCGCCGTCGAAGAACACCGTGGCGCGGTCGCGGACCTCGCCGAAGGTCAGCACGCCGGGCCGGTCGCCCTCGATCCGCGTGCGCAGCAGCGCGAGCTGCGGCATCGGCATCAGGTCGTCGAACGCGGGCAGCTCCTCGTGGAACTCCCAGGTGCCCCAGCGTTCCGGGGCGTCGAGCAGCCGCACCGGGTCGCCCAGCGCGCCGGACGGCGTCGGCGCGGGCCGGGCCG
This sequence comes from Amycolatopsis sp. NPDC004169, assembly GCF_040610315.1. Taxonomy (NCBI): domain Bacteria; kingdom Bacillati; phylum Actinomycetota; class Actinomycetes; order Pseudonocardiales; family Pseudonocardiaceae; genus Amycolatopsis; species Amycolatopsis sp. NPDC004169. The sequence goes on from NZ_JBEXMD010000019.1 coordinate 155,876, forward strand.
GCGGCGGGACCGTGTCGGGCACCTTGTGGTAGCGGGCGATCACGTCGCGGAAGGCGTGGTACTTCGGCGTCGGGTCGCCGGCTTCGTCCAGCGGCGCGTCGTAGTCGTAGGAGGTGATCAGCGGCTGGTAGACGCCCTTGTCGTTGGCGCCGTTGGTAAGACCGAAGTTGGTGCCGCCGTGGAACATGTACAGGTTGACCGACGCGCCCGCGGCGAGCAGCGCGTCCAGCTCCGCCGCCGAGTCCGCGGCCGGGGTCGTGTGGTGGTGGGCGCCCCAGTGGTCGAACCAGCCGTTCCAGAACTCGCTGCACATCAGCGGTCCGGTCGGCTGGTGCTCCCGCAGGACCGCCAGCCGCGCCTCGGCGCCGGAACCGAAGGACGCGGTGCGGTGCAGTCCGTCGAGGCTGCCCGCGGCCAGCATCTCCGGCGTCGGCTGGTCCACTGTGGTCAGCGGGACGGTGACGCCGGCCGCGCGCGTGTGCTCGGCCAGCGCCTTCAGGTACCGCTTGTCGTCGCCGAACGCGCCGTACTCGTTCTCCACCTGGACCAGCAGCACCGGCCCGCCCCGGTCGATCTGGTGCGGGACGACGACCTCGTACACCTTGCTCAGGTAGTCGCGGACCGCGTCCAGGTACTTCGGCTCGTACCGGCGCACGCCGACCGACGGGTCCCGGAACAGCCAGGCCGGCAGCCCGCCGTTGTCCCACTCGGCGCAGATGTACGGGCCGGGCCGCACGATCGCGTACATCCCGGCGTCGGCGACGAGCCGCAGGAAGCGGTCGAGGTCGAGGCCGCCGGAGAGGTCGAACACGCCGGACTCGGGGGCGTGCGCGTTCCACGCCACGTACGTCTCGATCGTGTTGAGCCCCATCCGGCGGGCCTTGTCGATCCGGTCGGCCCACAGGTCCGGGTGCACCCGGAAGTAGTGCAGGGCACCGGAAAGGATCCGGAACGGACGGCCGTCGAGCAGGAAGTCGTGCTCCCCGATGGCGAACTCAGGCATCCGGGCCCGCCTGCGGGGTCAGCTGCAGCACGGTCCAGGACAGGGGTGGCAGTGTCACGGTGATGGTGGTCCCCCCGGGAACGGACGTCGCGACCGTGCCGGGTAGCGGCACCGGCCGGACCGGTTGCGAGTCGGCGGTGTTCACGGCGTGGCGGGTCTCGCCATCCGGAGTGGTCAGCGTTTCGGCGGCGTACACGCCGAACCGGGCGCCGCGCAGGCGGAGGCGCACCTCGGTCGGAGACGCCGTCGCGCGGTTGGTGAGGAACACCGCCCCGCGGCCGGAATCCTCGACCGTCGCGGCGACGTCGACGAGGTCGACTTCGCCGTGCTGCGCGGTGCGCAACCGGTCACCGTCGACGGACAGGCGCAGGCTCGCCCCACCGGCCAGCGAGGCCACCTGCCGGAACGGGTGGAACGTCGTCTGCCGCCACGCCGGGCCGCCGGGCTCGGAGCGGATCGGCGCGATGACGTTCACCAGCTGCGCCTGGTTGGCCATGGTGACCCGGTCGACGTTGCGCAGCAGCGAACTCAGCAAGGAGCCGACGACGACCGCGTCGGTCACCGTGTAGGTGTCCTCGATGATCCTCGGGTGCTGCCGCCAGCCGCCCTCGGCGAGCTTCGCCTGGTCGACCTCGTTCCAGCGGCGCAGGTCCCAGACGTTCCACTCGTCGACGCTGATCCCGATCTTCTTGTCCAGGCCCAGCTCGGCGAGGGTTTCGTCGATGACACCCGCGGTCGTGCGGATGTAGCGGTCCAGCGCCGCCCCGCTGGCCAGGTAGCTGTCGGTGTCGCCGTGCAGCTCCTGGTAGTAGGCGTGCAGCGAGATGTGGTCGACCAGCTCGGCGGTGTGGCGCAGCACCGTGCGCTCCCACTCGCCGAACGTCGGCATGTCGGCGTGCGAGCTGCCGGCGACGACCAGTTCGAGGCCGGGGTCGATCATCCGCATCAGCCGGGCGGTCTCGGCGGCCAGGCGGCCGTACTCCTCGGCCGTCTTGTGGCCGATCTGCCACGGGCCGTCCATCTCGTTGCCCAGGCACCACAGCCTGAAGCCGAACGGGCGCTCGGCGCCGTTGGCGCGCCGCCGCTCGCTCAGCCGGGTGCCGCCGTCGATGTTGCAGTACTCCAAGACGTCGGCGGCTTCCTGGATGCCGCGGGTGCCGAGGTTGACGGCGTACATCACCTCGGCACCCGCGGCTTCGGCCCACGCGACGAACTCGTGCAGGCCGAAGCGGTTGGACTCGACGCTGTGCCACGCCGGGTCCAGCCGGGCCGGCCGTGATTCGACCGGCCCGACGCCGTCTTCCCAGCGGTAGCTGGAAACGAAGTTGCCACCGGGGTAGCGGAGCACGGTCGGGCCGAGTTCCCGGACCAGCTCCAGCACGTCACCGCGGAAGCCGCGGTCGTCCGCCGTGGGGTGGCCGGGCTCGTACAGCCCGGTGTAGACGGACCGGCCCATGTGCTCGACGAACGAGCCGAAGAGGCGACGCGGGACCGGGCCGATGACCTGGCCCGCGTCACCTTCGATGTCGACGGTCATCCGGCGCTGACCGTGAAGCCCTGCTGGTTGCCGTAGTCGACCAGCGCTTGCTGCCAGCCCGCCAGCCCGGCGTCGAGGCCGGTGTTCGCGAGGTAGGCCTTGCCGACGGTGTCGCTGTAGATGCTGTTGGCGTAGGTCTGGAACGGCAGGTAGGTCCAGCCCGGCGCGACGTCCTTCGACGCCTGGGTCAGCACCTGGTTGACCTTCTGGCCCCCGAAGTACGGCAGCGCCTCGTCGACGAACGCGGGCGAGGACAGGTCGGCCGTGGTGGACGGGAAGCCGCCGCTCTTGATGAACGGCTGGACGCCGCCGCCGTGGTTGAGCCAGCGGACGAACGCCGCGGCCAGCGCCGGGTTCTTGCTCTGCTTCACCACGGACTGGGCGCTGCCGCCGTTCTCCGCGGTGACCGCCTTCTGGCCGTCGTAGGTCGGCATCGGCGCCACGGCCCACTTCCCGCTGCCCGCGGTCACCGAGGAGATGAAGTTGCCCGGCATCCAGGCGCCGGTCGGCAGGGTCGCGATGGTGCCGTCGCCGAGGGCGCGGAACCAGTCGTCGGACCAGCCCGCGATCGGCGAGAGCAGCTTGCCCTCGACCAGCTGGTTCCAGACCGACGTCCACTTCTTGGTGCCCTCGTCGCCGAAGTTGATCTTCACGTTCCGGCCGTCGACGGAGAACGGGTGCCCGCCCGCCTGCCAGATCATGCTCAGCGTGAACCCGGCGTCCCCGGTGTCGGCGGTGATGTACTTGGTGGGGTCGGCGGTGTGCAGCTTCTTGGCCGCGTCGACGTACTCGGCCCAGGTCTTCGGCACGGCGATGCCGTACTTGCCGAAGACCTCCTTGTTGTAGAACAGCGCCATCGGGCCGGAGTCCTGCGGCAGGCCGTAGACGCCGTTGCCGTTCTTGACCTGCGCCCAGGTGGAGGCGCTGTAGTCCTTCTCGAACGAGCCGAAGCCGTAGGAGTTGAGGTCGACCAGCGAGTCGGTCAGCGCGAACTGCGGGAGGGCGTAGTACTCGATCTGGGCGACGTCGGGGGCACCCGAGCCGGCCTTGATCGCGTTCTGCAGCTTGGTGTACTCGTCCTTGTTGGTGCCCGCGTTGACGTAGTTGACCTTGACGTTCGGGTATTCCTTCTGGAACGCGGCCACCTGGTCCTTCGCCGACGGCGTCCAGCTCCAGTAGGTGATCTCGCCGCCGGCCTTCAGCGCGGCGTCGACGGAGTCCTGGCTGCCGGTGGCGGCGGCGGGCGCGGACGACGAGCCGCCCCCGGACGAGCAGCCGACCGCCAGAGCGGCGGCCAGCACCAGGGCGGCGGCCGCCCTGGCGTGGTTGCGGATGCGTGACATCGAGTGTCCCTTCACGGCGGTGTGACGGCGGGTTACTGCTTAACGCTTCCGGCGCTCAGCCCGGACTGCCAGAACCGTTGCATGAGCAGGAAAGCGACGACGAGGGGGATGATGGTGAGCAACGACCCGGTGAGGACCAGGTTGAAGATCGGCTGGGCGCCGGCGCCGTTGGCCTGCGCGCTCCACTGGTTGAGCCCGACGGTCAGCGGGTACCACTTCGGCTCGCTGAGCATGATCAGCGGCAGGAAGTAGTTGTTCCACGTCTGCACCATGGTGAACAGCGTGACCGTGATGATCCCGGGGACCAGCTGGCGCAGGGTCACGGTGAGGAAGATCCGCAGCTCGCCCGCGCCGTCGATCCGCGCCGCCTCCAGGAGCTCGTCCGGGATCGCGTCGGCGGCGTAGACCCAGATCAGGTACAGGCCGAACGGGCTGATCAGCGACGGGATGATGACGGCCAGCGGCGTGTTGGTCAGCCCGAGCTTGCTGAACATCAGGAACGTCGGCACGGCCAGCGCGGTCGGCGGCACGGCCACGGCCCCGAGGACGACGGCGAACACGCCGCGGCGGCCCGGGAAGCGATACTTGGCCAGCCCGTAGCCGGCGGCCGTGGCGAGGATCGTCGCGCCACCGGCCCCGACCACGACGTACAGCAGGGTGTTGCCGAGCCAGCGGAAGAAGATGCCGTCGTTGTAGCCGAACGTCTTGCCGATGTTGTCGAACAGGGCGAACGAGTCGCCGAAGGACAGGCCCGACGTCGAGAACAGCGCGGGCTGGGTCTTGGTCGCGTTGATGATCAGCCACACCAGCGGGACCAGGGTGTAGAGCAGGTAGAGCGCCATGAAGCCGGTGAGGACACGCGACTTCCGGGGCTTCGTCACCGAGAACCGCGTCTTGGGAAGGACGGCCACGTCACATCTCCTTCCGGGAGCCGCGCAGCTGCACGACGTAGGCGATGACCGCGGTGATCACGCCCATCACGATGGCGACGGCGGCGGAGTAGTTGTACTGCTGCCCGTTGAAGGAAAGGTTGTAGGCGTACATGTTCGGCGTGTAGTTCGTGACGATCATGTTGGGCACGAGGTTGCGCATGATGTTGGGCTCGTTGAACAGCTGGAAGCTGCCGATGATCGAGAAGATCGTCGCGACCACGATGGCGCCGCGGATCGCGGGGAGCTTGACCGACAGGATCGTGCGGAACGTACCGGCGCCGTCGATCGCGGCCGCTTCGAACAGTTCCTTCGGGATCACCTTCAGCGCGGAGTAGAAGATGAGCATGTTGTAGCCCACGAACTCCCACGTGACGATGTTCCCGATCGACGTGAGCAGCCAGTTCTGCGACAGCGGCTTGACGGAGTCGGTGCCCAGCAGGTGGTTCAGGTCCGCGGCGAGTCCGAAGTGGTCACCGTAGATGAAGCCCCACATCAGCGCGGCGACGACGGCGGGGACCGCGTACGGCAGGAAGATCACGATCCGGAAGAAGCCGGCGGCGTGCAGCCGGGCGCTGTCGATCGCCAGCGCGGCGATCAGCGCGAGCACCAGCATGATCGGCACCTGCACGGCGAGGAACACCAGGACGCGGCGGAACGCTTCCCAGAACTTCGGGTCGCCGAAGACCTGGACGTAGTTGTCGGCGCCGACGAAAACCGTGCCGCCGAAGAAGGCCTGGTCCCGGAAGAGGCTCAGCACGAAGGCGTACACGACGGGCGCGATGAACGTCAGCGCGAACACCAGCATGAAGGGGGCGACGAAGAGCCAGCCCCGCCATTTCCGCCGCGGCCGGCGGGCCGCGGGCGCCCGGCGCGCGGGCACCGGGACGGGCGGAGCCGCTGTGGACGTCATCGTCTCTCCGAGTGATCGCGTGTGCCGGGTGCTGGACCCGGCGGGATGTTTACGTCAACATGGACGGCCGCAGAGTAACGTGTTGACGTAAACATGTCCAGGACACCGAGGAGTGACCGTGCCGCGCCAGACAGCGACGTCGTCCGCACCCGGCCCCGCGCGGCGCCGGGGCCCGTCGATGGCGGACGTGGCCCGCGAGGCGGGGGTGTCGGGCCAGACGGTGTCCCGCGTCGCGAACGGCAAGACCAATGTGGACGACGCGACACGCGAGCGGGTCCTGGCCGCGATGCGGCGCGTCGGCTACCGGCCCAACAGCGCGGCCCGCGCCCTGCGCAACGGCCAGTTCCGCAGCATCGGTGTGATCATTTCGGCCCTCCCGACGTTCGGCAACAGCCGCACCCTCGACGCCATCGCGGCGGCGGTCGTCGACGAGGGGTTCTCGATCATTCTGATGCCGGTGACCCGCCCGACCCAGGGCGAGGTGACGGGGGCGTTCAGCACGCTGAACGAGCAGGCCGTCGACGGCGTCATCATCCTCATCGAGCAACACCAGCTTGACCAAAGCGAAATCGAACTGCCGCACGGGCTTCCGGTGGTGGTGATCGACTCGAGCGCGCGGTACGACTACCCGGTGGTGGACAACGACCAGGCGGACGGCGCGGCCCGGGCGACCAGCCACCTGCTGTCACTGGGGCATTCGACGGTCTGGCACATCGCGGGGCCCCCGCAGTCGTATTCGGCGGAGCGGCGCCGGAAGTCGTGGCAGGCCACTTTGGAACGCGCGGGCCGTTCCGTTCCCCCGGTGGTGGCCGGCGACTGGTCGCCGGAGTCGGGTTACCGGGCGGGCTTGCGCTTGGCGGCGGACCCGGCGGTGACGGCGGTGTTCGCGGCGAACGACCAGATGGCGCTGGGGCTGCTGCGCGCGTTGCACGAGACGGGCCGGGAGGTGCCGGCGTCGGTGAGCGTGGTGGGGTTCGACGACATGGAGGAGTCGGCCCACTTCTGGCCCCCGCTGACGACGATCCGCCAGTCGTTCGAGGCGGTGGGCCGGCACGCGGTGCACGCCCTGCTGTCCGAAATCGAGACGGGCACGGAGGCCGGCGAACCGGTCCTGCTCCCGACGGAGCTGGTCATCCGGTCCAGCACCGCCCCACCCCCCGCGTGACTGCGGGGGTATAACGCGTGTCCCGAAAGGCATCACGCGTGATCAGGCGGGCATCAGCGCGATGCCCCGCCAATCACGCGTGATGCCCCTCCGATCACAGGTGATGCCCGCTCGAGCACGCGAACCGACCCTCCGGATACGCGAACCGACCGCCTGGGTACGCGAACCGACTCTCTGGGTACGCGAGGCGACGGGCCCGGCGGGGAATTGGTCGTTTCAGGCGGGCGGGGCGGGGGAATTACCGGCCACCAAGCCGGGAACCCCGGTACCCCCAACGTCCCAGTGGCGTAGACCATTCGGCGCCACCGCACGGAAACGAGGCTGTCATGCTCGCCATTCTCGCCGCCGTTCTCTTCGGGCTCGCCCTGCTCATGGAGCTCGCCGGGTTCGGACTGGGGCCGGTGATCACCACCGGGACCCTCACCACCGCCGGGCTGCTGTGCGTTGCCCTGCACCTGGCCGGCATCGCCACCGACCGGTCGCGGTTCACCCGGCGGCGGCGGCGCTGACCTGCCGCAGCACCTGGGCGAACACCTCCGTCGACTGGGCGCCCGCCACGCCGTAGCGCTGGTCGATCACGAAGAACGGGACGCCGGACGCGCCGAGGGCGCGGGCCTGCTCTCCGTCCGCCGCCACTTCCGCTTCGTACGCGTCGGACTCGAGCACCGCCCGCGCCTCGGCTGCGTCCAGACCCGCTTCCGCCGCCAAAGACACCAGCGAATCGCGGTCGAACAGCGACCGGCGCTCGGTGAAGTGCGCCGCGTAGAACCTGTCCACGACAGCATCGGCCAGACCGTGTGAAGCCGCGAGGTGGACCAGGCGGTGGCCGTCGACCGTGTTGCCCATGTGGACGCCGTCGAGGTGGTACTCGAGGCCGTCGGCCGCCGCTCGCTCCTCCATCTGGGCTTCCATCGCGTCCGCCTCCTCCAGGGTGCGGCCGTACTTCTCGGACAGCACCTCACGCGTCGGCCGGGACTTGCCACGCGGGAACGACGGGTCGAGCTGGAACGAGTGGTGCACCACCTCGACGTCGGCACCCACCTCGGCCACCGCCCGCTCGAAGCGGCGCTTGCCGAGGTAGCACCAGGGACAGACCAGATCGGACCAGATGTCTACGCGCACGCACCCAGCTAACCGAAGGGATGCCGCGCACTTCAAGGTAACCGGCCTCCACCAGCGGACTAGGGTTGGCGCGGTGACCGTCTCGACCGACGACATCGTCCGGCACGCCGCCCGCCTGCTGATGGCCGGGACGCGCCTCGACCTCGGCCGGATGGCCGCCGAGCTCGGGATCTCGCGCACCACCTTCTTCCGCCGCGTCGGCAACCGCGACGACCTGATGGGCGCCGCCCTGCGGCTGCTGTCCGACCGGACCTGGCAGCGCGCGCTCGACGGCTGGCGCGCCGAACACGGCGACGCGGTCCGCACCCCCTACGGCCGGCTGCGCTGCCTCTGGGTCATGGAGGCCTACCGCCGCGAGGTCGCCGGCAGCGAAGGCATGCGCAAGCTCATCGAAGCGGAGTCGAACGTCGCGCTCCGCGTGCTCACCGATCCGCGCGGTGCCGTCCAGCCCGGGCTGGTCGACGCGCACGTCGAGCTCTTCCACGCCGACGCCGAAGCGGCCGGGCTGGCCCCGCTGGTCGGGCTGCCGGACCTGGCCTTCGCGGTCGTCCGGCTCGGCGAGTCCTTCCTCTACTCCGACGTCCTGGCCGCCCGCTCGGTGGACCTGACCGTCGCGACGACGCTGATCGACACCCTGGTTCGCGGCGCCCTGGATCCGGTCCGGGTGCACTGAGCGACCGCCCAGTTCGTCAGACCACTCCCCCGTTCGGAGGATGTGGAACATTTCGCCAAGGTGTTTCATAGGCGACGGGAAAGCGGTTACCCCGCACCCCGCCCGCGGCATGTCTTCCCGTTGCCGTGCACCAGTTCTGCCGATCCGCCCGTCTGTGTCCGGGCGCGCTTTCGCCTGCCCGGGGAAAGAGAGCGATCCATGTCTGCACTCACCGGCCCGCCGACGACGTCCGGCTTGCGTGAGAAAATTTCCCGCCGCCGGCCGTGGCGCGCCAAGGCCACCGGCGTCGTGCTGGCCGCGCTGGCGCTGACCACCGCGGTCGCCGCGCCGGCGCCCGCCGCCGCGAACCCCTACGAGCGGGGCCCCGACCCGACCACGGCCAGCATCGAAGCCACCCGCGGCTCCTTCGCGACCAGCACCGACACGGTGTCGCGGCTGGCCGTCTCCGGCTTCGGCGGCGGCACCATCTACTACCCGACGACCACGACCGCCGGCACGTTCGGCGCGATCTCGATCGCGCCGGGCTTCACCGCCACCCAGTCGAGCATCGCCTGGCTGGGCCCGCGCCTGGCTTCGCAGGGCTTCGTCGTGTTCACCATCGACACCCTGACCACCTCCGACCAGCCCGACAGCCGCGGCAGGCAGCTGCTGGCCTCCTTGGACTACCTGACCCAGCAGAGCTCGGTGCGCTCGCGCATCGACAGCAGCCGGCTCGGCGTCGTCGGGCACTCCATGGGCGGCGGCGGCACGCTCGAAGCGTCGCGGTCACGCCCGTCGCTGCAGGCCGCGGTGCCGCTGACCGGCTGGAACCTGACGAAGAACTGGTCGACGCTGCAGGTGCCGACGCTGGTCGTCGGGGCGCAGTCGGACACCGTCGCGCCGGTGGCGACCCACTCGATCCCGTTCTACACGAGTCTTCCGTCCACTCTGGACCGCGCGTACCTCGAACTGCGCGGCGCCAGCCACTTCGCGCCCAACTCGCCGAACACGACGATCGCGAAGTACACGCTGTCGTGGCTCAAGCGGTTCATCGACAACGACACCCGCTACGAGCAGTTCCTCTGCCCGATCCCCCGCACCGACCTGTCCATTTCGGACTACCGGGGCAACTGCCCGCACAACGGCTAGCCGCCGAGGGTCACGACCACCTTGCCCTTGGCGTGCCCTGATTCCGAGTGAACGAACGCGGCGCGCAGGTCGTCGAACGGGTAGCTCCGGTCGACGACCGGCGTGACCGCGCCCCGCTCCACCAGGCCGGCCAGCTCGCGGAGGGCGGCCGCCTTGTCCTGGCACGCCACCGCATCCGCGAGCACCACCCGCCGCCGGGCGAACGGGCCGGACGCCAGTGCGGCGAAGACGTGCCCCGCGGGCTGCACCCACCGTCCGGCCGGGCCGCCCACGGCGACGAACGTGCCGGTCCGCGCGAGCACCCGGCGGCAGGCGAACACCGTCCGGCTGCCGGCGATGTCCAGCAGGACGTCGTAGCGGCGCTCGCTGCGCGTGAAGTCCTCGGCCCGGTAGTCGAAGACGTGCTCCGCGCCGAGTGCGTGCACCGCCGAAGCGTTGGCCGCGCCGCAGACGGCGTCGACGTGCGCCCCGAGCGCCCGAGCCAGCTGGACGGCGAAGGTGCCGACCCCGCCGGAAGCGCCGTTGACCAGCACCCGCTGCCCGGCTTCGACACCCCGCAGGGCCACCAGCGCGGTGACGGCCGCCATCGGCATCGCCGCCGCCTGCTCGTGCGTGAGGTTCGACGGCATCGGCGCCAGCAGGTCTTCGGGCACGCAGACGTACTCGGCGTGCGCACCGCACGGCAGCAGCGCGTAGACGTCGTCGCCGGGCCCGAACTCCTCGCCCGCCGACGCGACCCGGCCGGCCAGATCGCACCCGAGCACGCCCACCGGCGGGCGCCGCAGGCCGAACCCGCCGGTCATCAGCCGGGCCACGTACGGCTCGCCTCTGAGGAAGTGCCAGTCGTACGGGTTGACCGAAGTGGCGTGCACCCGCACCAGCACCTCGCCGGGACCGGGCACCGGCTCGGGCACGTCTTCCCAGGTCAAGCCGTCCGGCGGGCCATACGCGCGTTGCACCAGAGCCTTCATGACGTCTCCCTTACGTTGTAAGTCGTACGTCGTAAGTTAGCTCCGGGCCGAGCGGCGGGTCAAGGAGGACTTACGTTGTACGATCACTCCGTGACCACCGAAGCCCGGATCCCGCTGAGCCGGGAACGCGTGCTGCGGGCGGCCGTCGCGCTCGCCGACGAGCACGGCCTGGGCGCGGTGACGATGCGCCGGCTGGCCGAGGACCTCGGCGCCGAGGCGATGTCGCTCTACTACCACGTGGCCAAGAAGGAAGACGTGCTCGACGGGATCGTCGAGGTGGTCGCCGAGGAGGTCAACGACGCCGTGGCGGGGGTGGCACCCGGCCCGGACTGGAAGCAGACGGCCCGGCGGCGCATCCTCGCCGCCCGGCAGGTGTTCCTCCGCCACCGCTGGGCGCCCGGCCTGTTCGGCACGCGCTCGGCGACGAGCCTCGCGGTGCTGAAGTACTACGACGGCCTGGTCGGCCTGATGCGCGAAGGCGGATTTTCCCACGACCGGATCCACCACGCCCTGCACGCGCTGGGCAGCCGCGCGCTCGGGTTCAGCCAGGAGCTGTTCGACCCGAACGCCGGCGCGTCGGCCGACGTCCCCGCGGAACTGGCCGCCCAGCTGCCGAACCTGGTCGGGATGCTGGCCGAGATCGCCCACGACGACCCGGACTCGACCCTGGGCTGGTGCGACGACCAGGCGGAGTTCGAGTTCGGCCTGGACCTCGTCCTCGACGGTCTCGACCGGCTGCGCTAGTCCACCAGCTGGGACATCCGGCCGTCCGGGGGCAGAATCGACACCGTGTCACGACCACTGCGGAAGCTCGGCTTCCTGACCATCGGCCTGTTCGACCCGGCCGACCCGCGCCGCGGCCACGAGTCGACGCTGGAGATCATCGAACTGGGCGAGCGGCTCGGGTTCGACAGCGCCTGGGTGCGCCACCGGCACCTGCAGCACGGCATCTCCTCGCCGGTCGCCGTGCTGGCCGCCGCGTCGCAGCGGACCAGCCGGATCGAGCTCGGCACCGCGGTGATCCCGCTCGGCTGGGAGAACCCGCTGCGGCTGGCCGAGGACCTCGCCACCGTCGACCTGCTCTCCGGTGGGCGGCTCAACCCCGGGCTCAGCGTCGGCCCGCCGATGCGCTGGGACGACGTCAAGCACGCCCTCTACCCGGACACCGCGGACGCCGAGGACTTCTCCTACAACCGCGTGCAACGGCTGCTGGACTTCGTGCGCGGCGAGCCGGCCACCGGGTTCAGCGGCACCCAGGGCTTCGAGGTGTTCTCCGACCGCGTCCAGCCGCAGGCACCCGGCCTCGGCGACCGGCTCTGGTACGGCGGCGCGAGCCTGCGCTCGGCGGAGTGGGCGGGCAAGCACCGGATGAACTTCCTGACCAGCAGCGTGGTCAAGGCCGAAAGCGAAAGCACCGACTTCGCCGAAATCCAGCTTTCGCACATCCGGACCTTCCGCGAGCACCACCCCGCCGGGCGCATTTCGCAGGGGCTCGTCGTGATCCCGACCGACAGCGCGACACCGGAACAGCGCGCGAAATACGAGGCTTACGCCGAAAAACGGCTGCCGCGCACTGCGGAACCGCAGGGTCCCGCGCGGATGCTGTTTTCCCCCGATTTCGTCGGCACGTCCGCGGAAATCGCCGAGCGCCTGCACGCACACCAGGCGTTCCGCGAGATCGACGAGGTGGCTTTCGCCTTGCCGTTCACCTTCGAACACGAAGACTACGTGCAGATCCTCACCGACATCGCGGAACGCCTGGGTCCCCTGCTCGGACGTTAGATCACTTGTTGGTGCCCGGGGTCAGCACCTTGTCGATCACGAAGACGGTCGCGTTCTTGGTGGGGATGTTGCCGCACAGGATCTTCGCGCCGTTGATCGTCATGTTCTCGCCCGAGCCCTCGATCTTCACCGGGCCGCCGGCGGT
>NZ_JBEXMD010000020.1:0-165383 GCF_040610315.1 Amycolatopsis sp. NPDC004169
GGGAGAGCGCTTCGTTCACACCGAAGAGGTCACTGGTTCGATCCCAGTATCGCCCACCCGATCACCGAGAAGGCCCCGCCACCGGCGGGGCCTTCTCGGTTTTTGATCCACTTCGGACCGTCCCTACAGCAGGCGGCGCTGGACCACGTCGGCGATGACCGTGTGGACCATCGTCTCCACTTCGCCGTTGCCGGGCAGGGTTTCCCGGCGCCGGCCCGCGAAGAGCAGGTGGCCGCCCCCGATCAACGACAGGGCCAGGGCTCCGACTTCGGCGTCCGCGGCGATGCGGCCCTGTTCGCGCTCGGCTGACAGGTAGTCCGTGAGCATGTCGCGAGCCTCCGCCAGGATCGGGAGGCCGGTTCGCCTGCGCAGGCGGGCGCGGAGTTCGTCGCGGAAGAAGATCAGGCTCGTCAACGCCACCGAGACCGGGTCGAACAGCTCGACCAGGGCGTCGACGAGATTTTCCCCGACGGTCCGGGTGCCGGCCGAGGCGTGCAGGAGGGCGGCCTGGTCGGCCAGGCGGGCGAGGCGGTCGCGGACCAGTTCGGCGAGGAAGTCGTCGAAGTCGGTGAAGTGCCGGTGCAGGACGCCCTTGGCGACGTCGGCCTCGGTGGTGACCGCCCGGCTGGTCAGGGCGCCCGGGCCGTCGCGGAGGAGGACCCGCTCGGCCGCGTCGAACAGCTGCTTGCGCACATCGCGCAGGTGGACCCCGGTCGGCATGGAGCTCATTCTCCGGCACGCCCGGTGATTGCCCTAGTGGGCAAGTGCCCATTAAAGTGGGCGCATGCCCACTCAACCCCATGAGGCCCGCGCGATGGCCGAGTCCTTCGGAACCGACGTCGAACGCTACGACCGCGCGAGGCCGCCGTACCCACCCGAACTGGTGAACCGGATCGTCGCCGAGAGCCCGGGAACCGACGTCCTGGACGTCGGCTGCGGAACGGGCATCGAGGCCCGCCAGTTCCGCGCGGCGGGCTGCCGCGTCCTGGGCATCGACCCCGACCCCCGGATGGCGGCGTTCGCCCGCGGCGGGGGAATCGACGTCGAGGTGGCGAAGTTCGAGGACTGGGACCCGTCCGGCCGGACGTTCGACGCCGTGATCGCGGGCCAGGCCTGGCACTGGGTGAACCCCCGAACCGGCCCCCCGAAGGCGGCGCGGGTCCTGCGGCCGGGAGGGCTCCTCGCCGTGTTCGCGCACGTGTTCCAGCCGCCGGCCGAGGTGGCGAAGGCGTTCGCGCAGGCCTGCCGCCGGGTGCTGCCGGACATGCCGTTCGCGGCCGAGACGAGAACGGCGGCAGAGATCTACGACGTGATGTTCACCGGTTTCGCCGACGCGATCACCGGGGCGGAGGGTCTGGACGCCCCGGCACGCTGGACGTTCGAGTGGGAGAGGACGTACACGCGCGAAGAGTGGCTCGACTTCCTCCCGACAACGGGCGGCTTGACGCGCTTGCCGCCCCAGGCGCTGGCGGAGGTCCTGTCCGAAGTGGGCAAGGCGATCGACGCACTGGGCGGAAGCTTCGTGCTGCCGTACACAACCTTGGCGGTGGCAGCGAAACGCCCTTGACAAAAAAAGTTGTCGGTGAGAGGTTGGAGCCACCCAGGAAGAACGAACCAGGCGGAGGAGCACCATGTCGTTCCAGGCGTACCTCGACAACGCGGAGAAGCAGTCGGGCATCACTCCCCGAGCCTTCATGGAGCTGGCCAAGACCAAGAACCTGACAAAGCCGGCCGAGATAGTGGCCTGGCTGAAGCAGGACCACGCCCTGGGCCACGGCCACGCAACAGCACTGGCCCGCTTGATAGCAAAGGGCCCGGAGTTCGTGGCGGAGAAGCACGCAGGAGGAAAACTCCACATCGACGGCCTGGCAGCCCCACGCCCCTGAGAGCGAACCGGCCACACCCCTCCCGCCGACCCGATACAAAGCCGCTGAACAATCCGGCGATCGGGTCGGTGAACGCGACATTCCCTTTGCTGTTCAAGGCATCGAGCGTGCTCGAAGAGGCATCACACGTGATCAGAGCCCGCCTCGGTCAGCGGCCGGCCGCGAGCGCGGGTTCCGGCGGCGCCGCCGCGGGGGACCGCCGCGGCAGGAACGCGGCGACGGCCAGCGCGAGCAGCGCCGCCGCCGAACCCATCCCGAGCACGAGCCGGAACCCGTTCTGCGACGGCAGGGTTGCCGGGCCGAACGGGATCGTCAGCCGCGCCAGCACCAGCCCCGCCGTGGCGCTGGAGACGGACGTGCCGATCGAGCGCATCAGCGTGTTGAGACTGTTGGCGGCCGCCGTTTCCGACACCGGCACCGCGCCCATGACCAGCGCCGGCATCGCGCCGTAGGCCAGCCCGATCCCGGCGCCGATGATGCTCGAGACCAGCACCAGCTGCCAGGTCGCGCTCATCAGGACGATGCCGAGGGCGTAGCCCGCGGCGACGACCACCGCGCCGAGCATGAGCGTCGTCTTCGGGCCGCGGGTGGCCGAGATCCGGGCGGACACCGGCGCCAGCGCCATCATCACCAGGCCGGACGGTGCCATCACCAGGCCCACCGTGAGCATCGAGCGGCCGAGGCCGTACCCGGTCGCCGCCGGCAGCTGCAGCAGCTGCGGCAGGACCAGGGACATCGCGAACATCGCGAAGCCGAACACCGCGGAGGCGATGTTGGTCAGCAGCACCTGGCGCCGCGCGGTCGTCCGCAGGTCCACCAGCGGCCGCGCGGTCCGCAGCTCCCAGCGGCCCCACAGCAGCAGGACGACGGCGGCGGCCGCGAACAGGGCGAGCGTCGCCGGGCTGCCCCAGCCCCAGTCGGCGCCCTTCGAAATGGCCAGCAGCAGGCACACCAGCGCGATCGACAGCCCGGCCGCGCCCGGCACGTCGAACCGGCCGCCGGTGCGGACCGGCGACTCCGGCACGAGCGCGACGACCAGCGCGGTGACGACCACGCCGAGCCCGGCGGAGGTCCAGAACAGCGCGTGCCAGTCGGCGCTTTCGGCCAGCAGTGCGGCCGCGGGCAGGCCCAGCGCGCCGCCGACGCCGAGCGACGCGCTCATCAGCGCGGTCGCGGAACCGAGCCGCTCGGCCGGCAGTTCGTCCCGCATGATGCTGATCCCGAGCGGGATGACGCCGGCGGCGAGGCCCTGCAGGGTGCGCCCGGCGACCATCGGCACCAGGCTGTCGGAAAGCGCGCCGACGGTCGAGCCGGCGACCAGCGCGCCGAGGCCGACGAGCAGGATCCGCCGTTTGCCGTACATGTCGCCGAGCCTGCCCATGGTCGGCGTGGCCACCGCGCCCGCGAGCAGGGTGGCGGTGATGGCCCAGGTGGCGTCGGCCGCGGAGGCGTGCAACAGCCCGGGCAGCGCCGGGATCAGCGGGATGACCAGCGTCTGCATCAGCGAGACGGTGATGCCCGCGAGGGCGAGGACCGCGACGACGAGGTTCGCGCGCGGTGCGCTGGATGGCTCGGACACGAACTGCCCTCCGGGGGAGATTAAATCAGTTGCTTGACTCACCGTAGCAGCCTTCGGTTGACTGCTGACGAACCGACGGCCACCGCGGAGGAACGATGACGACCACGGAGATCCCCGAGTTCCCGATGCCCCGGGCCGCGGGCTGCCCGTTCGACCCGCCGCCCGCCGCCCGTGCGCTGCAGGGGGAAACCCCGCTCACCCGGGTCCGGCTGTGGGACGGCAGCACGCCGTGGCTGGTGACCCGCTACGCCGACCAGCGGGCGCTGCTGGTGGATCCCCGGGTCAGCGCCGACGCGACCCGGCCCGGGTACCCGAGCCCCGCGCCGCTGCCGAAGGGCGGCGCCGGGTTCGGCTTCATCCTGATGGACGACCCGGAGCACGCGCGGCTGCGCAAGATGGTGACGGCGCCGTTCACGATCCGCCGGGTCGCCGCACTGCGCCCGGCCGTGCAGCGGATCGTCGACGACCTGATCGACGAGCTGCTGGCCGGCCCGAAGCCGGTGGACCTCGTGGAGGCGTTCGCGCTGCCGGTGCCGTCACTGGTGATCTGCGAGCTGCTCGGCGTCCCCTACGCCGACCACGGCTTCTTCCAGGACCACAGCAAGGTCGTCGTCCACCGCGACACGAAGCCCGAGGAACGGGCGGCCGCGCTCCGGGCGCTGGCGGGTTACCTCGACCGGCTGGTGGGGGCGAAGCTCGGCCAGCCCGCCGACGACCTGCTGTCCGGGCTCGCCGCCCGGGTCGCGGCGGGCGAGCTGACCCGGCCCGAAGCCGCGCAGATGGGTGTCCTGCTGCTCGTCGCCGGTCACGAGACGACGGCGAACATGATCGCGCTCGGGACGCTGGCCCTGCTGGAGCACCCGGACCAGCTGGCGCTGCTGCGCGAGGGCGGCGATCCGGCGCTGGTCGCGTCGGCGGTCGAAGAGCTGTTGCGCTACTTGAACATCACGCACAACGGACGCCGGCGCGTCGCGCTGGAGGACATCCGAATCGCCGGGGAGACAATCCGCGCGGGCGAGGGCCTGATCATGGCGAGCGACATCGCCAACCGCGATCCGGCGGCCTTCCCGGACGGTGACCGGCTGGACCTGACCCGCGACGCGCACCGGCACGTGGCCTTCGGCTTCGGCGTCCACCAGTGCCTCGGTCAGCCGCTGGCCCGGCTCGAGCTGCAGGTCGTGTACAGCACGCTGTACCGGCGGATCCCGACCCTGGCGCCGGCCGTCGGGCTCGGGGAGATCCCGTTCAAGCACGACGGATCGGTGTACGGCGTGTACGAACTGCCGGTCACCTGGTGAGTCAGACGCTGCGCAGCACCGACACCACCGCGCCCAGGATCACCGCGCGGTCGCCGTCGATGACGTCGTAGGCCGGGTTGCGGGGCTCGAGGTACACGTGGCCGTCGCGGCGGCGGTAGACCTTGACCGTCGCCTCTTCGTCGATCATCGCCGCCACGATCTGGCCCGAGTGGGCCTCTGACTGCTGCTTGACCACGACGATGTCGCCGTCGCAGATCGCCGCGTCGATCATCGAGTCGCCGCGGACGCGCAGGCCGAAGACCGTGCCGCGGCCGGTGAGGTCGCGGGGCAGCTTGAGGACGTCGTCGGTGTGCTCGACCGCCGAGATCGGCGTGCCCGCCGCGATGTCGCCGACCACCGGCACCGGCACCGAATCGCCGTCTTCGGCGGCGGCCGTCCCGTTGAGGAACGCGCGCACGTCGATCGGGCGCGACACGGTCGCGCCGCGGCGCAGGAAGCCCTTGTCTTCGAGGCTGGCCAGGTGCTTCGACACCGACGACGTCGACTGCAGGCCGACGGCCTCGCCGATCTCGCGCGTGCTGGGGGAGTAGCCGTGCTGGACCACCCAGTCCCGGATCGCGACCAGGATCCGCTGCTGCCGCTCCGGCAGGGCCGAGGGGTCGAGGTGCTCGAACGTGTCGTCGTAGGTGGTCACGGGCGTGATCCTAGAGGCACGCGCCCCGCGCCCCGCCGCCGGTCTCACCACCGCGGTCCCGCTCAACGGAACACCGGGTGACGGTTGGCGCCTTACCAACACCATCCGTTACTTTGCCAGCCGTTGACCTGGGTAACGATCCGAAGTATGGTCTAGACCACAATTTTCCTTCGCTCGTAACCCTTCCCGTCGCGGCGGACCTCCAGCGAGGCCGGGGCCGCGGCTGCGCCGTGCCCGGCGGCGGGAGGCGAGCCCGTCCCCGAAGGAGCCGGAATGAACCGCAAACTGGTCGCGGCCGCCGTGGGTGCTCTCCTCGCCCCGGTGCTCGTGGTGCTCAACCCCGCCGGGATCGCGAGCGCGCACGGCTACGTCAGCTCGCCCGCCAGCCGGCAGGCGCAGTGCGCCCAGCACACCGTGCAGTGCGGGCAGATCCAGTACGAACCGCAGAGCGTCGAAGGACCCAAGGGCCTGCGCTCGTGCAACGGCGGCGTCTCCCAGTTCGCCGAGCTCAACGACAACAACAAGGGCTGGCGCGCCGCGAGCGTCGGCCGCACGGTGACCTTCACCTGGACCTTCACCGCTCGCCACCGCACGTCGAACTACCAGTACTTCATCGGCAGCCAGAAGATCGCGGAGGTCAGCGGCAACAACCAGCAGCCGCCGGCGACGGTCGCGCACCAGGTGAACCTGGGCAGCCACACCGGCCGCCAGACGGTGCTCGCGGTGTGGAACATCGCCGACACGGCGAACGCGTTCTACGCCTGCATCGACCTGCAGGTCAGCTGAACCGTCCACTGTGGCCGGACGGGCCGTGTCACCCCCTCGACGACACGGTCCGCCCGGCCTGCTTCGCGGCGACGAACCGCTTCCGGAGCTCGACCCCTTCCGTCAGCGCCGCCACGGCCTCCTCCGGCCGTCCGACGGCGCACAGCAGCATGGCGTGGTTGCCGAGGCTGCTCGCCAGCATCCTCAGCACGGCTCCGGTCGGCAGCAGGTCGTCGTCCCCGGGACGGCGCAGCTCCACGGACTCGGCGCTCGCCCGGACGGCTTCCTCGACGAAGCCGAGGTCCAGCAGCTGCAGGGACTTCGTCATCAGGCAGTCGGCCAGTGGCCCGGCGCGGTAGAACCGCGGGGTCTGCCGGTCGAGCTGCCGGTAGACCGCTTCGGCGTCGGTGAGAGCCGACAGCGCGGCATCCGGACGGCCCAGGTCGTTGAGCCGGTAGGCCTGGGTCATCAGGTCCGAGCCCAGCTCCATCAGCTCGACGTCCGGGTGGTACTCGCCCAGCACGGCGGCGAGCCCGGAGGTCCGGTCGTGCAGCGCCGGCGAAGCCGCCGCCAGCTCGCGGAGCTCTCCGGTCACCTCGTGCAGGTCACGCTCCGGGTGCGCGGCCGCCCGCGCGGCGGCGGCGTAGAGCACCAGCGGCTGCCCGCCGCAGAACTCCAGGAGCTCGCCGGCGCCGTCCCCGGTCGCCCGGTCCGCCCCGATCGAGGCGGCCAGCAGCTGCCGGGCCGCGGCCTCCGGCAGCGGCCCGAGCGTCACGGACCCGGCGCCGGACCCGGCGACCAGGCCGTTGAGCCGGTGCCGGCCGGTGATCAGGACCGCGCCTTCCAGGCTCTCCGGGAGCAGGAGCCGCACCTGGTTGGAGTCCCGGGCGTCGTCGAGCACGACGAGCAGCCGCTTGCCCGCCACCACGGTCCGGTAGAGCGCGGCCCGTTCTTCGGCGCCACCCGGGATTTCCTCCGGGGTGACCCCCAGCTCGAGGAGGAAGTCGTGCAGCACCTCCGACGGCCCCCGTGAGGCGAGATCGGTGCGGGACCCCCACAGGTCGGCGTACAGCTGGCCGTCCGGGAACGCCCCGCGCTGCCGGTCGGCCCAGCGCAGCGCGACGAACGTCTTGCCGATGCCGCGCGGACCGTCCACCACGACGAGGTTCCGGCAGGGCGTCCCGGTCAGGTGTGCGGTGAGCGCGTCGAGTTCCGCCTCCCGGCCGACGAACGGCCCGGGCTCGAACGGGCGCAGCCGCGGCGGCGCCACGGCGCGGCCGGCGGTCGGGTCCGGCTCGTCCGCGAGGGCGAGCAGCCGGTCGCGCTCCCCGCCGGTGAGGTCCAGCACCCGCGCGACGCGCCGCACGGACGGCCCGTGCGGATGCCCGCCGTCGCCGGTTTCCCACCGCCGGAGGGTCCGGATCGACACCCCGGCGGCTTCGGCCAGCTGCTCCTGCGTGAGCCCCGCGCGCGTCCGGTACCGGCGCAGCGACGCGCCCCAGCGTTCGGCCAATCGCCCTCCCCCTCCCACGGGTTCCATGATGGCCGTGAGGAGGGCCGGAGACCAGGCCGCCGACCGGCCAGGCGTGGCCGGTGCGCCGTATCGTTGCCGGGATGCGGGTCCGGACGGTCAACGGCGCGAAGGAACTCCAGGTCGACAGCGGGCCGTGGACCCGCTCGCTGAGCGACCGCTTCACGGCCGAGGGCTGCACGAGCCTGCTCGTCGGCTCGCCACGCGGACCCGTGCTGCCGGACCTCGGGTTCGTCCGCGACCTGCCCGGGCTGACCCGGATCCGGCTGCTGCGCGGGGTGGCCGACTGTTCGGCGGTGGCCGGCGTGCCCGGCCTGACGGAGCTGACGCTCGCCTCCGACTACCGAGGGCCGCTGAGCCTCGCCGGCTTGACGCGGCTGGAGGTGCTCGGGATGCCGTTCCTCCCGGCGGTCGCGGACCTGACGCCGCTGCGCGCGCTGCGGGAGCTGACGGTGTGGGGCTGGCCGCGGACCGAGCCGTCCCTGCGGCTGCTGGGGGACAAGCCGGCACTGGAGTTCCTGCGGCTGGAGCTGATCCGCACGACGGTGCTGACTCCGGCCGGGCTCGCCGCGCCGAACCTGCGGACACTCTGGCTGTACGACGGCCGGGTGTCGTTCGACGGCACCTTCCCCGAGCTGACTGTCCTGCGCCTGCACAGCACGAAGACGGCGTCCCTCGATTTCGTCCGCGACCTCCCGCGGCTGCGCGAACTGTTCCTGGAAAACGCGGGCGAGGTCGAAAGCGTGACGCCGGTGCGGGGACACCCGGCGCTGCGCACGGTGGCGTTCGGCGGCCGGACGACGTTCCGCGACGGCGATCTCAGTGCGCTGCTGGACCTGCCCGAGGTGGCGCTGGAACGCGGAGCACCCCACTACAGCCACCGGCCCGCGGAGGTCCGGAAAGGCCCGTGACGGTTCGCCTGCCCGGTCCACAAAGGATCGCCGGCGACCGACGGCCTCGCCGCCCTGCACCAGAAGGGCGGCGAGGCCGTCTGCCTAGCGGGTGAAGGTGAACCAGTTGACGTTGACGAAGTCCGACGCGCTCCCCGAGAACGTCAGGTACAAGTCGTGCACCCCGGTGGCCGGCGCGACTATGTTGGCCGGCACCGTCTGCCACTGCTGCCAGCCGCCGTTGTTGGCGAAGTCGATCTCGGCGATCACCGGGCCCGTCACGCTGTCCAGGCGGGCCTTGATCGCGCCGCTCACCCCGGCCGGCGCGCCCGAGGCGAGGCGGGCCACGAACTGGTTCGGGGAGCTCGACCCGAAGTCGACGCGGGCGTACTTCAGCCAGTCGCCGTTCGCGATCCAGCCGACGTCGACGCCGCCGCCCGTGTCCGCGCACGACTCGTTCTGCGTGCCGCTCTGGGCGTTGTAGGCCTCCGCCTGGATCGTCGAGTACGCGCTCGTGCCGCCGGAGCCCGGCGGGGTCGTGCCGCCGCCCGCGCCCGGGCCGAGCGCGACCGTCCAGGACGTCGGGGCCGGGTCCTGCAGGTGGCCGTCGACGGGCTGGGCGCCGGTCGGGCCGACGTCGTCGTACGGGAACGCGTAGCCGATCGAGGCGTACTGGTGCACCAGGCGCGCGTAGTGGTTGGTGGTGGCGTCCCGGTAGTACTCCGACGGCGCCACGCCGTCGGGCTGGTTGTTGCCGCCGGCCACCAGGAGGCTGCTGCGGTTCAGCGCGGCGGCCAGCCGGGCGGCGACCGCGCCGCGGGCGTCGCTGCCGGAGTTGTACAGCGGCCCGCTCGCGCAGCCGAAGATGTCCGCCGCGCTCGGCTTGGTGAACGGCACCCCGTTGGTGTTCAGGCCGGCGAACACGATCGCGTCCCCGCTGACCGTGCCGGTGTAGGAGCCGATGCCGCCCTGCCCGTTGACGGTCAGCGGCGTCGAGCGGTAGTGGTCCCAGACGGCGTTGAGGTAGTTCGTCCAGTAGCCGCCGAAGTCGACGGGGGAGTGACCGGGCGCGAGCACCCGCACCACCTGCCCCCCCGAGTCGGTGACGACCAGCCGGTCCCACGGCGCGCCGTCGGTGTTGTGCTGCGCGCGCAGCCCGTCGGCGATGCCGGCGAGGGCACCGTCCGGCAGCGGGCTGACCGACTGCGCGCCCGCCGCGCCGGTGGTGGCCATCGACACCGGCAGCGCCACCATGTCGACGTAGCTGATGTTCGCGTAGAGGTTCGCGCTGTTGTAGGTGAACTCGCAGAACGTCCAGTTCGTCTGCCAGTTCGGGTCCGCGCTGGCGAACCCGGGCTGCACCAGGCCGGGGCCGGGGTTGACGAAGAACTGGATCTTCTTGCCGACCGAGAACCACACGCGGCCGCCGATGAGGTAGTCGGTCAGCGTCACGGTGACCTGCGCGCCGGCGCCGCTGAGCGGGATCGCGTAGTCCGGGATCGGCGTCACCGGCGCGGACGGGTTGGCCAGCGGCTGGAACCGGCCGTCGGCGGTGACGAAGCCGGGGCGCCCCGCGGTGTCCGCGCCGCTGATGTAGGCGTAGACGGTGCCGCTGCCCGAATTGTTCTTCAGGGTCAACGGCAGCGCCGCGGCGGCGCGGGCTTTCGGCGTCGTGACGGCGGACCACAGCGGCGTGCTCGCCGCGGCGGCGACCAGGCCGGCGGTGACGAAAGTTCGCCTCGACAGCATGGCACCTCCTCGAGGGCGGGCGGTGTCCCCGCGGCCGGACGGCCCCGTGGTCACCGGAAACGGTGAACGGACGGTAGGGACGCGTTCCGGCGGGGGTCAACATCCGGCGGCCCGGCTCGGGTACGGACGGCCCTCGACGGTGCCCTTTCGTAGCCGGACCAGTTCCGGCCGTGGTCCGGTCCCGGTCCGAAGTGGACGGTGGGGGTCAGCGGCGCGGCGCGGGGAGCCCGGCGGCGGCGAGGGCGTCCCAGAGCGGGCGGGCGTCGTACCGCCGGGTGTCCAGGCCCTCGACGAACTGGCAGCCGTACGCGGCCGCGGTGAGATCGGTCGTCTGTCCGCGGGTGTCGACGAACCGGAGCGCGAAGGCCGGGCCCAGTTCGGCGGTGCAGGCCACGTCCGACGGCGGTTCCGGCAGATCGCAGGCCGCGGCGACGACCTTCTTGATGGCGGCGACGTCGGTGGTGCGGGTTTCGCCGCGGCTCTTCCCCGGAGCGGGCAACGGCGGGTACAGCGGCCCGCTTTCGACGAGCTCGCGCGGTTCGTAGGAGGCGGAGCACAGCGGCGACGCCGAGCCGGGCCGGGCGCTGCCGCCGCAGGCCACGGCAGTCAGGGCGACCAGGACCACGGCGGGGACAGCGAACGGCCGGCGCATGGGGTGCCTCCTTCGTTCCGTTGCCCGGGAGACGGAACGGCCCGGCCGCCGGGTTGCACGGCCGGGCGGTGGACTGGGGCTTGTCCGACAAACACCCCGGCTGGCTGCTGGGATGCCGCCGCTCGTGCCGCGGTGAGGCCGGCCAGTCCCGCGCCGACCACGGACGACGTCAATGCGGCGCATCGGCGGCCTCCAGCACCGGCGTGGCCGCGGCGAAGGCGTCGGCGGCGGCCAGGTCGAACTCGCCGTGGTCGCTGCCCAGGCCCTGGGCGACCAGTGCCGCGGCGGCCGAGCCGAGCACGGCGGCCTCCCGCGGGGACCGGCCGAGGCCGATGCCGCGGAGGAAGCCGGCGGAGAACGCGTCACCGCAGCCGGTGGTGTCGACGACGTCGACCGCGAACGCGGGCACGGCGAACACCTCCTCCGCCGTGACCACCAGGGCACCGCGCGCGTCGCGGGTGACGGCCACGCAGCCGATCCCCCGGGCGATCAGCGCGCGGGCGCCCTCCTCGAGCGTCCCGGCGCCGGTGAGCCCGACGACCTGCTGCTCGTTCGGCAGCAGGTAGCCGAGGTGGGGCAGGGCGGGGGCGATCCAGGTGAGCACGCCGGGATCGCCGGGGGCGAGCAGGTCGGCCGAGGTGATCACGCCGGCCTCCCGTGCGGGAGCGAGGATCTTCGCCGCGTTCTCCCCGCCCATCAGCTCGGGCGCGCCGAGGTGCAGGTGGGTCGCCCGGGCGACGTCGGCCGCGGGGACGTCGTCCGGCCCGTAGGTGAGGTTCGCGCCGGGGACGTGAAAGGCGGGACGGCTGCCGTCCGGGCGGATGGGCAGCACCGAGGCCGACGTCTGCACGCCCGCGCGGCGAACCACGAGCGACGTGTCGATGCCGTGCTCGCCCAGCATGGCCAGCAGCAGGTCGCCGATCGGGTCGGTGCCGATCGCGCCGGCGGTGCGCACAGCGGCGCCGAGCTTGGCCAGCGTCAGCGCGGTGCCGGCCGCGGTTCCGGCCGGGCCGAACCGGATCTGCTCGACCAGCGCCGCGCCCTGTCCTTCCGGGATGGCCTCGACCGGCCGGACCTGCACGTCGAACACGTGCGCGCCGAGCGTGATCACCGTTTGCGTCACAGATCCTCCTCGATCCGGTGGGTGCGGCCGTAACCGCGTCGCATGGCCGCTTCCACGACCGCGGCCTGCTGGCCCTCGTCCAGGACCCGCGGGGAGCCGATGGCGGCGGCGTTCCGGTAGAGCTCGCAGGCCCACTCGAGCAGCAGCGCGTTGTCCACCGCCGCGGGCAGCGTCGGGCCGTGCACGACCGCGCCGTGGTTGGCCAGCAGCGCCGCCGACTTGCCGTCCAGCGCCGTCCACACGTGCTCGGCCAGCTCGTCGCTGCCGAAGACGGCGAACGGCGCGACCCGCACCGCCCCGCCGAGCAGCAGCTGCTGGTAGTGCACGCACGGGAGTTCGTCGAGCACGAGCGAGATCGCGGTCGCCTGCGGCGAGTGCGTGTGCACGACCGCGCCGGCGTTCCAGCGGCGGTAGATCCCGAGGTGCAGCTCCAGTTCCGAGGTCGGCGCGAGCTCACCGGCGACGACGCTCCCGGCCAGGTCGACGACGGTGACGTCCGCGGGCGTGACCCGCCCGAGCACGACGCCGGTCGCGGTCACCGCGACGTGCTCGCCGGCGCGCACGCTCACGTTGCCTGCGGTGCCGATCAGCAGTCCTTCTCCGGCCAGGCGGTGGCAGGCGTCGACGACGGCCTGCCGTTCGGCCTGCAGGAGCGCGGTGCCCTGGGTCATCGGCTCAGGGTAGATCAAACATGAATCAAAGTCACGTTCAGGTTTGTCCGGGGGGGGTGCGCGGTGAACCGGACCGGCTCGTGTCCCGTGTAGGAGACGGGTGTGGAGCGGAAGCACGGGAGAACGTCTGGTGACTGCCATCGAGGAACGCCGCCGGGAGCACGAAAAACCGGCCGGCTGGAACGTCGATCCCGTGCTGATCCTGGTTCTCGTCCTGCTGGCCGGGTTCCTGGCCCAGGGCCCGGTCCGGCGCCTGCTGTCGGCCCCGGTCATGCAGAGCTGGATGACGGTGTTCGTCGCCGTGGTCGTGCAGGCGCTGCCGTTCCTCGTCCTCGGCGTCCTGCTCTCCGCCGCGCTCGCGGTCTTCGTGCCCCCTTCGTTCTTCACGCGCGCCCTGCCGAAGCGGCCGTCGCTGGCCGTGCCCGTCGCCGGGCTGGCCGGAGCCGTTCTGCCCGGCTGTGAATGCGCCTCGGTGCCCGTTGCCGGCGCGCTGGTGCGCGGCGGGGTGACGCCTTCGGCGGCGGTGGCGTTCCTGCTGTCGGCGCCGGCGATCAACCCGGTGGTGCTGGCCGCGACGGCCGTCGCGTTCCCCGGGCAGCCGCAGATGGTCTTCGCCCGGTTCGCCGCGAGCCTCGCCGCGGCGTGCGTGATGGGCTGGCTGTGGCACCGGCTCGGCCGCCCGGACTGGCTCCGGCCGCGCCCGCACGAGCACGGCGAAGGCGGGACCAAGGGCGCGGTCTTCTGGGGCTCGGTGCGGCACGACGTCCTGCACGCGGGCGGGTTCCTCGTCGGCGGCGCGATGGCCGCCGCGACGCTCAAGGCCGTGGTGCCCGCGAGCTGGCTGCACGCCGCGGCCGGCCACGCGGTGGTCGCGGTGCTGGTACTGGCCGGCCTCGCCGTGCTGCTGTCGATCTGCTCGGAGGCCGACGCGTTCGTCGCTTCCTCGCTGACGCAGTTCTCGCTCACCGCGCGGCTGGCGTTCCTGGTCGTCGGCCCGATGATCGACCTCAAGCTGTTCGGCATGCAGGCCGCCACGTTCGGCCGCGGGTTCGCGCTGCGGTTCGCGCCGGCGACCTTCCTCGTGGCCGTCGCGGCCGCGGTCGTGACCGGGGCGGTGCTGGGGTGAACCGGACCGTGCAGGCGATCCTGCTCTTCCTCGTCGGCGGCGTCCTGCTGCACGCCGGCGTCACCGGGCTGTACCTGCGGTACGTCAAGGCCGGCCTGCGCCCGCTGGTGCTGGCCGCGGGGGTGGTGCTGGTGCTCGCGGCCGTCGCGACCGTCTGGTACGCGCGCCGCCGCCCGGCCGGGCACGCCGCGCCCCGGGTCTCCTGGCTGCTGGTGCTGCCGGTGTTCGCGCTGATCCTCGCCGCGCCGCCGGCTCTGGGCTCCTACAGCGCGATGCGCGCCGGCACGGCGGTGACGGCTCCGCGGATCCTCACCCCGCTCCCGGACGGCAACCCGGTCCGGCTGGCGGTGATCGACTACGCCGACCGCGCGGTCTACGACCACGGCCGGTCGCTGGCCGGGCGGACCGTCACCCTCACCGGGTTCGTGGCCTTCGACGGCAGCGGCACGCCGTACCTGGTGCGCATGCTCTTGAACTGCTGCGCGGCGGACGCCCAGCCGGTGAAGGTCGGCCTGGCCGGCCGGGTGCCGCCGGTGCTGCCACCCGATGCGTGGCTGGAGGTCACCGGTGGCTTCACCGACCGGCAGGCGCAGGATCCGGTCAACGGCGGGACCATCCCGTTCCTCGACGTCGGCGTGGCCCGGCCCGTGGCTCCGCCCGCCGATCCGTACGAAAGCCTCGGCTAGCCGTTGCGGGCCGGGCGTGGTGAATCCGATCCGGAAGCCGCGTCACCACTCGCGACCTCGTGCCGTGGGGTTCACCGGCCCGCCTGCGGGCCGATCATCGAGTTCACGTCGATCGGCGACGGGATGGCGCCCAGCTGCAGCAGCAGGTCGGGAACCCGTTGCAGGCGACGGGAATCGAGCACCGCGCCGTAACCCGGCAGGGTCAGCAGCTTGGCGGTGTCCTCGTCGATCTTGGCGAAGCGCACCAGCAGCGGCTCGACCTTGGCGCGGTCGAAGATGGCGTCGTGGGTGGCTTTCTGCATCGCGCGCTGGAACGCCGCGAGGGTCTTGGGGTTCTCCTTCACCCACTTCCGGGTCGCGCCGTAGCCGGTGAGCGGGAAGTCCTGGGTGGCGCCGGAGTTGATGTCGATGATCGGGATCGCGCCGGCCGTCTTGGCGGCCTGCGTGATGTAGGGCTCCGGCAGGTACGCGGCGTCGGCCTGCCCCTGCTGCAGCGCCGCCGCGATGCCGGGCAGCGGGATGAGCACCCATTTCACCTTGCTGAAATCGACGTTGTGGTCCTGCATGACCGAACGGGTGAGGAGATCCGAAGCGGTGTTCTTGGCCGTGATGGCGATCTTCGCGGTGGCGAGGTCGGTGATTGTTTTGACCGGCGAATTCGGGACCGTGACGATCGCATTGGACTTCGCGTTGACCGAGGTCGCGTCGGCGACCAGCTGCATATCGGCGGCGCCGGTGCTGCGCGCGGTGAAGAACGGCGGATAGGTCGAGAACGCGATGTCGGCGTCACCCGAGATCGACTTCGTCAGCGAGGCCTGGCCGCTGGCGGCGATCACGGACTCGACGGTGAGGCCTTCGGCTTGGAAGTAGCCCTCGTCCTGGGCGAGCCAGAACGGTGCCAGGTCGGTGGTGGGCAGGATCGAGACCTTCAGGGTCGTCTTCTCGAGCCCGCTGCCCTTCGGCAGCGAGCTCGAGCCGGTGGCGCCGAGAGCACCGCAACCGGTTACGACCGTGACGACCGCGAGGGCGAGCGCGGCACGAACACGGCCACGGCTCCTGACTATTCCGAACAAGGTCTGCTCCTCGAAGGAGATGACAGTTGATGTACCGGCTCCAAGGAAAGTGCGTGATTCACTTCCCGGCGTCAGGCGGGCCACTGTAGGGACCCCGGCTGGCCTTGACAATGCGTGATGCCGCTGGATCAGCGAATTCACCAGAATGGCGGCACGAATACTTGATCGACGATCTTGGGCCGCTCTTGGTCGCCGGGCCGGCGGGCGGGTGGCTCTCCGTTGACGGTGGCGTAGTGCGAAAAACGTGGCCCGCCGCCCCTCGGCAAAGCGGAAAACAACGGTCCGGCCGTCATATCCGGAGGGGGCGAACCCGGTGTAGTTGCCGCTCCCCGAAATCGAACCGGCTGCCGCTATTCACCGATTGTCTGCGAAGGCAGGCAATGGTCGCGGCGGTGTCGAAGTCGTCGATGGCCCGTCGTCCCCGGCGAGAGGCGGCCGACGGCGGATCGGGGTGCGGGCCGTGGATGTCACGCCGGAACCGCTGTCTCGCAACCTGCTTCACCCGTCCGGTGCCGGTCGCGCCCCGGCCTGTCCGGGGCGGCCGGGCCTGCGGCAACGCTTACCGAGGCCTGCGAATGCCGTGCGGGTGAAGCACGCCGAGATCACGAATCGGCGCATTTATCGAATGGCGGGTATCGGGGCGGGGAACGCCGGACTGACGGCCGGTGTTCGGCGCTCGCCAAGTGGACCTCTTGTTGGGAAACAGGTTTTACTTCTAGAATTCGCGGTGTGCGACCGCTTACGGACGGTACCGAGCTGCTGGTCGGCCGGGACAGCGAGCTGTCCCGGCTGGTCGCTTGGATCCGTGACGTCGCCGAAGGCCGCGGCCGGGCCGTGCTGGTGGACGGCGAGCCGGGGATCGGCAAGTCGGCGCTGGTCCGGTCCGCCTGCGCGGCCGCCACCGACGCGGGCTGCCAGGTGTACTGGGGCGCCGGCGACGAGCTCGGGCAGGCGTTGCCGCTGCTGCCGTTGCTGGACGCGCTGGAGATCACGCCGGCCACCCGGGATCCCCGCCGTGACGCCGTTTACGAGCTGCTGGGCGGCGGCGCCGTCGCGGGCAAGGGCGCCGACCTCGCCGCCGCGGCCGCCGAACAGCTGATCGCGCTGGTGGACCAGCTCTGCCAGGACGGCCCGGTGGTGCTGGTCGTCGACGAGCTGCAGTGGGCCGACAGCACGACGGTGGCGGTGTGGAGCCGGCTCACCCGCTCGGTCCGGCAGCTTCCGTTGCTGCTCATCGGCGTGCTGCGGCCGGTGCCGCGCCGCGACGACCTGCGCGCGCTGTTCCGGATCGTCCGGCCGGCCGAGCGGCTGCGGCTGGGCAGGCTCGCGGAACCGGCCGTGCTCGAGCTGGTGGCCGCGCTGGCCGGCGGCAAGCCGGGCACCCGGCTGGAGGAGCTGGCCGCCGGGGCCGCCGGGAATCCGTTGTACCTCACCGAACTCGTCGACGCGCTGACCAGGAGTTCCTGCCTGGAGGTCGATCACGCGGGCATCGCGGAGCTGACCGGTGCGGCGACGCCGGATTCGCTGCCGGAGGCGATCGCGGACCGGCTCGGCTTCCTCACCGAGGCGGCGCGGGAAGTGCTGCGCACAGCGGCGGTGCTCGGCGTCGGCTTCTCGGTCGCGGACCTGGTGACGGTGACGAACTCCTCGCTCGCCGAGCTGCTGCCGGCCCTCGACGAGGCCCGCGCGGCCGGGGTACTGGTGGCGGCGGGCGACGACCTGGAATTCCGGCACCCGTTGATCCGCACGGCGTTGTACGACGAGATGCCGACCGCGGTCCGGGTCGCCTGGCACCAGTCCGCCGCGTGGGCACTGGCCGAGGCGAGCGCCCCGGTCGAACGGGTGGCGCGGCAGCTGCTGCCCATGGTGTCCACAACGGACACTCGGATGCCGGTGCCGGACTGGGCCGTGCGGTGGCTGCTGAAGGTGGCCATGCCGCTGATCGGCCAGGCACCCGTGGTCGCCGTCGCCCTGCTGCGCCGCGCAGTCCGGGACGCGCCGCTCGACGACGCCGTGACCGGGGCGCTGGCCTGCCGGCTGGCCGACGCGTACTACCGGGTCGGCAACGTGGCCCAGGCCGAGCGGATCGCGTTGCGCGCACTGGACCGCGTCCGCGACCCCGACGTGCGCGTCGACCTGCACACCACGGTGGTGCAGAGCCGCGGGACGACCGGGCGGGCCGCGGAATCGCTGCCCGCGCTCAACGAGGCGCTGAACCAGCCGGGGCTGCAGGCCCGGCACCGGGCCCGGTTGCTGGTGCTCATCGCGCGGATCCGGCGTGTCCTGGGCGAAGTCGACTCCGCGGGCCGGGCCGCCTCCGCGGCGCTGGCGGAACTCGGCACGGACGAAGACCGCTGGGCGTCGGGGTGGGCGCTGCACGTGCTGAGCCAGTGCGCGATGATGCGCGGCGAGTGGGCGGCCGCGCTGCCGCTGTTCGAGCGGGCGATGGCCATCGTGCGCGGTGACCCGACGCTGATCGACCTCACCCTGCTGCTGCGCATCAACCAGTCGGTCACCTACGGCGCGCTCGACCGCTACGCCGACGCGCTCACCGCGGCCGGGCAGGCCCGCGAGCTGGCCGAGCGCACCGGCAGCGTGGCCCGGCTGACCCAGGTCCAGAGCGCGATCGGGCAGCTGATGCTCGGCGCCGGGCGGTGGGACGACGCGCTGGCCGAGGTCGACGTCGTCCCGGACGACCGCAAGGACCCGGACGTGGTGTGCGGCGACCACGGCGTCGCCGCGATCATCCACTTCCACCGCGACGAGACGGCCGCGGCCCACCGCCACCTCGACGTCGCGGCCCGGCATTCGGAGAGCGCCGGCGACGAGGTCGTCGAGTCCCTGGTCCGCGCGCGCAGCCTGGCCTTCGAGCACGCGGGCGCGCCGGAGCGGGCCCTGGCGGTGCTGACGGCGGTCCCGGCGGGCGAAGACGCGGGGGAGGAGCGCCTCGGCGACGCGGTCCGCCTGGCGATGACGATCGGCGATGTCCGGACGGCGACGGAGATCGAGGCGAGGGCGCGCGCGATCGCGGCCGAGTCGTCGGTGCCGCACCGCCGTGCGCTGGCGTTGTACTGCCGCGGCCTCCTCGAGCGGGACGGCACGATGCTGCTGCGGGCGGCGGACGGGTACGCCGACGCGGGCCGCCCGCTGTCCCGCGCCAAAGCACTGGAGGCGGCGGCGATCGCGTTCGCCGAAGCCCGGACCGAGGACCGCGGTTCGGCGCGGGCGGCGTTCATCCACGCGATCGACCTCTACGCGGAACTCGACGCGCAGTGGGACGTGGCGAGGCTGCGCGCACAGT
Source organism: Amycolatopsis sp. NPDC004169 (assembly GCF_040610315.1). Lineage (NCBI taxonomy): Bacteria > Bacillati > Actinomycetota > Actinomycetes > Pseudonocardiales > Pseudonocardiaceae > Amycolatopsis > Amycolatopsis sp. NPDC004169. Next base: position 18,986 of record NZ_JBEXMD010000020.1, read on the forward strand.
TCCGCGCCTTGGGCATCCGCCGCGGCCCGACGGTCAAGCACCGCGAAGCCACCCACGGCTGGGAGAGCCTCACCCCGACGGAAGGCCGGATCGCGGCGCTGGTGGTCGAAGGGTTGTCGAATCCGCAGATCGCGGCCCGGCTGTACCTGTCACCGCGCACGGTGGGCACGCACGTTTCGCACATCCTGACGAAACTGGGAGTGCATTCGCGCATCGACATCGCCCGCGAGGCGGCCCGGCACCAGTCGGCCTCCGGCTGAGCCACGCCCGGGAAACGCTGTCGCGCCGGTGAGTGGGTGCGGGTGAGCCACACCGCGGCCGTCGGGTAAACGCTCTCGCGCCGGTGGGTGCGTTGCCGGGCCGGTCGCGAAGTGGCGTCCGGCCGAGCCACGCCGAGACCGCCCGGAAAACGCTCTCGCGCCACGCCGCGGCACCGGTCGTGGGTGGCAAGGCGGGCCCACCACTCACGACCGGCCGCGGGTCAGGCGGCGACCTCCGGTGCGTCGTCCTCCTGGGGGTGCACGGTGAGCGGCGGGGCCACCGCCGGCGCCGGAGCGGGGGCCGGTGCCGGGGCGCGGCGGAACACCGCCAGGTGCCCGCTGACCACCTGGCCGATCAGCACCGCGAGCACCAGCAGCAGCGGCGTTCGCCAGGCCCCCGTCCCGGTGTGCAGCCAGCCGCACACCAGCACGCCGAAGCCCGCGATCACGTACCCCACGCCCTGGACCACCGCCGACAGCGCCACCGAACTGTCCTTGCTGCGCAGCGAAATCGTCGTCAGCGCGAACGCCAGCGACCCCATGCCCGCCCCGGTCGCCGCGGCCCACAGCCAGGGTGCCGCCGCGGGCGCCAGGAGCAGCCCCGCCACGCCGATGACGTTCGGCGTGGCCAACGTGATGACGAGCAGTGTCTGGTTGCGCCAGCGGCGGGTCCAGCCCGGCACCAGCCACATCATCGGCAACCCCATCGCCATCGACAGCGCCAGGCACGCCCCCGCCGTCGTCGAGGGGACGCCCGCGCTGCGCAGGATGCCCGGCAGCCAGCCCATGACCAGGAACGTCACCGTGGAGATGAGTCCGAAGTGGATGGTCAGGGCCGAGGCCCGCCCGGCGCCCGATGACGCCCGCGGCGACACGAACTCGCCGGGCGTGCGCCGCCAGACCTGCTGGGCCAGCAGGGCCGTGGTCGCCCACACGCCGAGGGCGAGCCGCCACGACGACGACATCACCACCGTGGGCGTGACCAGCGCGCCTGCCGTGCTGCCCACCCCGAGCCCGAACGTGAAGGCGGCGGACCCCTGGGCCAGCAACGGCAGCATCGTCCCCAGCACGGCGATGGACAGGCACGCCAGCGCCGTGCCGACCAGCAGTTCCACCGGGCCGCCGAACACCCGTCCGGCCAGCGACAGCACCAGCCCGAGAAGGGCCACGGTGACCGTCCGGTGTGTTCCCACCCTGGCGCAGAGCCACGGCGTCGCCCAGCCACCCAGGCCGATCGCCCACAGGGGCAGGGCCACGAGCACCGCGGCGACCAGCCCGCCGGCGATGGAGATGTCCGGCAGGGCCGCGCCCAGGCTCGTCACCGCGGGCCGCAGGTTGAGCGCGAGAACGAAGATGACCAGAGTGGAGACGGTGGTGGTAGCACGCGACATCGCTCCTCCTCGGGGTCGAGGCCGGAGCGTTCTACTCCGTAGAACAATGTTTCGCGGTCGGCGCGCCACAGACATCCGTCACCTGACGGATGAACGGACTTTTGTTGCCCCTCAACGAATCTGTGCGTTCCGATGCGCCCTGCGGATGGGCGTGCATCGGCACGGCCGGACGCCTCCGGCACCGGATGGCGGGCCGATCCGATCACGGTCCGTGGTGGGCGGGGCCCGGCCGGGGCGGTGGGCCGCCCGGCCGGAGCAACGTCGGCGTGTCATCGTTGCGGATCGTGCCGGGGTCCACAGTGGAAGCGCCCCTCCGCCCGGGTGCGGGCGGAGGGGCCTCGGCGGCGGATCAGCAGGTGACGTACGGCGACAGCCAGTCGCCCCAGTCGCCGGCCGAGCCGTCACTCGCGTCGTCGACGGCGAGCGCGAGCACCTGCACGCCCGTCACCGGCACGGCGAGGTGCTGCGCGGGATCCCCGTGCCGCATGTCCCCGGTGGCTTCCAGTTCGACGCCGTCGCCGAGCACGCGGAACCCGAGCGTCCCGTTCGGCCCGCGGTCGTCGACCCCGACCGTCGCGGTGAACTGCCGGCACTTGCCGCCCAGGTAGTAGCGCACCACCGAGGGGGCGTGCGCGCCCAGCCCGCCGTGCGCGTCGGTCTTGCCGTTGACCGTGAGCGGGTGGCCGTTGTCGGTGCTGTCCCGTTCCACCGGGCCGAGGCCGTTCTCGCTGGACATCCACGGCTGCGTGTTGAGCAACCCGTTGGTGTAGGGCGGGTTCGGCGCGAGCAGGAGCGGTGCTTCGGCTCGCGCGGACGTGGTCCGGGTGCCCTGGGCGGTCGTGTACGTCACGGTGGCCGGCATCCTGAACGGCTCGGTGGCCGTCGAGACCGGGTGCAGCGTCACCGCGGTCTCCCAGGTGGCCCCGGGGGCGACGGTCGCCGCGTCGGCCTCGGCGGGGGAGTCGAACTGCCACTGCGCGGGCGCGGTGAGCTGCAGGTGCGCTCCGGTGACCGGCGTCGAACCGGCGTTGGCGAACCGCACGGTGGCGGTCACCGGCCGGTCCGGCGGCACGGAGTCGGGCAGTTCGACGGTCAGCGACGTCCGCGGCGCGGCGGTCGTGTTCGCGGGCCACACGCGCAGCACGGTGGCGGCGTGCCGTCCGACGGTCCCGCCGAGCGCGCCCGTCGTCTCGGTTTCCTCGCCGGTCCACAGGTCCCGCACGCGGTAGCCGGACGCGGCGGGCAGCCCGGCGTCGGCGACGGAGGTGGTGATCGGCGCGGCCAGTTCGCCGCGGTTGAACAGCACCAGCACGGCCGAGCCGTCGGACATCGGCTTCGTCCAGACCTCGGTCCAGCCGGTGTCGCGGACCTTGTGCCCGGCCACCCCCGCCCAGTCCTGGTCGACGGCGATGATGTCGGGGTTGGCCATGACGTCCGCCGGGAGCGTGGTGTCGGCCGTCAGCGCCATGTCGGCCACCAGAGGCGCGTTGAGCACCGCCCACAGGCCGAGCTTGGCCTGGCGTTCGGCAGTGTCGAGGTAGCTGAAGGTGAAGGAGCCCGGCATGTTCCAGCCGCCCGGGCCGGCGTAGCCCTCCAGGCCGTACTGCTTGTCGAGGCTCCCGGCCGAGTAACCGAAGTTGAAGGTGGCGTTCTTGTAGGTGCGCCAGACCTGGGCGCCCGCGCCACGGGCCCAGAGCCACGGGCTCTGGTTGCGGTCGTAGTCGTCGACCTCCAGGGTGATCGGCCGTCCGGTGCGCTTCAGCGCGTCGGCCATCTTCTTGACCCGCGCGGGTGCGTCGCCGTTGACGCTGTAGCAGGTGTCGTAGCGCAGGTAGTCCGCGCCCCAGCCGGCGAAGGTCTGTGCGTCGAGGTCCTCGTGGTCGAGGGAGCCCGCCGCCTGGCCGCTGCAGGTCTTCGCGCCGGTGCCGCTGGAGAAGCCGATCTTGAGGCCGCGTGCGTGCACGTAGTCCACCAGCGCGGGAATGCTCGCGGAGAACGTGGTGCGGGCGGTCAGCTTGCCGTCGGCGTCGCGCTGCGCCGCCTGCCAGCAGTCGCCGAGCATGACGTACTCGTACCCGGCGTCCCGCAGGCCCGAGCCGACCAGCTGGTCGGCCGCGGCTTTCACGACGTCTTCGCCGGAGTTGTAGAGGCAGTAGGGGTCCCCGGTCGCCCAGGTGATCCCCAGCGGAGGTCTTTCGCCCGGAACCGGCTCGGGCGGCGGATCAGCGGCGGCCGGGGTGGCGGTGGCGAGCAGGAAAAGGGCGCAGAGCAGTACGGGAAGTCGTCGCATGGATCCCCCTCCGGAACCGGACAAGACTCCCAGGATCACCGGGCGGTGCGGCGAGGTCAAGGCGGGTAAATGTGCCCTGCCCGGTGCCCTTTCGGGCGGGGAGAGCCTGGCCGCGATCAGCCCACCAGACGGGGGAACAGCTCCCGCACCCCGCGCCGCAAATCGTCCAGGGCTGTCTCCTCGCCCGCGAGGTGCCGCAGCAGCGCCTGCTGGAACAGCCCGTCGAACAACGCGTACGCGTCCGCCGCCGAGCAGGTCGGCTCGGCGCCCGCGAGCCCGGCGTACGCGCTCACGTTGCGCCAGATCATGTCCTGCAGGCTGGCGTCGATCTCGGCGACATCGTCGCGGAACGCCGGCTCGAACAGCGACTGCGTGCGCAGGTCGTACCACATCCGGTGCATCAGGGGCGCTTCGCCGAGCGCGGCCGCCAGTCCGTCCGCGCAGGCGGCCGCCAGCTCGGCCGCGGTGGCCGCCTCGCCGACGCCGCCCTCGTAGCGCTGGACGCACGCGGCCTTGTAGCGGCGCACGCAGTAGGTGATCAGCTCGACCTTGTCGGCGAAGTAGTAGTGCAGCAGCCCGTGGGAGAACTTCGTGTGCTCCGCGATCGTGCGCAGGCTGGTGCGGGCGTAGCCGAGGTCCGCCAAGGCCAGGAGCGCCGCGTCGGCCAGTTCCCGGCGGCGGTCCTCGAACTTGTCGGCTGGGGTCCGGCGCCTCACGGCGGGTGCGCTGGTCACCGCCCCAAGGTACCACCCGAGGTGTTTCTGACCAATCGTCCAAGAAAATCTTGACATTCGTCCAAATGGCCGTCATGGTCGTCACCAGCCGCCGGCGAAGTCGGGAGGGACGACGATGTCTCTGTTCTTCTACCTGGAGAAAGGCGTCTCCGTGGACCCCGGAGCGCCCTGCTTGACCCTCGACGGGGTGTCCCGTTCCTACGCGGAGGTCGTCGAGCTCGCCGAGGCCGTCGCCCGGGCGTTGCGGCGTTCCGGTGTCGCCCCGGGGGACAAGGTCGGCATCCTCTCGGCCAACGACCCGACCGCGTTCACCTGCGTCTTCGGCATCTCGCGGGCCGGCGCGGTGTGGTGCCCGATCAACCCGCGCAACGCGGCCGCGGAGAACGCCGAGCTCCTCGACCTCTTCGACTGCACCGCGCTGGTCTTCCAGCCCGCCTTCGAAGACCTGGTCCGCCGGATCGCCCCGCAGCTGCCGAAGCTGACCACGCTCGTGCGCCTCGGCGACGGCGACGGCTTCGCCCCCGGCTTCGACGACTGGCTCGACGCCGCGAAAGCCGGCCCGCCCGCGGTCGCCGCCCCACCGGACGACGTCGTCGCCCTCGTGGGCACCGGCGGCACGACCGGCCGGCCCAAGGGCGTCATGCTCACCGGCCGCAACCTCGAAGTCATGTCGGCGATCACGCTGATGAGCTACCCGTTCGAGGGGCGCCCGGTCTACCTGGCCCTGGCCCCGCTGACGCACGCGGCCGGCGTCCTCTGCTTCCCGGTGCTGGCCCGCGGCGGCGAGGTGGTGATCATGCCGAAGCCCGACGTCGGCCGGTTCCTGGAGCTGATCGAACGCCACCGCGTCACCCACACGTTCCTGCCGCCGACGCTGATCTACCTGGTGCTCGGCCACGAAGCCCTGGACCGCACGGATCTCTCGTCGCTGCAGTGCTTCTGGTACGGCGCGGCCCCGATGTCGGTGACCCGGCTGGCCGAAGCCCTCGACCGGATCGGGCCGATGGCCCAGCTGTTCGGCCAGTCCGAGGCCCCGATGATGATCTCGACGATGTCGCCCGCCGAGCACCGCCGTCCCGATGGGACTGTCCACACCGGACGGCTGGCCTCCGCCGGGCGCCCGTCACCGCTGGTCACCGTGGCGATCCTGGACGACGGCGGAAACGCCGTGGCGCAAGGCGAACGCGGCGAAATCTGCGTGCGCGGCTCGCTGGTGATGGCCGGCTACTACCGCAACCCGGAGGCCACCGCGGAAGCCTCCGCCCACGGCTGGCACCACACCGGTGACATCGGCTTCCTCGACGGCGAAGGCTTCCTCCACATCGTCGACCGCGCCAAGGACATGGTCATCACCGGCGGGTTCAACGTCTACTCCGCCGAGGTCGAGCAGGCGGTGCTGGCCCACGACGCGGTCCGCGACTGCGCCGTGGTCGGCCTGCCCGACGAGAAGTGGGGCGAGCGCGTCACCGCCGTCGTCCAGCTCCGCCCCGGCCGGGAGCTGGACAGCGCCGAGCTGATCGCGTTCGTCAAGGACCGCATCGGCAGCGTCAAGGCGCCCAAGCAGATCGAAGTCTGGCCGGACCTGCCCCGCTCGACCGTCGGCAAGGTGCTGAAGGCCGAGATCCGCACGACCCTCACCACCCGCTGAAGGGAAACATCATGAAACTCGCGCTCTACCTCCCGAACTTCCGCGACAAGGTGACCGTGCGGGAGCTCGAGGACCTCACCGCACTGGCCGAGGACCTCGACTTCGACTCGGTCTGGACGCTGGACCGGATCATCGTGCCGGAGACGTCGGACACCCAGGAGATGCAGTACGCCTTCGGCATGATCGACGGGTTCCCCAAGGGCCTGCCGGTCAGCTCGCGCGGCGAGTTCCTCCAGGGCATGCCGCTCATCCCGTGGCTGGCGGCGAAGACGTCGAAGGTGCGGATCGGCATGAGCATCATCGACACGCCCTACCGCGCGCCCGGCGTCCTGGCCGCGGAGCTGGCCACCATCGACCACCTCTGCGGCGGCCGGCTGAACGTGGCCGTCGGCTCCGGCTGGATGCCCGAGGAGTTCGCCGCCGCGAGCGCGTCGCACATCTTCCCCAAGCGGCACAAGCACGTCCGGGAAACCCTGGAGATCATGCAGGGCATCTGGACCAACGACCTGTTCGAGTACCACGGCGAGTTCGCCGACTTCCAGCGCAGCGGGTTCGGCGCCAAGCCGGTGCAGAAGCCGCACCCGCCGATCTTCTTCAGCGGCCTCAAGGACGCCAAGCGCTCGGCCGCCCGGATCGCGAAGTACGGGCTGTCCGGCTGGATCGGCATCCAGGACTCGCCCGAGGACATCCGGCGCTGGCGCGCCGAGATCCAGCGCGAGCTGGAGGCCCTCGACACCCCGCGCTCGGTCGACGACCTCGAGATCGCCAGCATGATCTGGTTCGTCATCACCGACGAGGACATGGACCAGAGCCCGCTGGGCAAGGGCACCAACCTGCTCGTGGGTTCGCAGGCGCAGATCACCGACCAGCTCAAGCGCTACCGGGAAGCCGGGCTGACGATGCCGTTCCTGTGGCCGCCCTTCCAGGACGTCCCGGTGGCGAAGACGCTGGACGACATGAAGCGGCTCAAGGAAGAGATCCTCCCCAAGATCGAAGCGATGTGAAAGGGACCAGCATGTCCGAACTCGAAGGAAAGCGCGTCTTCGTCACCGGCTCCGGTGCCGGCATCGGCAAGGCGATCGCGGCGCTGTTCACCGAACGCGGCGCCCGGGTCGTCGTGAGCGACCTCGACTCCCTCTCGGCCAAGCAGGCGGCCGACGAGATCGGCGCGGCCGGGGTCGCCAACTGCGACGTCACCGACGAAACCCAGGTCCAGGCGGCCATCCAGCAGACGGTCGACCTCCTCGGCGGCCTCGACGTCCTGGTCAACAACGCCGGCATCGAGGTGTCGTCCCCGCTGCTGCAGCAGCCGACGGAGAGCTTCGACAAGATCTTCGCGGTCAACGTGCGCGGCACCTTCGTGACGATGAAGGCGGCGACGCCGCACCTGGTGGAGTCCAAGGGCAACATCGTCAACATCGCCTCGATCGCGGGCATCGGCGGCAGCCCGCTGCTCGGTTCGTACTGCGCGACGAAGGCCGCGGTCATCCAGCTGACCCGGGTGGCGGCGGTCGAGATGCGCCCGACGGGCGTCCGGGTCAACGCGGTCTGCCCGGGCTTCGCGGACACGGCGATGGTCGAGCGCCTGGTCCCCGACTTCGAGGCGGCGACCCAGGTCCCGTTCGGCGACCTGGTCGCGGCCAAGCAGGGCCGGCTGGGCACGCCGCAGGACATCGCGGAGGTCGCGGCGTTCCTGGCGTCGGACCGGGCGAGCTGGGTCACCGGCAGTCACTACGTCCTCGACGGCGGGCTGACCGCGTCCCTCGTGTGACGGGGCGGGTGGGGCCGCTCCCGGCGGCCCCACCGTTTCCCGCCGGGCCGGATCCCGCATTCCGAATCGCGGGGAAACCGTTTCCGGAAGCGGCGGAAATCAGCCGCCGAACCGGCCGGCCGGAACGCCACGGAGTTCGAACGCGGCCCGATGTGCTTCCTGACCGGCCGGCAATCGCACCGAGCGCACGCCCAGATCCTGAACGATGACGGCCGCGACGGCGGAACGGAATTCTTCTTCGCCGGATTCGCCCGCCCGGAAGCGGTTCGGCTTCAGGTGCACGACGACGCCGCACCCCTCGGCCGTGATGGCCGTCAAGGCCGTGTCCAGCCCGGGACGGCACGCGCAGCGCAGCCAGCCCGGCACGTCCCCGGCCGGGCACTCGCGGTGGACGTACACCGGGACGTCGTCGGCTCCGGCCAGGCTGCCGGTGACCAGGGCGAGGTGCTCCGCGCCGTCGAACGCGCCGGTGTACCCGATCGCGCGCACCAGGTCCGAGACCGCCCCGGTCGTGGCCCGGCGGGTGACCAGCGGGTCGCGGCTCAGCCGGTGGGTGACCAGGTCGCCGACCGACACCACGGCGAGGCCGTGGTCCTCGGCGAACCGGGCCAGCTCGGATGGCCCGGCGAGCTCGGTGGGCCGGCTGAGCCCGACCAGGGCGGCGAAGAGTGCGGCCGGCCGCCGTCCGGCCGCGCGGGCCAGGTCCGCCGCCGCCTCGGCCACGCCCCGGCGGTGGAGCACGCCGCCGGCCGCGTGACGCACCGGGATCACGTGCCCCGGACGGGTGAAATCGTGTCCGGTCGAGCCCGCGGCCGCGAGCAGCGCCGCGGTGCGCGCCCGGTCGTGGGCGGAGATCCCGGTGGTGATGCCGGTGGCCGCGTCCACCGTCACGCACGCTTCGAACCGGCTCGCGCGCGGCATCGGGGGCAGGTCGAGGCGGTCGCACTCGGCACCGGGCAGCGAGACGCACAGCAGCCCCGACGAGTGCCGGACCAGGAACGCGGTCACCGCGGTGGTGACGGTTTCCGCGGCGGCCACCAGGAAACCGGCCGGGGCGTGGTCGTCGACGAGCACCACCGGTTCGCCTGCCGCCACGGCGGCGAGCGCCGGGCCGATCGGCGCGGCCGCCGGGCGGGCGGGGGTGAGCCGGACGCTCATGACGCCCCCACGGCGAGCTCGCCGAGCTCCAGGCGGCGGAACCGGCTGCCGTGGAAGACCAGCGGCGGGACGTCGGGGTTCGCGTGCAGCCCGTGGACCTCCAGCAGCACGACCGTGTGGTCGCCGGCAGGCACCTCGGCCCGGACCGAGCAGTCGAACCAGGCCGAGGCACCCAGGACGAAGAGCGCGCCGTCGTCGCTGGCCCACCAGCCCACCCCGGCGAACCGGTCGCCGGTCTTCCCGGCCAGCCGGCGGCCCGCCGCGGCCTGGTGCTCGGCCAGCACGCTGAGGCCGAGCCGCGGGGACGCCCGCAGCTGCGGCCAGGTCGCCGAGGCGTTGCGCACGCAGACCGACAGCAGTGCCGGCTCGAGGGACACCGAGGTGAACGAGCTGACGGCCATGCCGGCCGGTGCGCCGCCGGCCACTGCGCCGAGCGCCGTCACCCCGCTGGGAAAGCAGGCGAAGGCCTGGCGCAGGACCGCCGCGCGGTGGCCGGTGGAAGGGACGGTGGTCACGGTAGCCTCCCCAGGACCCGGCCGGTGAGGACCGGGGCACTCGCTGCCGATACGGGTGGAGCTCGCCTCGCCTTCCGGCGACGGCGTCAGGCGTCGATCGCGGCCTCGATCGGGGTCTTCCCGCCGACCACCACGTAGATCCGGCCTGCCGTGGCGGGCCGGTCGAGCAGCCCCACGAGCACGGCGGCGACGTCTTCCCGCGCGACCTGGTCGAACCGGGCGCGCTTCGGGGCGACCCGGTTCCCCGGCGTGAGCTCGACGGTGCCGTCGCCGTCGCCGTCGGTCAGCACGCCGGGCCGCAGCACCGTCCAGTCGAGCTTGTCGCGCTCGAAGATGTGCTGTTCGGAGGCGCGCTTGGCCTGCAGGTAGATGGCGTAGCCCTCGCCGATGCCGCGGTCGTCGGCGCAGCCGACGTTGATCGAGCTGACGTGCACGAACCGGCGCACCCCGGCCTGTTCGGCCGCGTCCATGACCAGCACGACGGCGGCCCGGTCCATCCGGTCCCGGCGGGCGGCGGTGGCGGCGTTGCCCGAGCCCGCCGAGAAGACGGCCGCGTCCGCGCCGACGAGGACCGTGGCCACCTCGTCCACCGTGGCGTGCTCGAGGTCGAGCACCACGGCCTTCCCGCCCGCGCGTTCGACGTCGTCGACGTGGCGGGGGTTGCGGACGATGCCGACGACGGAGTCACCCCGCCGCGCGAGCTGCCGGGTCAGCCGCAAGGCGATCTTGCCGTGGCCGCCGGCGATGACGATCTTCATTCGATTCCCCTTCTCGTGGCGGACTGCCCCGGGTGGCAACGCCACCGGGGAGACCCCTTTTCGCAATTGCTCTGATCGGGTGTTTCTGCGCGACGGGAAAGCGCTTTCGTGAGCCCAGCACGAAGTGGTCCGAACCGGTTATCGACGGGCGAACGCCGCCGGGGGCGAACGCGTCGATCGGACGGACGGGCGATTCTCGGACAACCGAAACAGATCTTCTTCGGTGGCGGACGAAAACAGTCAACCACCGGTCCGGCCGTTCGGTCAATCGGGGTCGGCGCCCCCGCTGTCCCGGGGGTCGAGGTCGAGCTGGGCCTGCGCGGCGAGTGACCACAGGTAGCTCAGCGGCTCGCCGTCGGGCTCGTCCTCGAACTCGGCGATCAGCTCGGCGTGGTGGGCGCCGAGCACGGCCAGGTCGACCTGCTGGGCCAGGCCGGCGTCGTCGGGCATGATGGTCAGGCCCCAGGTGCGCGCGGTGGCGCGGTAAGGCCGTTGCAGCGCGCCGTTTTCGCCGGTGCACACCGGCTCGGCGACCAGGAAGTTCGTCTTCACCAGCGCGCGGATGTGGCGCAGCGCGGTCCCAGAACCCCGGATCGCCTCGTTCTACGCCGGGGCGATGAGCGAAGCCCGCGACATCGACCTCGCCCGCGTCGCCGCCCACCACGGCGGCCTCGACCTGGTGCTGATCGCCCCCAACGATCCCGACGCCATGCTCCGGCACACCCGCGACTGCCGCGCGCACGGCTATCGAATACGAGCACGACCTGCTGCTGGCGGCCACCGGCTGGACCGGCCGCGACGTCCTGCTGCGGGTCGGGCGCTGGGTCACCACGCTCGGCGAGAACGGCGTCCGGATCGAATCCGCGACCGAACCGCCGTTGACGATCCTCGCCGTGCCGACCGCCGGGGTCGTCGACCCCGGCGGGCACCGGCGACGCCTTCTGCGCCGGCTTCCTGGCCGGGCTCAGCCGGGGAACCGGGATCGAGCAGGCGGCCCGGATGGGCGCCGCGCTGGCCGCCATCGCGCTCGGATCGGCCGGGGGCCAGGAGTACGTGTTCGAGCCCGAGGAGTTCCTCGCCCGGCTGCGCGCCACGTACGGCGAGGCCGCGGCGGCCGACGTCGAACAGCGGGTCCTGGCCGGAGAGGTCAGCCCGCGCGCGTGACCCGAATGGCGGAGTTTCGACCTCCGCCGCGGCCGGGTACCCGTCGGCTGGTTCGTCTTCAGCCCCTCCGGACGTGCCGGCCCGTCACACGTGTTGGCGACGGGTCTGCCCGCGCGTGCCGCGCCGCCGTCCGGAGGTACCCCCCGCGATTTCCGGACGCCGGTGCGGGCCGTGCCACCGCCGACCCCGGGGGAACCCGTGCCCGTGACGGCCACCGACCACCCGGGACCGGCGAACTGCCTTGCGCTGGAGGGAAATCCCGTGGCCGATGGAGACGTGCACACCGTGTACGAGGACGGTGTGTGGAAGAACCGGGTCGAAGGCGGCACCCGGGCCTCCAACACCTCCCCGCGCCGCGTCGACGCGGTCGTGGCCGGCCGGCTGGCGGCGCGGAAGCGCCGGGTGGGGCACCTGGTCCACACCCCCGACGGCGACGTCGAAAGCGAACGCGACTACCGGCCGCGCGCCGGACCGGCCTGCTGAGCCTCCCGCTTCCGCTCGCAGGTCGTCCCCCCGGCCTTCGCCGAGCGGAAGCGGGACCCTGCCGAGCGGATCACCCGGGCTCACTCGGTGAAGCAGCTGAGGAACGGCAAGTCGGCCGGACCGGACAGTTCCAGGTACCAGACCACCAGGTGGGTGAACACGGCGACCAGATCAGCCGGACGGCCGCGCGTCGCCAGCTCGATGTGGATGTCCCGGCTCGGCTGGTCGTCGTTGAGCGCCGCCAGCAGCGCGCGCAACGCCGCCCGGGGCCCGGGCGGCAGCCGCTCGACCTCGGCAGCCCTCCCCGCGGCGTCTTCGACGACGACCGTGAAGAAGGCGTCGTTCCACCGCGGGCCGATCGCCGCCGCGCACCGGCCGACCAGCTCGTCGGCCACCTCGGCCGCCACCCGCGTCGGACCGGCGCGGGCCAGGACGGCCACCGCCCCCGTGACTTCGTCATGGGCACCGTCCGCCGCGGCGTCGAGCAGGTCGTCGGTGAACTGCCGGGCGGTCACGCCCGCCGCGGGATCCCGGTTGTCGGTCATCGGCCCCGCGTACCCCGGGGTGGGCCGGCACAACCGGCCGCGTAAGAGATCGGTAACCGCGCGCGGGAGCCCGGCCGGGCGATTTCTCCGGTTCAATACGGTTCGAACTCGACGACGGAGGAGTACCGGATGAACCGCACGCGGCGCCTGCCGACCTGGCCCTGGTTGGCCGGCGCGCTGGTGGCGGGCCTGATCGCCGTCGCGGCGGGCCTGTACTGGTTCCAGCCGTGGCAGCTGTGGGTGGACGAGACGGTCGAAGAAAGTCTGCCGGTTCCGGCGGTCTCGGCGCCGCCGTCCTCGGCCGCACCTTCCGCGCCTGCCGCGCCGTCCTCGCCGGCCGAGGTGGCGGCCGGTTCGCTGATCAGCCACGAGCACCGGACCGCGGGTACCGTCCGGGTGATCCGCGCCGCCGACGGCTCGCTCGTGCTGCGGTTGGAGAACCTCGCGACGAGCAGCGGCCCCGACGTGCACGTCTGGCTCACCGACGCACCGGTGAAACCGGGCAAGGACGGCTGGGGCGTCTTCGACGACGGGAAGCACCTCGACGCGGGCAAGCTCAAGGGCAACAAGGGGAACCAGAACTACCCGCTGCCCGCGGGTACCGACCTGGCCGGCTACACGAGCGTGAGCCTGTGGTGCGACCGCTTCGACGTGTCGTTCGGCGCGGCGGAGCTGACCCGCACGGCGACCTGACCGTGCGGACGGGAACTGTCCTATATCGCCGTTAGCGTGAGTTCACCAACGAGCGAGAGGGACTCACGATGACTGCCACCCCCGACGGTTACACCGCGGTCGCCCCCTGGGTCGTCACCCCGGACACCGGTGCGCTGCTGGACTTCGTCACCGCGGCCTTCGGCGGCGTCGAACTGGGCCGGGTGCCGCTGGAGGACGGCAGCATCGGCCACGCCGAGATCCGGGTCGGCGACACCGTCGTGCTCGCGTTCGACCAGCGCGACGACTGGCCGGAGATGCCGTCCCTGCTGCGCGTCTTCGTCCCCGACGCCGACGTCGCGTTCGCCGCCGCCCTGCAGGCGGGCGCCCGCGAGGTGACGGCACTGACCGACAACGCTTTCGGCCAGCGCGGCGGCCGGGTGCGCGACCCGTTCGGCAACATCTGGTGGATCACCGCGGTGGCCGAGGCGGTCGCTCCGGAGGAAGGCATGCGGCGGCTGGCCGAGCCGCGGTACCAGGAGCAGATGCGCTACGCCCAGGAAACCCTCGACGCGGAGCTCAGCGGCCGGGCCAGGGGCCGGGCGAGCGCGGTGATCACCTCGTAGCGACCCGGTTTCGTCCCGCTCCCGGCGGGTATGCCGAATGATCCCACCGAGAGGGCGGCTTCATGGCGGCGAGCGAAGACACCGGAACCGAACCCACGATCACGGTGCGGGTCGACGGCACCGAGCACCGGCTGGCGGTGGACCCGCGGCGCACGTTGCTCGACCTCATCCGCGACCAGCTCGGCGAGCCGGTCGCGAAGAAGGGCTGTGACCACGGCCAGTGCGGCTCCTGCACCGTGCTGGCCGGCGGCCGCCGGGTGCTCGCCTGCCTGACCCTGGCCGTGACCTGCGACGGCGCCGACGTCACGACCGCGGCCGGGCTGGCGCGGGACGGCGGGCTGCACCCGATCCAGCAGGCCTTCCTCGACCACGACGCCTTCCAGTGCGGGTACTGCACGCCCGGCCAGATCTGCTCGGCGGCCGGGTTGCTGGCCGAGTTCGCCGACGGGTTCCCCAGCCACGTCACCTCGCCCGTGAGCGGCGCTCCACAGTGGTCCGACGAGGAGATCGCCGAACGGATGAGCGGCAACCTCTGCCGCTGCGGGGCCTACGCCGGGATCGTCGCCGCCGTCCGGGAGTCGCGATGAAGACCTTCGCCTTCGCCAAGGCCGGCACCGTCGCCGAGGCCGTGCGGGCCGTGGCCGCGGACCCGGACGCGGTGTTCCTCGGCGGCGGCACCAACCTCGTCGACCACCTGAAGCTGGGCGTGGCCCGGCCCGGCCGGGTCGTCGACGTCACCGCCGCGACGTCCGGCGAGATCCGCGAGAACGACGACGGCAGCCTGTACGTCGGGGCCGGCGTCCGCAACAGCGACCTGGCGGCCGACGGCGTGGTCCGCCGCCGGTACCCGGTCCTGGCCGAAGCGCTGCTCGCCGGCGCGTCGGCCCAGCTGCGCAACATGGCCACCACCGGCGGGAACCCGTTGCAGCGCACGCGGTGCCTGTACTTCCAGGACGTCACGACGCCGTGCAACAAGCGCGCACCGGGGACCGGGTGCTCGGCGATCGGCGGCGCCACCCGGCAGCACGCGATCCTCGGCGCGTCCCCGTCGTGCGTGGCCACGCACCCGTCCGACCTGGCCGTCGCCATGGTGGCCCTGGACGCGCGGGTCCACGTGACGGGGACGGCCGGCGAGCGGGAAATCGCTTTCACGGACCTGCACCGGCTGCCCGGTGACCACCCCGAACGCGACACCGTCCTCGCCCACGGCGAGCTGATCACCGGCTTCACCCTGCCGGCCGTGCCGTGGGCGCGGCGGTCGGCCTACCGCAAGGTCCGGGACCGGGCGTCGTACGCGTTCGCGCTCGTCTCGGTCGCCGCCGGAGTGTCCCTTGTGGACGGCCGGATCGACGACGTCCGGCTCGCACTCGGCGGTGTCGCGCACAAACCGTGGCGGGCCACCGAGGCGGAAGCCGTGCTGCGCGGAGCGCGGCCGGACGAGGAGGCGTTCGCGGCCGCCGCGGCCGCCGAGCTGGCGGGCGCCCGCGCGCTCGAGGGCGTCGACGGCGGCAACGCCTTCAAGATCCCGCTCGTCCGCCGCACCCTGGCCGCGGTGCTGCGCGAGCTGACCGCAGGGGAGCCGAACCCGTGACCGAGCTGCTCGAACCGCACGCCATCGGAACCGCGACCACCCGCCGCGACGGCCCGGCCAAGGTGACCGGGACCGCGCCGTACGCCTTCGAGGCCCCGGCGGACCGGCCGCTGTACGCCCACCCGGTGCAGGCCACGGTCGGCCGCGGCCGCTGCACCCGGATCGCCACCGTGGCCGCCGAAAGCCTCGACGGCGTGGTGGCGGTGCTCACGCCGTTCACCGCCGAACGCCTGGCCGGCACCGACGACGCCGAGCTGGCCGTGCTGCAGGACACCGCGGTGCCCTTCCGCGGGTCCGCCGTCGCGCTGGTGCTGGCCGAGACCCCGGAAACCGCCCGCCACGCGGCGGACCTGGTGACGGTCGGCTACGACACCGAGCCGCACGACGTCGAACTCGACGCCGGCCGGTCCGACCTGTACGCGCCGGATTCGGTGAACGCCGGCTTCCCGACCGACACCGGGCAGGGCGACGCCGACGCGGAGCTCGAACGGGTCGAGGTGACCATCGACGAGACGTACACGACGGCGATGCAGCACAACAACCCGCTGGAACCGCACGCGACGACCGCGTTGTGGGCCGACGGGGTGCTGACCGTGTGGGATTCCACCCAGGGCGTCCACTCGGTGCGTTCGGCGCTCGCCGGGGTGTTCGGGCTGCCCGAGGACCGGATCCGGGTGCGCTGCCCGCACGTCGGCGGCGGGTTCGGCTCGAAGGGCACCGCGCACGCGAACGTCGTGCTCGCCGCGCTGGCCGCCCGCGCGGTGCCGGGCCGCCCGGTGAAGCTCGCGCTGACCCGGCAGCAGATGTTCACCCTCACCGGCTACCGCACGCCCACGATCCAGCGCGTCCGGCTCGGCGCCGGCCGCGACGGACGGCTGCGGGCGCTGCGGGTCGACGTCGTCGAGCAGACGTCCCGGATCAAGGAGTACGCCGAGCAGACCGGTGTGCCGGCGCGGATGATGTACGCGGCGCCGAACCGGGCCACCAGCCACCGGCTCGCCGCGCTGGACGTGCCGGTGCCGTCGTGGATGCGGGCGCCGGGGGAGTGCCCGGGCATGTTCGGGCCCGAGGTCGCGATGGACGAGCTCGCGGTGGCCCTCGGCGTGGACCCGGTCGAGCTGCGGGTGCGCAACGAGCCCGAGCGGGACCCGGAGAACGGGCGGCCGTTCTCCAGCCGCAACCTCGTCGCCTGCCTGCGCACCGGGGCCGAGCGCTTCGGCTGGGGCGAACGGGATCCGCGGCCCGGCGTCCGCCGCGACGGCCGCTGGCTGACCGGGACCGGGGTGGCGGCGTCGGTGTACCCGGCGAAGCGCTCGCCCGGGTCCACGGCGCTGATCCGCTTCGAAGGCGGCCGCTACGCCGTGGAGATCGGTGCCGCCGACCTCGGCACCGGGGCCCGGACGATCCTGCCGCAGATCGCCGCCGACGCCCTCGGCGTGCCCGCGTCGGACGTCGAAGCCCGCATCGGCGACACGGACTACCCGAAGGCGACCGTCGCGGGCGGCTCGTCCGGCACGGCGTCCTGGGGCGCCGCGGTGGTCGCGGCGGCCGGGGCGTTCCGCGAGAAGTTCGGCACCGACCCGGGCGAGGGCGCGGAGGCGAGCGCGGAGACGCCGGAAAACCCGGCCGAGGAGCAGTACTCGATGTACGCCTTCGGCGCGCAGTTCGCCGAGGTGCGGGTGGACGCCGACACCGGCGAGCTCCGCGTTCCCCGGCTGTACGGCACGTTCGCGGCCGGCCGGATCGTCAACCCGGTGACCGCCCGGTCCCAGCTCCTCGGCGGGATGACGATGGGGCTGTCCATGGCGCTGTTCGAGACCGGCACGATGGACCCGCGCACCGGGCACGTGGTCAACCACGACCTGGCCGAGTACCACATCGCCACCAACGCCGACGTCGCCGACCTGCGCGCCGACTGGATCGACGAGCACGACCCGCACCTCAACCCGATGGGCACCAAGGGCGTCGGCGAGATCGGCATCGTCGGAACGGCGGCGGCGGTCGCGAACGCGGTGTACCACGCGACCGGGGTACGGGTGCGAAAGCTGCCGATCACCCTCGACGCGCTGCTGCCCGCCCTTCCGTGACGAACACCCGGCCGCTTCAGCGGTGCTGCCGCGCCATCCACTGCCAGACGTGGGTGGCGCCGGCGGCCGGGTCGTTGCGGGCCACGTAGATCCACGACCAGTGGCCCGGGAACCGGTGGCCGTCCCACACGACCTGGTCGTAGAGCGTCACCAGTGAGCGGGGGATGAGCTCGTGGGCGTGGACGGTGTTCGCCTGCGGGTCCACCGTGTCGTCGTCGCGGGAGGCGACCAGCCAGGTGGGCGTGCCGATCGCGGCCAGCTCCGCGTCCGGGATCAGCGGCGGTTCACCCGCCTTCCGGGCGGCGACGACGCCGCAGATCGGCACCGACGCGGCGAACGTCCGGGGGTAGACCGTGGTCATCTTCAGGCTCATGTAACCGCCGTTGCTGCAGCCCGCCACGAGGACCCGCCCGGGATCGACCGGCCGGGTGCCGAGCACCTCGCCGATGATTTCCCGGATGAGCGGCGCGAACCGGGGACCGTCGTCCATCCACGCGGACGTGCTCTGCGGGACGACGACGTAGGCACCGCCGAAGATCGACTGCGCTTCCCGGGTGGCGAAGCCGAGCGCGCCCCGGTTGGCGCTCAGCGTCGTCTCGTTGTCGTAGTAGCCGTCGGGGAGGGAAGCGCCTTCGCCGCCGCCGTGGAGCCAGACGATCAACGGGCGCCTGCCGCGGCCGGAAGCCGGCGAGTACAACCGGTACTTCATCCCCGAACCCGAAGTGTGGTAGCCGAAAGCGTCGGCTTCGGGGTTGCCCAGCCGGCCCTGCGTGAACGAGGTGAAGGTGACCGGGCGGCCATTGCGCAGGCGCAGAGGGGCGTTCTGCGTGACGGTGTAGACCAAGTCGAGCCGGACGTTGCGGCTCCGGCTGTTCACGTAGCCGAGGGTGTTGCCGCCGGTCGCGCCTTCGGCGTGGCCGAGTTCGAGCACGACGTCGCCGCGGTGGTCGAGCCGGGCGGCGGTCACGGGCCGGTCGAGGTCGTAGCCGACGTCCTGGCCGCCGGTGTCGATCGGGCTGGTGGCCCGCGCGTGCACGCCGAACGTGCCGGTGGTCAGGCTCGCGGGGTCGATCGGCCCGAACCGGGCGGTCCGGAGCGTGAGCGAGGTGATCTGCTCGCCGCCGTCGAGGGTTTCGGCGTCGAGCGTGAAGCCCACGTCGCCGGTTCGACCGGCGTGGGCGACGCCGGGCCACGCGAGACCGGCGGTGAGGCCCGCACCGGCGGCCAGTGCGGTGCGGCGGCTGAACGGTGTCCCCATGCGAACTCCTTTGTCCGGGGCGGGGTGACTTCAGTACGGGTGGCCGGGAACGCCGAGGTGCACCTGGTAGAGGCCGTACCCGCCGCCGGAGACGCTGGAGGTGACGTACAGGGTTCGGCCGTCCGGTCCGCCGAAGGCCGCGTTGGTGCTGGTGCGGCCGGCGGAGACGGTGCCGAGCGGGGCGCCCGACGGCGAGAAGACGTGCACGAGCCCTTCGCCGTTGGAGACCCAGTACACGTTGCCCGCGCAGTCGACGGTCGCGCCGTCGGGTGTCCGGATGTTCGCGAACACCGTGCGGTTGCCGGTGCTGCCGTCGGCGTTGACGGTGTACTTCATGATCACGTCGGCACCGGTGGCGCCCACGTAGAGCGTCTTGCCGTCGGGGGAGAGCACGACGCCGTTCGGTTGCGGCAGGGTGTCGTCGACCAGGCCGACCACGCCGTCGCGCACGCGGAAGACGCTGGTCCGCCCGCCCTGCTCGTCGGCGCGGTTGCCGCGCTGGTAGCTGGGATCGGTGAAGTAGGTGGTGCCGTCCTGGCCGGTGGTCAGGTCGTTGGGCGAGTTGAACGCGCGGCCGAGGTAGCCCGCCGCGACGGTCGTCCGGCTGCGGTCGCTCAGGCGGTAGGCGGAAACGGTGCGGTTGTCGTGGGTGGCGGCGAGCACCCGCGTGCCGTCGGCGCTGATCGCCAGTCCGTTGCTGCCGGCGTCGGCGATGAACGTCTCGAAGGTGGCCGGCGGGGTGTACCGGAGCATCGTGGACGGCTGCACGCCCTGGGGACCCGTGGGGTTCCTCATGTCCGACAGCAGCAGCGTGCCCGTCCGCCGGTCCCAGGTGGGCCCTTCGAGGAAGGTGAACCCGCCCCGGACGAGCTGGGCGGTCACCGACGGGCCCGGCAGCGGCGAGCCGTAGGTCGCGCCCGGGGTGCACGGGGCGTCCGCGGTGGTGCCTGCCGCCGCGGGGCCCGCCGCGCCCGCGAGCGCGATCGCCGCCGCCGTCACCGTCCACTTGCGACGGTGGAGTGTCCTGCGAGCCATCACGGCTCTCCTTTCGTGAGCCGGGGGTTCAGCGGCCGAGCACGACCTTGAAGATGCTTTCGTTGCTGTTGTAGGGAATGCTGTCCTTGTCGCCGTAGTTGCTGGTGGTCAGCCACAGGCCGCCGTCGGCGGACGGCTCGACGGTGCGCAGCCGCCCGTACGTGCCGGTGAGGTACTGCTGGACGTCGGTCAGGCTGTTGCCCGAGATTTCGGCCCGGTACAGCCGGGTTCCGCGTTCGCAGGCGACGTAGAGGCCGGTGCGGACCACGGCGATGCCGCTGCACGAACCCTCGGCGACGGGGTAGGTGTGCTTGGGGGCGATGAAGCCGGCTTGCCCGCAGCTGCCCGTGGTGCCCTCGCAGGCTGGCCAGCCGTAGTTGCCGCCGCGGACGATCAGGTTGGTCTCGTCCATGACGGAGTTGCCGAACTCCTGCTCCCAGAGGCGGCCCTGGGCGTCGAAGGCCAGGCCCTGCGGGTTGCGGTGGCCGTAGCTCCAGACCGCCGTGCCGAAGGGGTTGTCCGACGGGATGCTGCCGTCGCGGTTGATCCGCAGGACCTTGCCGGCGAGGCTGGTGAGGTCCTGGGCCCAGGCGCCGTTCTGGCCGTCGCCGGTGGAGAGGTAGAGCTTCCCGTCGGGCCCGAAGCGCAGCCGGCCGCCGTTGTGGTACTTGTTGCGCGGGATGCCGGTCAGCAGCACCTGCGGGGTGCCGGTGAGCACGCCGCCGGTGTACCGGACGCGCACCACCCGGTTGTCGGTCGAGCTGGTGTGCATGACGTACAGCCACGGGTCGGCCGCGAAGTCGGTGGCCACGGCGATGCCGAGGACGCCGCCCTCGCCGTCCGTGCCCGCGACGTCCGGGATCTTGCCGACCACGGTTTTCGTGCCGGTGGCGGGGTCGAGCCGGACGATCTCGAAGCTGTCGCGCCGGCTGTAGAGCACCTGCCCGTCGGGCAGGGTGGTCAGGCCCCACGGCAGCTCGGTGTCGGTGGTGACCCGGGTGACCGAGCACAACGCGGTGGCGCACGAAGAACCGGTGGTGACCGTGACCGCGGTGCCCGCGGCCGACCGGTTGCCCTGCGCGTCGCGCGCCCGCACCTGGTACCGGTAGCCGGTGTTCGGGGCCAGGCCGCTGTCGGTGAACGAGGTCGCGCCGCTGGTGGAGCCGGCGACGGTGCCGTCGCGCAGGATCTCGTAGCCGGTGACGCCGACGTTGTCGGTGGCCGGGTCCCAGCGCACGGTGACGGTGGTGCCCGACGCGGTCGCCGTCACGCCGCCGGGGGTGCTGGGCGGCTCGGTGTCGGCCTGGCACTGCGGCACGCTGATGGGGACGGTGGCACTGGCCTGCGAGACGTTGCCGGCGGCGTCACGCGCGTTGACGTACAGGCCCCAGGAGGCCCCGGGCACGACGGTCAGCTCGGCCGAGAGGTCCGTGCCCGGCACGGATTTCATGAGCTGCCCGTCGTGGTAGACGTCGTAGAAGGCGACCCCGACGTCATCGGACGACGCCGACCACGAGAAGACGACTCCGGTGCAGGTCAGGTTCGAGGCCCGCGGGTTCGAGGGCGCGGTCGGCGGCGTCGTGTCGAGCTTGACCAGCTGCCACCGCTGGTCGGCGCCGCCGGAATCGGGCAGCTGGACGATCCGCGCACCGTCGGCGGAGCTCGACGTGGCGACGGCCTTGCCGCTGGCACGGTTGAGCAACCGGACGTCACCACCGGCGGAGCCGGCGAGCCGGAACTGCTGCCCGGAGCGGCCGGCGTCGGCGCTCTGCACCAGCCCGGCCCGGTCGGCGGTGGAGGGGAAGGTCAGGACGAGCGCGCTGAGCCGGGACTTGATCCGGTAGAAGCCACCGCCGGAGTCGACGAACTGCCACTGCTGCGGGCCGCGGTCGTCCCGGGTGCGCTGGGTGATCCGGGCGCCGTCGTAGGTGGCACCGCCGGAGACTTCCAGCGCCTTGCCGCTGCTGCGGTTGACGAGCACGTAGGAAGAACCGGTGTCCACGGTGGCGGCGGATGCGGCCGGGGCGGGGAGCAGGAAGCCCAGGCCCACGAGCAGGGTGGTGGCCAGTGCTCGGCGTTCGGTGGTGCGGAGCGGTGCCGGACCGGACGGTTTTCGCGCACGTAGAGCCATGCGTCGCCTCCTTGCGAGCAGGGGTGCGTACTGGGCGTCGCGGGCTGGTCGGCCCACGCGGCTGGGAGCGCTCCCAGGTCACCGTAGCGCAAATCGTTGACCGATGACAGGGGTGGTGAGCGGGTATCCAACCGGGGCGCGCGTCACCACGTGACAGGCAGGCTGGTGACACCCCGCAGCAACCCGCCCCGACGCCAGCCGATCCCTTCGGCCGGAATCGCCAGGCGCAGCCCCGGCAGCCGGCGCACCAGGGTCGACAGCAGGATGCGCAGCTCCAGCCGGGCCAGCGGGGCGCCGAGGCAGTGGTGCACGCCGTAGCCGAACGCGAGGTGGTGGTTGACCGCGCGACTGAAGTCCAGCTCGGCGGCCGAGGGGAACACCTCTTCGTCGCGGTTGGCCGCATCCAGCTGGACCAGGACCGCGTCGCCCGCCCGGATGATCTGGCCGCCGAGCGAGAGGTCCTCCCGGGCGATCCGCGCGAAGTCCGCGACCGTCGACAGCGGGACGTAGCGCAGCAGTTCCTCCACCGCGGCCGGGATCAGCTCGGGCCGGGCGACGAGCGTCGTCCAGCGGTCGCGGTCGGACAGCAGCTCGACCAGGAAGCTGCCGGCCAGGTTCGCCGTCGTCTCGTGGCCGCCGGTCAGCAGGGCCACGCCGAGCATGAGCAGTTCGCGGTCGGTCAAGCGGTCGTCTTCGTCGCGGGCGGCGACGAGCGCGGTCAGCAGGTCGTCGGCCGGTTGCTCCCGGCGCTGCGCGATCAGCGTCTGCAGTGCGCCCGCCAGCTTTCCGCGTGCCCGTGTGACGTCCTCGGGTGTCACGTCCGAGGCGACCAGCGTTTCGGTGCACTCACGCACCAACCGGCGCTGCTCCGCCGGTACGCCGAGCAGTTCGCAGATCACCAGCACGGGCAGCTCCCACGTCACCGCCGCCGCGAAGTCCGCCGGCGGTGCGACGCCGTCGAGGAGCGTGTCGGCGATGGCCTGGATCCGCGGCTGGAGCAGCTCGACCCGGCGGGCGGTGAACGCCGTGCCCACCAGCGCCCGGATCCGGTGGTGCTCCGGCGGGTCCATGGCCAGCAGGTTGCCCGCCGGTTCGAGGCCGGGACGGCCGCGCGGCACGTCCGCCCCGGCCGCGGCGGCCCGCGAGAACCGCGGGTCCGACAGCACGAACCGGGTCTGCTCGTAGCCCGTCACCAGCCAGGCGTCGCCGCCGTAGGGCATCGTGACGCGGACCGGTGCGCCGGCCTTCCGCAACCGGGCGAACCGCGGGTGCAGCCGCAGGGCCACGGCGTCCCCGAAGGGGTAGGGGACGGGCTGGACGTCCATCGGCACATCGTGGCGCACCCGGGCAGCGGCGAATACCGCCCAACGGCGGCTCCTCCCCGGGACCCCGAAATGTCCACAATGGAGTGATCACGAGCGGAGGACGAACCCGGCGACGTCGTGGCCGAGCTGCCGGCCGGCTTCGTGGTCGAGCCGGGTGTGGACGCCGGCCGCGATCCGGCTGAGGCCGGCTTCTTCGGCGGCGCCCTGGAACGACGGGAACCGCCGACCACGCCGGGCAGCGCTTCGGAGGTGACGGCCAACGGCCACCGCGGACCGTACTCCCGGCGCAGGACCAGCGCCCCCGCCTGCGCGATGACGCTGTGCGCGCCGGGGTACGCCGGGTCGGCCGGGGTGGTCGCCAGGCCCGACCAGTCCGGGGTGCCGTCGGTGGCCGGGTTGCCGTCCGCGGCGGCCAGCCGGATCGCGGTGATCGGGCGCCAGATCCGGTAGTGGTACTTCGCGTCGTAGAAGGCGATCACGGCGTCGGCGAAGCTCAGGTTGAGCCGCGCGAACACCCGGGCCGCCACGAGCAGGCCGCTGCGCGAGCCGCCGACGACCGACTGGGCGATCTCGTTCCAGTAGTTCCAGATCGGCGCGGCCCAGAACCGCGCCTGCACGGTCTCGTCGGCGGTGCGGGTCGTGCTGGTGTCGCGGCCGGCCGCGGCCACTTCGGCCAGGGCACGCGCGTAGCGGGCGCTGCCCGGCGAAGGGTACGGGCCGGGCCGGAACTGCGCGGCCCGGTCGAGCACGAACGGCGTCACCGCGGCCCAGTGGGTGAACACGGCGGGGGCGAACGCCGGCGGGGTCGGCCGGTACTGCCCGGGTGCGGTGCCCGGCGGCAGCACCGGCGGGACCGCCGCCGACCCGTCGTCGGCCCGCAGGCCCAGCAGCAGCCGGGCGACGAGCCGCCCGGCCCGGGTACCGGCCTCCCGCGCGGCCGGCGGCGTCACGCCGGCCAGCTGCCCGGCCAGCAGGTCCGCCGGCGCGCCGGCCCGGGTGGGGTAGAGCGCGGCCAGGACGTCGTGGGCCGCCTGCGCCGCGGCGGCTTCGGGCGCCGCCCGGTCCGGGACGTCGACGGTGAACAGGTAGGGCCGTCCGGTGCCGGTCGTGGCGACGACGGCGTCGTGGATGGCCGCGTGCAGCAGGGCGAAGCTGCGGGTCGGGTGCACGGTGGCCGGCTGCAGGCCCGCCGTGCGCACGATGGCCAGCAGCTGCCGGTTCCAGGCGAGGACGACGTCCGCGCCGCCGGCCCGCGCGGGCGCCGCGGTGGCCGGACCGGGCAGGCCGGTGGTGGCGAGCGCGGCGGCGGCCGCGCCGCCGGTCACGAGCAGCGTCCGGCGCGACATCGAGGTGGTGGTCATGGCGCTCCCAGGTCGTCGGAGGGGTCGCTTGCCGATACGGTCACGGGTTACGGCGTAACCCGGGCGCGTATCCCTCGGTGGCGGGAACGGTCGGCGGGGAGAAGGCGGGCGGTGCCGGTGGCACAGCGGTTCCGGCGCAAGCGCGCCGAACAGGACGAAGCGGGCGCGGCGCCCCGTCCGCGGCTGCACGCGGTCGGGCCGGACGTCTACCCGGACTGGGAGGCGGTCTACCGCGACAACGTCGACCGCGTCCACCGGCTGATGTTTGCGAAGGTGGGCAACCGGCCCGACGCCGAGGACCTCACGACGGAGGTCTTCCTGACGGCGTTGCGGCCGCTGCGCGTTTCGGCGAGCGTGGGCGAGGTGCGGGCGTACCTGCTGGCCACCGCGCGGACCGTGCTGGCCGGGCACTGGCGGCGCACGCTCGGCCGGGAGATCACCACCCTGGACGACGAGCACGACGTCGCCGCCTTCGAAGCCGGCGCCGTCGACCCGGGCACCCTCGCCCGTGCCGAGGCGATCCTCGCGCTCCTGCCGGAGCGGCACGCGAAGATCCTGCGGCTGCGTTTCCTGCAGGCGTGTTCGCTCAAGGAAGCGGCGGAGCAGCTCGGCATCACCGTCGGCAACGCGAAGGTGCTGCAGCACCGGGCGTTGCGCCAGGCGGCCCAGCTGGCGGAAGGGATGGAGACGTGAGCACTCGAGGCGTCCGCCGGTTCGTCAAGGACCTCCTGCGGCGGCGACGGCCGCGCCCGTTCGCGGCGGGTCCGGGCGACGAGGCCGAGCTGCGGACCGCGGTGCTGCTGCGCGCCGCCCGCCCCGGCGCCGCGGCGGCGAGCGAGGAGTTCGTGGCCGGGCTGCACCGCCGGCTCGCGCGGGAACTCGGGGAACCGGCGCCGGAGCGGGGCGGCACCCGGCGCCGGTTCATCCAGGTGTCCTCGGCCGCCGCGGTGGCGGCCGCGGCGGGCGCGGGCGTCGAGTACCTGGTGACGTCCGGAGCCGAGCCACCGGAAGAGGAAACCCTGCGGCCGGAGAACGGGCGGTGGCGGGCCGTGGCCGCGGCCCACGACCTGCCCGAGGGCGGCGTGCTGCCGTTCGACTTCGGCGCCGTGGCCGGCTTCGTGCGCCGCACCGGCGGCGAGGTGCAGGGGGTGTCGGCAACTTGCACCCACCTCGGCTGCCGGCTGAACCTCGACGCCCCGGCCCGGCGGCTGAACTGCCCGTGCCACCGGACGTCGTTCGCCGTCGACGGTGCGGTCCTCCTGCACCAGCTGCCGGTGACGCCGCCACCGCTGCCGCAGCTGGTGGTGCGGGAGGCCGGGGGAGTCGTCGAAGTCCTGGTGCCGCCGGAGGGTGCGTGACCGTCGCGGGGTCCGCGGCACGGGGAAATCCGGGTCGCGGGACTCGGGTCAGCCGGTGAATCACCGTCGGTACCGCTGTTCGAACACTCCGATGGAGCCCCGGAAAACGGTTTCCGCGGCGATATTCTGGTGGCATGAGCGACGACAAATGGATCATGGAAATGGAATTCGGCCCGATGAGCCTGCCGAAGCCGGATGTGAGCGAGACCAGGGACAGTCCCGGAATGGGACTCGGCGCCATCGCCGGAGGCGCGGTGGCCACGGCCGCCGCGATCGCCTTCCCGCCCGCGATCGCGGTGGCGCCGTTGATCGTCGCCGGCGGAATGGTCGCCGGGATGGCCGTCGAAGGAAAACTCTCCGGCGAATAGCGTTGCCGGCGCATCCGGCTGTGGGGAAAGGAGCCGCGGCTCAGTCTTCGGCGGCGCCGAACTGCGCGCGCTGGTGTTCGGTGATGTCGATCAACCGGCGCTTGAACCGCTCGTAGTCGGCGGCTCCCATCCGTTCGGCGTGGCGACGCTGGATGTCGGCCATGATCGCGTCCGCCGTGCGCATCTGGGCGAGCCCGCGGTCGGTCGGGCAGATCAGCTTCGCCCGGCGGTCTCGCGGGTCCGGGAGCCTGCGGACGTAGCCCAGCGACTCCAGCTCGTCGATGAGGATGCCGATGTTCTGCTTGTGCTGGCCGGAAAGCTTCGACAGGTCGGTCGCCCGCACGCCGTCCGGGTCGAGGTAGGCCAGCACCGCGCCGTGGCGGGGCTTCAGGTCGGCGAAGCCCCGCTCGGCCAGCGTCGAGAACAGCTCGCGCTGCACCGCGAACAGCAGCCGGCCCGCGAGCACGCCCAGGTCGGGGTTCGTCGCGTTGCGTTCCGCCCGGGTCACCATCCGCCGCTCCTCGCCGTCGCCTTCCGCGGACAGCCTAACGATCAGCCCGCCCGGTGACGGTTTCCCGGATCCACCCGGCGATCTCCGCCCAGACCGGGTGCCCGGGGTGGACGACGTCGAAGTGGGTGCCGCCCTCGACCTCGAGGTAGCGGGCCGTGCCGCCCTCGGCGGTCACCTTCTCCGCGTAGCGGCGGCTCCACTCGGCGGGCACGGCTTCGTCGGCGGTGCCGTGGACGGCGAGCACCGGGACGCCGGGGCCGGCCAGCTCCAGCGGTGACGTCCAGGCGTGGTGCCCGGCGGCCAGCAGCGGCACGATCCCGCCGCCGACGGCGTCGGCCACCGCGGGCCACACCTCGGGCCGGGCCGGTTCGGGCGCGTCCTTCGGCGGCTCGGCGTCCGGGTCGGCGAGCACCTTCCCGAAGCCCGCTGCGTCCGCGGCACGCAGGTCGAGCGCGCCGGCCAGCTCGACCAGGCCCACCGGGGTGATCTTCGGGTGGGCGCCGGGTGCTTCGGGCGGGAGCGCGCCGCGGTGGGCGGCCCAGGTGGCCAGGTGCCCGCCGGCGGAGTGGCCGAGGAGGACGACGCGGGTGGTGTCGAGGGCGGGGTCCAGGCCGTCGAGGGCGTCGATCGCCGCGGCGACGTCGAGGAAGGTGCCCGGCCAGCCACCACCGGGCTCGCCGATCCGGCGGTACTCGACGTTCCACACCGCGTAGCCCCGCCCGACGAGGTCGTCGACGACGTCGGTGATCTGGCGGCGGTCCCACATGGCGGTCCAGTAGCCGCCGTGGAGGACGGCGACGACGGGGAACGGGCCGTCGCCTTCGGGCAGGTACAGCTCGCCGACCTGGGACGGCTCGGGGCCGTAGGCGACGGTCCGGACCCGCCGGGTGCCGTCTTCGGCGTCGTCGTACCGCACGCCGCGCTCGGCGCCGACCAGGCCGCCGATGGTGGCGAAGAAAGCCCCGATCGCGGGCAGGTTGGCGCCCTTGGTCTTCGACTCGTCCCAGGCGGCGTCGTCGGTCCACTCGACGAAGTCCAGCCAGGTCCGCTCGTCGAGGCGGACCAGGCGCGCGGCGAGGAAGCCGCGCCGGTCCTCCCGGAACGCGGCCACCATGCCCGGGCGCGCGGCCAGCATCGCCTCGGTGTTCTCCGGTGCCACGGTGAACGTGGTCAGCTCGATGACCGACATCGTCAGCTCCTCGGGTCTCCCTCAGTTGGTCAAGATTCATGATAGTCATAGATCGTGACTAAATGCCAGACCCGGGTTCCCGCCGGTGCTGGTGATGCGTCCACTGTGGACCCGATTCGACGCGGTTGCGCTCCTGGCAAGGTGATCCGCGGTGCCGCTAAGCTCATCGGGTCGCCGGGCGGTGTGGGCGGCCGGCTGGTCTGTTCGGAGCAACGGCGTATCCCCGCGCCGGGCCGGCGCGTCCTGAGCACGGCGGAACGGGGCGGTGCGGAGGGCCGGGATGGCGGATCGGCAGGCGCCGGGCATCGAGCTCCGGGTGCTGGGTCCGTTCGAGGTCGACGCCGGCGACGGCCCGCTCGACGCCGGCGGGCCGCGGTTGCGGGCGATGCTGGCGCTGCTCGCGGCGCACGCCGGCCGCCCGGTGAGCGTGTCGCTGTTCGTCTCCGAGCTCTGGGGCCCCGAACCGCCGCCGGACGCCGAGCGGACCGTCCGGACCTACGTTTCCCGGCTGCGGCGGGCGCTGCCGGCGGCCGCCGGGCTGATCGGCACCCGGGCACCGGGGTACGTCCTGCTCGAACCGGACACCGTGGACGCGGTGCGGTTCCGGAAGCTGGCCAGGGACGGCCGCGCGGCGCTGACCGGCGGCGCGGCCCTGCTCGCCCGCGAACGGCTGACGGCGGCGCTGGACCTGTGGCGCGGCCGGGCCTACGACGAGTTCGACGGGATCGCCGCCCTCGAGCTGGAGCGGACCCGGCTGGTGCGGGAACGCCTCGACGCCGTCCAGGACCGCGTCGACGCCGACCTGTCCGCCGGGGCGGGCGGGGAGCTCGTCGCCGAGCTGACGGACCTGACCGCGGCCCACGCCGGGCACGAGCGGCTGTGGGGCCAGCTGATGACCGCGCTCTACCGCGCGGGCCGGCAGGCGGACGCGCTGGACGCCTTCCGGCGCGCCCGCCACGAGCTGGTCGAACACGCCGGCGTGGAGCCGTCCGCCGAGCTGACCGCCATCCAGCACCGCATCCTCGCGCACGACCCCCGGCTGCAGGCCGCGCCGACAGGGCCCGTGCCCGTGGCGACGCGGCCGGCCCAGCTGCCGCCCGCGGTGGGCGGCTTCGCCGGGCGCGCGCCGGAACTCGCCGCCCTCGACGCCGCGGCCGCCGGGATCGACGGCGAGGTCGTCGTCCTCGCGATCTGCGGCACGGCGGGCGTGGGCAAGACGGCGCTGGCCGTGCGCTGGGCGCACCGCGTCGCCGCCCGGTTCCCCGACGGGCAGCTCTACGTCAACCTGCAGGGCTTCGACCCCGGCGGCGTGCTGGCGGCCGGGGAGGCGCTGCGCGGGGTGCTGACCGCGTTCGGCGTCTCCGCCGACCGGCAGCCCGACACGCTGCAGGCCCAGGTCGCGTTGTACCGGAGCCTGACCGCCGGGAAGCGCGTCCTGGTCGTGCTCGACAACGCCCGCGACGCCGCGCACGTCCGCCCGCTGCTGCCCGCCGGGCCCGGCTGCGCGGTGGTCGTCACCAGCCGCGACGACCTCGCCGGGCTGGTGGCCCGCGACGGCGCCCGCCGGATCGCGCTGGACGTGCTGGCGCCCGGCGAAGCGGTCGCGCTGCTCCGGCGGCTCGTCGGCGACCGGATCGCCGCGCCCGCGGAGCTCGCGGACCTCGCCGTCCAGTGCGCCCGGCTGCCGCTGGCCCTGCGGGTCGCCGCCGAGCTCGTCGCCCGCCGCGGCCGGGTCGGGCTCGAGGACCTCGCCGACGAGCGGCACCGGCTGGACCTGCTGGACGCCGGGGCGGACGCCGAAACCGCCGTGCGGGCGGTGTTCTCCTGGTCGGAACGGCACCTGCCGCCCGCGGCGAACCGCCTGTTCTGGTTGCTGGGCCTGCACCCCGGCCGCGACACCGACGGCGAAGCGGCCGCCGCGCTGGCCGGTGCCGACGCCCGCGACGGCCGCCGGCTGCTCGGCGTGCTGGAGGGCGCCCACCTCGTGGAGGCGTCGGGCACGGACCGCTGGACGATGCACGACCTGCTGCGCGCCTTCGCCCGCGAACGCGCGCAGCGGCAGCTCGCCGAACCCGAACGGCGCCGTGCGCTGAAGAACCTCTACGAGCACTACCTCGCCCGTGCACTGGCCGCGATGGACGCGCTGTTCCCGGAAACCGTCCGGTGGCGGCGCGACGACGGCGGCCCGGACCGGCCCGGATCGATGTCGTCGGTCGCCGCGAAGGCGTGGCTGGACACCGAACGGCTCACCCTCGTGGCGATCACGCGCACCGCGGACGGCGAGCTCGCCGGGTACGCGGTCGAGCTGGCACGGGCGATCGACGAGTACCTGAGCGTCGGCTACCACAACGCCGACGCGTTCTCGGTGCACCAGCGCGCGCTCTGGGCGGCCGAGCGGCTCGGCGACCCGGCCGGGCAGGCGCGCGGCCTGCTGGAACTCGGCCGCTCGCACGCCCGGTCCGGTGCCTACGGGGACGCCGACGACCACTACCGGCGCGCGCTGGGGCTGTTCCGGCAGCTGGGGGACCGCGCCGGGGAGGTGCGGACGCTGATCGCGCTGGGGCACAACGAAGGCCGCGTCCGCCGCCACCACGAGGCTTTGGCCCTCTACGGCCGGGCGCTGGCGATCGGCCGGGAGATCGGCGACCGCGGCCAGGAAGCCGTCGCGCTGGCCAGCATCGGGCAGGTGCAGCACATCCTGGGACGCCACGAGGAGGCGGTGACGTGCTACCGGCAGGCCGCCGCGATCTACGCGGAGACCGGCCAGCGCGTCGGCCAGGGCCGCATCCTCAACGACCTCGGCAACGCCCTGCAGAGCCGCGGCCGGCTGACCGAGGCCCACGACCACCACGAGCGGGCGCTGCGGATCCTGCACGACATCGGCGACCGCGCGGCCGAAGCCGTCGCGCACACCGACCTCGGCCGGATCGCTTCGCGGTGGGGCAGGCACGCCGAAGCGCTCGAACACCACCACGAGGCCCTCGCCGTGTTTTCGGAGATCGGCGACCCGGTCGGTGAAACGGAGGTGCTGGTCAACCTGGGCACGGCGTACGAACGCATGGACCGGTACCCCGAAGCGGGCGACGCGCACCAGCAGGCCCAGACCCTGGCCGCCAAGCTCGGCGACCGGCGGCTCGAATGCACGGCGCTGAACGGGCAGGGCCGGGTCGCGTGCGCGGCCGGCCGGACCACCGAAGCGCTCGGCTACCACCAGCAGGCCCTGACGCACGCCCGGGCCATCGAGGACCGCGAGCAGGAGGCGCACTCGCTCGACGGGATGGCGGCCGCGCACGCGAGAGAGGGCGCGGCCGCCGAGGCCCGCCGTAGGTGGGCGGAGGCCCTCCCGATCTACGAGGCGCTGGGGATGCCGGACGCCGCCGAGGTGCGGGAACACCTCCGCGAACCAGGGTGAAAGCTCGCTGGCGTCCTCTGTGGACTGGATCTGGTGGTCCACAGAGGACCGCAGCTCAGAGCTGACCGGCCGCGAACTCGGCCGCGTCGCCGCCGTGGCTGAAGTGGGCCAGGATGTTCGCGCCGAGGAACTGGCAGAGGGGATCGCCGTCGGCGCAGTAGTCCTTGGTGCGGCTCTGGTGGACGCCGGTGACGCCGCGGCCCGCCGACCGGATGGACCGAGGCCGGTTCGCCGAGGTCGGCCGGGCGGTTCACCGCGTAGCTGCTCACCGAGCGTGCCACCGGGTGACAGGAAGTCCGATGTGGACACTCGGATCCGACGGCTTCCCGCTGGCGGCGCCGGTCCGCGGCAGCCGGTCGCCCCGTGGCGGTGTCACGCTCTTGATCGGTTGAGAAAAATGCCGCCCCTTGGCGGTGTCCCCTCCTCCGCGACCGCTGCTTTACTGCCGGGTAAAGCTCGGAAGGCCAGCACGACAGGTGGAGGACACGCTTGACGCCCCGGCACAACGGTCACCAGCTCACCACCGCCGCCCGGCGCCCGGCCGACGACGATCTCCGAAGACCGGCTCAGGCGCACGAGCTCGCCGGGCTGATGCGGCCGGCGCTGCCCCAGCTGGTGGACCGGATCGTCCGCGAGGTCCGGCGGGCGGTGCCGGTCTACGCCCGGCCGGACGAGGGCCGGTACAACCACGTGACCCGTGAGGGCGTCGACTGTGCCGTCCGGCAGTTCGTGGACCTGATCGAGGACCCGTCGACCACGCGGGACAAGCTGCACGAGACGTGCCGCCGGCTCGGTGCCCTCGAAGCGCGCGCGGGCCGCACCCTGGACGACCTCCACGCCGCGTACCGCGTGGGTTCCCGGGTCGCCTGGCAGGGGATCATGCGGCTCGGGCAGCGCCACCACCTGTCGTCGATGGCCATGGGGCGGCTGGGCGAAATGCTGTTCGGCTACGCCGACGAGCTCGCGAAGATGTCGTTCCAGGGCCACCGCGAAGCCCAGATCGAGCTGGAAGGCGCCCGCGAGGGCCTGCGCCGCCGGCTGCTGCAGCTGGTCCTCGAGCGGCCGGCCGTCCCGGCCGAAGTGATCGCCGACGCCGCGCGGGCCGTCGGGTGGCCGCTGCCCGACACCGTGCTCGCGGTGGCGGTCGAGCCGCACACCCCCGTGAGCCGGGCCGCGGTGGCCTCGTGGGGACCGGACGTGCTGAGCAACCTGGAGCTGCCGCACCCGCACCTGCTCCTGCCGGCCCCCGTCGAGCGCGAGCGCCTGCAGCACATCGCCGCCGAGCTCGGGGTGCGGATCGTGGTCGGGCCGCCGACCCCGCTGGACAAGGCGGCGAACTCGCTGCGCTGGGCCCGCGCGGCCGAACGGCTCGTGGCGGCGGAGGTGCTGCCCGGGACCCGGATCACCTGGTGCGCCGAGCACCTGACGACCCTGTGGCTGCTGTCGGACGAGGACCTCGTCGACCAGCTCGCCCGGCACGAACTCGGTCCGCTGGCCGGGTTCCCGGAGGCCACGCGGCTGCGGCTGGCCGAGACGCTGCTGTCGTGGCTGGGCCACGGCGGCAAGGTCCCGAAGATCGCGGCCGAGCTGGTGGTGCACCCGCAGACCGTCCGCTACCGCCTGCGCCAGCTCGAGCAGGTCTTCGGCGACCGCCTCCACGACCCGAAGACCCGCTTCACCATGGAGATGGTGCTCCGCGCCACGGCGCTGCGGCGGACTTCACCTTCCTGAGAGAACGCTGAGTGCGCACCGGAGTTTTGTCGATCGATCACTGCGTCAGGCCCCCGCCGATGTCCTACACTCCGCAGCCTCCGAGGAGAGGAATCCCGCTGCGATGCGTGCGTCCTGGCGCCAGCGCCTGCTGCAACCGATCCGGGTGCGGTTGAGAGACACCGTGACCGAAGCCGTCACACCGCTGATGGTGCGGCAGCACCGGGAACTCGCCGAGCTGCGGGCCGAGAACCGGCGGATCTACGACCGGCTCATCGAGTTCGAGATCCGGACCCGGCGCGACGTCGTCTACGCCGCCGACCGCCGGGCCGCCCTCGAGTCGGCCGAGTTCGTCCGGTCCCACATGCCCGACGCACCGCGGTTCGACCACCCGCAGGGCACGCTCGAACACGCCCTCTCGCTCGCGCCCACCGGGGGCATGGCGCTCGAGTTCGGCGTCTACACCGGCGCCACCCTGAAAATCATCGCCGCCGCACGGGCTTCCGGCGGTGTCTTCGGCTTCGACTCCTTCCAGGGCCTGCCCGAAGACTGGCGCATCGACTTCCCGGCGGGGACGTTCAGCGTCGAGAACCGGCCCGAGGTCGCCGGAGCCGAACTGGTCGTCGGCTGGTTTTCCGACACCCTGCCCGGTTTCCTGGCCGCCCACCCGGGACCGGTCGACTTCGTCCACGTCGACGCGGACCTCTACAGCTCGACGAAGACCGTCCTGGACCTGGTCGGCCCGCGCCTGCGCCCGGGCTCGGTGCTGGTGTTCGACGAGTTCTTCAACTTCCCCGGCTGGCAGGAGCACGAGTACCGGGCGTGGCGGGAGTACCTCGACCGCACCGGGATTTCCGTGAGCTACGAGGGGTATTCCTACGCCGACGAGCAGGTGGTCGTCCGGATCACCGGATAGCCGCCTCCGCGCGACCGGCCCGCCGATCCGCACCGCCCGAAGGCCTTGGCGCGCGGCCTGCGGTTCGACTTCACCGTCGAGAACACCTCGACGTGCGAGGAACCGACCCGTTCCGCGTGGACCGGAACCGGCTGAGCCCCGCGGCCGGCCGGTCCCGGTGCACCCCGCTGTCCACCTCGTCGCGAGGCGGACAGGATCCGGAAAGGGGGCACTGGTTGGCTGTGCCGCATGCCTTTGGACCTGCTCTTCGCGACCATGCCCGTGCCCGGCCACGTCGGCCCCCTGCTGCCCATCGCCCGCACCCTCGCCGCGCGGGGGCACCGGGTGCGGTGGTGCTCCGGTGAGGTGTTCGCGGAGCGGATCCGCGCCACCGGTGCGGAATTCGTGGCCATGGACCCGGCCATCGACCACCGGGGCCG
The DNA here is from genome assembly GCF_040610315.1 of Amycolatopsis sp. NPDC004169. Taxonomy (NCBI): domain Bacteria; kingdom Bacillati; phylum Actinomycetota; class Actinomycetes; order Pseudonocardiales; family Pseudonocardiaceae; genus Amycolatopsis; species Amycolatopsis sp. NPDC004169. The sequence goes on from NZ_JBEXMD010000020.1 coordinate 53,651, forward strand.
CAACGTCGATGAGCTCTTTCCGGAGCGCACCCGGCTCAACGGGATCGCGAAACTGCGCTACGACATGCGTTCGGTGTTCCTGGAACCCATTCCGGCGCAGGTCGCGGACCTGCGCCGGGAGCTCGGCCGGCGGCAGGCGGACCTGGTGCTGCACGACGCCGCCCACGTCGGCGCCGCGGTGCTCGAGCAACTGGGCGGCCCGCGCGCGGTCAGCGTCGGGGTCACGCCGCTGATGCTGCCGGCGCCGGAGGTCCCGCCGTTCGGGCCCGGGCTCCGGTACCGGCGCGGGGCGCTCGCCCGCCTGCGCAACGGCGTGGTGCGCCGGCTGCTGGACGACGTCGTCTTCAAGCCGGTGTACGACCACCGCGACCGGATCCTCGCCGGGCTCGGCCTGCCGGCCGGGGAACGCGGGCTGTCCGGGGTCTCGCCGCACCTGCACCTCCAGAACGGTGTCGCCGGGCTGGAACACCCGCGCGAGCAGCTGCCGCCGCAGGTGAAGTTCGTCGGGGCGCTGGTCGACCCGGCGCCGGCGACGGAGCTGCCGGAGTGGTGGGACCGGATGATCGCCGCGGGCCGCCCGATCGTGCACGTCACCCAGGGCACGGTCGCGGACACGGACCTGGGACAGCTCGTGCGGCCCGCCATCCGCGCGCTGGCGGACGAAGACGTCACCGTCGTGGCGAGCACCGGCGCGCACGAGCTCGGCCCGTTGCCCGGCAACGCGTTCACCGCCCCGTTCCTGCCCTACGACCGGCTGCTGCCGGAACTGTCCGCGATGGTGACCAACGGCGGCTTCGGCGGGGTGCAGCTGGCCCTGGCCCAGGGCGTGCCGCTCGTCGTCGCCGGGGCGACCGAAGACAAGCCCGAGGTTGCCGCCCGGGTCGAGCGGTCCGGCGCGGGCCTCAACCTGCGCACGGCGACCCCGTCGGAGAAGGCACTGAAGACGGCGGTGCGCAAGCTGCTGGACGGCGAGTCCCACCGGCGGCGGGCGGGGGAGCTGGCTGCGGAGTACCGCGGGCTCGACGCGGGAGAGTTGTGCGCCGACCACGTCGAAGGACTGGCTCGCGTGCGGGTGTGACGCATGCGGTCGGATGGGGGCGGCGAGCGGTGTGCAGCCCGGCCCGCCTGGCAGCGGTCGCCTGAGGTGGGTCATTCCGGTCGGTTGGTGGAGCGGCACGCCGCGTGCGGGTGGCACGCCGAGCGCGGTCAGACGAGGGCGGCGAGCGGTGTGCAGACCGGCCCACCTGGCAGCGGTCGCCCGAGGTCGTCCACTCCGGTCAGTTGCCCGAGCAGCACGCCGAGCGCGGCGCGGTGCAGCGGGTCGGGGATCCGCCCCACCGCCTCCTCCGCCGGCGGCTTCCACCGGGGACCCGCCAACGCGGTGAGGTGCGCGGCGGCCACCGCGGTGCGGATCGGCAGCGCCCGCTCGGCCGCCACTGCCTCGAGGAAGCACGTCACCGCACCGGTTTCGTCGCGACGGCGGACGTGGGCCAGCCCGAGCAGGTTCGCGGCCGCGGCGCCGAGGTCGGCCGCGGCGAGGGCGGCCGCCTCCGCCCGGATCCGGTCGAGCGCCGCGACCGCCGCCGGGAGATCGTCGTCGAGGTCCAGGTAGGCGAGGCGCAGCTCGGCGTACCCCCGTTTGACCGGCGCTTGCCCGGCTCGCGCGACCTCCCGGGCCCGCGCCCACCGCGCGCGGGCGCGGGCGCGGTGGCCGGCCTGCTCTTCGGCGTCCCCGAGCCGCAGGTGGGAGAAGACGACGCCGAACCGGTCGTCGATGCCCTCGAAGTACCGCAGGTTCGCCTCCGCCGCGGCCACGGCGGCCGCGAGGTTGCCCTCGCGGCGGTGCTGCTCGGACCACACCGCGTCCAGGATCGCGCGCAGCCACGGGTGGTCGAACTCCGCCATGACCTCTTCGGCTTCGTCGAGGCAGGCCCGCGCCTCGGTGCCCGGGCGCAGTTGCACGGCCACCGCCGCGACCGCCGGCAGGGCGATGCGGACGCCGTCGCGGTCCGTCGTGGTGCGGTAGAGCGCGCGCACCCGCTCCGCCGGCGCCCACGGATCGGGCAGCACCCCGGACGCCCGGCCGAGGTAGCTGTGCCAGGCCAGCGCCACGGCGAGCGGTCCGTCGCACCCGGACCGCGGGCCGGCGTCGAAGCAGCCGACGGCCCGGCCGAGCCACCGCGCGCCTTCCGCCTCGCGCCCGCACACGTACCAGAGGTAGCCGAGCAGGCCCTGCAGCACGAGCGCGCGGGGCCCGTCGCCGCGTCGCAGCAGCCAGGTCGTCACCGCCCGCACGTTGGGGAGCTCGGCGAGGAAGCGGGCCGGCAGTTCCTGCTGCCGCGGGGAGGACAGCCCGGCGTAGACCTCCCGGCCGAACGCGATCCGGACCTCGGCGTGCCGGTCGTGGAACACGGTGGTGTCCATGGTGGACGCCGCGTAGCCGCGGACGGTCTCCAGCAGCCGGAACCGGCCGTCGTGGCCGGCGACCACCAGTGACTTGTCCACCAGCGCCGCGAGCACGCCGGCGGTGGCGCCGCACACGCGTTCGGCGTCGGCGAAGGTGCAGCCGTCCCGGAAGACCGAAAGCCCGGCGAACACCCGGCGTTCGGCCTCCGACAGCAGCGCGTGGCTCCAGTCGAGCAGGGCGCGGACCGAGTGGTGCCGGGCCGGCGCGCGCCGGGAGGCGTTCGCGAGGTCGTCGAGCCGGGCTTCGATCTCGCCGAGGGAGAACAGCCGGGTGCCCGCCGCGGCCAGTTCCAGCACGAGCGGCAGCGCGTCGAGCCGGGCGCAGAGCCGGCCCACGGCGGCGTCGCCGTCCCGGACACCGGGTGCGCGGTCGCGGAACAGCCGGATCGCGTCCGGCAGGGCGAGCGGCGCCAGCGGAACCGGGCGCTCGCCCTCGATGTTCAGCGGTTCGCGGCTGGTGGCCAGCACGGTGAGCCGCGGGCACTGCCCGAGCAGCAGCTCCGCGGCCGCGGCGGCGTCCTCGACGACGTGCTCGCAGTTGTCCAGCACCAGCAGGACTTCCCGGTCGCGGAGGTGGGCGAGCAGCCGGTCGCGGGCGGGTGCCGCGGGCTCGCCGTCCAGCAGCGTCGCCGCGAGCGCGTCGAGCACGCTGCCGTCGCGGGCGACGGAAGCCAGCTCGGCCAGCCAGACGCCGTCGGGGAACCGGCCGCGCAGCCGGTGCCCGAGCTCGCGGGCGGCCCGCGTCTTGCCCACCCCGCCCGGCCCGGTCAGGGTGACCAGGCGCCGTTCGGCGAGCAGCCGCCCGGCGCCGCCGAGGTCGGCGTCCCGTCCGAACAGGATCCCGACCGGGTGCGGCAGGTTGCCACCCGGCGCTCCGGGCTCGTCGCGCAGGATCGCCAGGTGCAGCGCGGCCGTGCCGGGCCCGGGGTCCGTGCCCAGCTCGTCGGCCAGCCGCCGCCGCAGGTCATCGAAGACGGCCAGCGCTTCCGGACGGCGGCCACCGCGGTGCAGGGCGCGCATCAGCAGTTCCGCGAACCGTTCCCGCAACGGGTGTGCCGCGACGAGCCCGGCGAGCTCCGGCACCAGCTCCCGATGCCGGCCGAGAGTCAGTTCCGCGTCGAGCACGGTGTCCAGCGCGGCCAGGCGCAGCTCTTGGAGCCGGGCCCGCCAGACGTCGGCGAAGTCGTAGCCGACCGGCTGCCGCCACCGTGCGAGCGCCTCGCGCAGCACGGTGACCGCGCCCGCCGGATCGCCCTGCCGCGCCAGCTCGTGTCCCGTCGCGCAGGCCTCGGCGAACACGTCGGCATCGACCTCGCCGTCCCGGGTGAGCAGCCGGTAGCCCCCGCGTTCGGAAACCAGCCGCGGCTCCGGCAAGGCGGCGCGCAGCTTCGCGATCTGGACGTGCAGCGCGTTCACGGGATCCTTTGCGGACTGCCCGGTGGCGAACAACCGGCCGGAGGAGACCACATCCGGCCGGGAGATCAGCAGCATGGCCAGGATGGCCCGCGCCCTGGCCCCCGGCAGCGCGACGGGCGCGCCGTCATCGCCGAGCACTTCGACGGAGCCGAGCAGGCGGAACTGCATGGCCGGCAGTTTCCCACGCCGGGACGCCGCGGCCGAGGTGCCCTAGACCGGGCCGCCGAGACGGGCCGCCGCGCGCACGGGGGCTTCGAAGAGGCCGGCGATCCGGGCGTAGCCGACGTCGTTCGGGTGGAACCAGTCGTCGGCCAGGCTGCCGCGGATCGGGCTCAGCGCCGGCCCGCGCAGCTCGGCTACGTGCACCCGGCCGTCGCCGGCCGCGGCGTCGATCAGTGCGTTGGCCGCCCGGGCCGCCGCGTTCCGCCTCGGCAGCGTGGCCACGACGGACCGGCCCGGCGGCAGCTGCTCCAGCACCCGGCCGAACCGGTCCGGGACCGCGCGGCGGCGGCCCCGGGTGAGCATGTCGTTGGCTCCGACGAGGACCGTCACCAGCACCGGCGACGCGGACAGGGCGCGCATCCGGGGAAGCTGGTGCTCGAGAACGTCGGCCACCCGGGCGCCGGACGCGGAAAGGTTGACCACCGCGAACGGTTCGCCGAGAAGCGCGTTCAGCCGGGGTACCCACCCGCCCTCGACGCTCGCCGCGCCGATGCCCTGGGTCATCGAGTCGCCGAGCGCCACCCAGAGCGGCCGGTCCGACGCGAGCGCCGCGCGGTTGGCGTCCTCCCACGCCCGCGCGAAGGACTCCTTCTGCCCGCGCACCCGGCGCACGCCGGGCAGCACGGCGGCGGCGACGTCGAGCAACCGTCCCGACCACGTCCGGCTCAAGTCTGGCCCTCCTGATCTTTCAGAGTGCATTCTCGAGGACCTCGCGGACCGTGGCAGCGTCGACTCCCGTGAGCGCGGCCCGGAGGTAGAGCCCGTTGAGCGCGGCGGCCAGGCTGTCGGGGCGACGCGCGGCGAGGCGGACGGCCAGGTCCTGCACGACGCTGTCCCAGCCGGTCAGCTCGTCGCAGAGGTCGTCGCGGCGGGCGGCGAGCAGCCACAGTTCGTACTCGGCGATCAGCAGGAACCGGTCCTGCTCGGCGTACCGGACGACGTGGGCGGTCAGGCCGTCGATGTCTCCGATGGCGGCGAGTTCCGCGCAATAGCGTTCGTTGACCTCGCGCAGGGCCGTCACCAGCAGGTCGTCGACGGAGGCGAAGTAGTAGAGCACGGCGCTGGGCGGCACGCCGGCTTCGGCGGCGACCGTCCGCTGCGACACGGCGGCGACCCCGGACCGCCCGACCACGCGCAGGGTCGCCGCGAGCAGCGTTTCGCGCCGGGCGGCGCCTTTGCGGAGCCTGCCGTCGGCGATTTCAGGTGGCATGGGACTTGCCGAGCTCCAGGGCCAGCACGCCGAGGATGAGCAGGCCGATCCCGCCGACCTGGACCCAGGTGAGCGATTCGCCGAGGAACACCGCGCCGATGAGCGCGATCAAGGCGACCCCGACGGCGGACCAGATCCCGTAGGCGACGCCGACCGGGACCCCCTTGGCCAGTGCTTGCGACAGCGAGTAGAAGGCGACGCCGTAGCCGAGGACGACGACGAGCGAGGGCCAGGGTTTGGAGAACCCGTCGGAGAAGCGGAGCGCCAGGGTGCCGGTCACCTCGGAGACGATCGCACCGGCCAGCCAGAACCACATGCCACCAGACTACCTGAGCGATCGCTCCAGAAGTTGGGCAGCGCCGCCTACTCCGAGCCGTTGGCCTTGGGCCACCGCGCGGACCGCCGCCCGGGCCGGGCGAGCGCGGCGGCGTCCCGGTCGCGCTCGCCGAGCCGCCGAGGCGGTGGATTCCCGACGGTGCGGCCCGGAAACCCCGGTTTGGCGCCCGCCGCCTGGTGGCAGGGGGCGCACGCCGGTACCAACGCCGTCGCCGGGCTGCCCGGCAGCCGGACCGTTTTCCCGAACTCCGCCGTCCCCGTGCAGAGCTGGGGCTGGTGGCCGGCCGGGGCGCAGAGGCACTGGCACTCGCTCATGACCGGCCGTAGGTGTAGAAGCCGCGGCCGGTCTTGCGGCCGAGCAGGCCGGCGTCGACCATGCGGGCGAGCAGCGGCGGCGGCGCGTACAGCGGCTCCTTGAACTCTTCGTACAGCGATTCGGCGACGGCCTTGGTCGTGTCGAGGCCGATCAGGTCGGCGAGCGCGAGCGGGCCCTGCGGGTGGGCGGCGCCGCGGACCAGGCCCTCGTCGATGGCTTCGCGGCTCGCGAAGCCGGACTCGAACATCCGGATCGCCGCGAGGATGAACGGGATCAGCAGCGCGTTGACCACGAACCCGGCCCGGTCCTGGCTGAGGATGGCCTGCTTGCCGAGCGCGTCCTGGGCGAAGGTCCGGGCGCGCTCGACGGTGGCTTCGGTGGTCAGCAGGCTCGGCACGAGTTCGACCAGCGGCAGCACCGGCACGGGGTTGAAGAAGTGCACGCCGACGACCTGGGCGGGCCGTTCGGTGGCGGTGCCGAGCTTCATGATCGGGATGGACGAGGTGTTCGACGCCAGCACCGCGTCCGGCGCGGCCACGATCTTGTCCAGCTGCCGGAACAGGTCCGCCTTCACCGTCTCGTCTTCGACGATGGCTTCCACGACGAAGGTGCGGTCGGCCAGGTCGTCGAGCGACTCGGTGACCCGGATCCGGCGCAGCACCTCGGCGGCGTCGGGGATCTTGCCCTTACTCTCCGCGCGGGCCAGCGAGGCTTCGAGCCGGCCGCGTCCGGCGTCCGCACCGGCGGGATCGGCCTCCACGACCACGACGTCGAGCCCGGCCCGGGCGCACACCTCGGCGATGCCCGCGCCCATCTGCCCGCACCCGACCACGCCAACGCGTTCCATCGCCGCCATCCTCTCCGGTACTCGGTATCATATGAACGGTACTCAGTACCGGCAGGTAGCTGAAGACCGTTCGGGCGGATATGACGCGCGCCACGCACTAGGCTGCGGACCGGGAGAAGGGGAGCGGGGTATGGCGGCGAAGCCGGCCAAGGAGCGCCTGACCGAAGCGGCGTTCGCGCTGTTCGCCGAGCGCGGCTACGAGCAGACCACGGTCGACGACATCACCGACCGGGCCGGCGTCGGCCGCACGACCTTCTTCCGCACCTTCCGGACGAAGGAGGACGTGATCTTCCCGGACCACGAAGTCCTCCTCGGGGCCATCGAAACCCGCCTGGCCGGTTCGACCGACCGCACCGCGCTGATCGCGGTCACCGAGGCGGCCCGGCTGGTCCTGCGCCACTACCTCGCCGAGGGGGAGCGGGCGGTGACCCGCTACCGGCTGACGCGCAGCGTCCCGGCCCTGCGCGACCGCGAGATCGCCGGGGTCCAGCAGTACCAACGGCTCTTCCGCCGCTTCCTGCACGGCTGGATGGGGGGTGGCGCGGACACGGCGTTGCGCGCGGAGCTGATGGCCGGCGCCGTGGTGAGCGCGCACAACCACGTGCTGCGCCGGTGGCTGCGCGGCCGGTCGGACGACCCGGAAGCCGAGTTCGACGCGGCGATGACCGAGACCGTCGACCTGTTCAACCGCTCCCGCGAGGACGCCGGAGCGTCCATTGTGGTCGTCCGGACGAGCAAGGACCTCGACACCGTGCTGCCCGAGCTGCACCGGTTGCTCGGCTCCGGGTAGCGCGCTCGGGGGAGCCGTCACGACCACGGGAAGACACCGCCCGATGCCGCACTCGCGCGCCGAGGTCCGGCCGGCCGGCTCCTGACACACCACGGCCGGATCGCCCGGCGATCCGGCCGGCGCGAACAGCCGCTGGGCGAATGGATACCAACGGCTCTTATCCGGCGGTCCGTGAGTTGGTTGACTTCCCGGCGTGAGGATCTCGGGTGTGCTGCTCACCGTCCTGCTCGCCACCGCCGGTCTCGCCGTGCCCGTCAGCCGGGCCGCCGCCGACCCGCCGTCCTGGACCGGGCCGCTCAGCACCCGCGGCCGGTACATCGTCGACGCGCACGGCGATCGCTTCAAGCTGAAGGCCGCCAACTGGCACGGCGCGAGCGGCACGTGGACCGGTTCCGGCGACGTCAACGACCCGGCGAACCACCACGCCGGCGAGATCGCCTACCAGACCCCGCTCGGGCTCGACCGCGCGTCGATCGACACCGTCGTCGACGGGCTCGCGCAGCTCGGCCTCAACAGCGTCCGGCTGCAGTTCTCCAACGCGATGATCCACGACACCCGGCCCGTCCCGGACCTGGCCGCCAACCCGGACCTGCACGGCCTGACGCCGCTGCAGGTCTACGACCGCGTCGTCGACCGGCTGACCGCACGCGGGTTCGCCGTCATCCTCAACAACCACACCACGACCTCGCGCTGGTGCTGCGGCCTCGACGGCAACGAACGCTGGAACACCGCGCAGAGCGAGCAGCAGTGGCAGGACGACTGGCTGTTCATGGCGCGCCGCTACGCCGCGAACAAGCGGGTCGCCGGCGCCGACCTGTACAACGAGGTCCGCCGCAACGCCTTCGACGACCCCAACTGGGGCTGGGGCAACGGCACCGACTGGCAGCGCGCGAGCCAGCAGGTCGCCGACCGCATCCTCACCGAAGCCAACCGGGACCTGCTGATCTTCGTCGAGGGCATCAACTGGACCGGGCTGCCGATCGACGGCTTCGCGCACGGCAGGCCGACCCTGGAGCCCGCCCGGACGCTGTCGCACACGCTGGTGGACTCCGGCAAGCTCGTCTATTCGGCGCACTTCTACGGCTACACCGGCCCCAACCACTCCGGCGCGACCGGCATCGGCGAAACGCACGACCCGCGCTACCGCGACCTGTCACCCCAGGACCTGCGGGACACGTTGTACCGGCAGGCGTTCTTCGTCTCCGCCGACACCTGGAAGCACTACACCGCGCCGCTGTGGATCAGCGAGTTCGGCGAAGGCCGCAACACCACCGATCCGGCATCGCGCACGTTCTTCGAGACCTTCGTGAACTACCTGGCCGAGACGGACACGGACTTCGCCTACTGGCCCGCGGTCGGCTTCCAGGCCAACGGTTCCGGCGACGGCTGGGCGTTGCTCGAATACGACTCGGCGGGCCACCGCATCGACGTCCTGGACGGCACCGACTGGCGCGGCCCGGCCTGGCAGCGGCTGATTTCCGCACCGTCGCGGACCGGGCCGATCCCGGACGACGCGGCGCACTGGTCGATGCTGAACCTCGACTACGCCGACTTCCAGGAGTCACGCCAGGTCCGCGCGCTGCCCGACTGGAATTCCGGCGCCCGCAAGGGCGTCTGCCCGGACGGGCGGCGGCTCGCCGGCCTGGCGCACACCGGCAACCGCGGCCTGTGCACCGGAACGCTCGCCGCGCCCACCGGGTACGTGGTCGTCCGCGACGAGACCCACGTCGACACCGATTGGGCGTCCGGCTACACGAAAACGCAGTGCCCGCCCGACCACGCGGTCGTCGGCTACAGCGTCCAGGGCGCGGCCTTCTCGGCGGTGTTGTGCGGCAGGTCGGCGACACCCCTGGGCCGCACGGGCCGAACGGTGTGGTTCGACCGCGGCGACAACCGCCCGGCCGGCGACCCCGGAGGCGACTTCGCGACCGGGAACTACAAGGGGCAGTGCGCACCGGGGGAGTACGTCGCCGGCGTCGCTTACACCGGCCGGATCGGTTCGAGCCGGACGCCGGACGCGCTGTTCTGCCGGTCCTGACGCAGTTCGAACCCGAGCCGGCGCCGGGTGGGCGGCGAAGCGACCATCGCCGTCCACCCGGAGCCCGTCGTCCCCGCGTCCGAGAAGAGCCGGCCGGGCCGGTTCAGCGGGTCGGTGCCTCCACGGCGAAGCACCGGTTCAGCACCCCGGCTCGCGCGGCCGCTGGGCCGCTGACCCGGAAGAACCCGTCGCACCTCGCGAGGGCGTGCCGCAGCCGGTCCCGCAGCACCTCCGCCCCGGCCGCGGTCCGCTGTTCGTGCGGCTGGATGCTTGTGGTGCCCGCACCGACGAAGACCAGGCCGAAGGTCTCCCGGGTTTCCGCGAACTCGGTGCGGCCGGTCCCGCCTGTTCGCCGACGCCGCGGAGCGAGCGCGGGTCGCGGCGGGAAAGGCGATCCGCCGCGCACTGGTCCGGATCAGCGCCGCCGACCCGGCGATCGGAACCCACTTGCGGGGCACCGTGCACACCGGATCCCGGTGCTCCTACCGCCCGGCCTCGGCGGAGCGTGCACCCGGATGCCGGCCGGCTCACGAGAGCGTGACCGGTGCCGATCCCTCGAAGCGGTAACCGACGCCCCGGACCGTGGTGATCGGGTCCAGGTGCGGTTCCAGCTTGGCTCGCAGTTTGCGCACGTGGACGTCGACCGTGCGGTCGCCGCCGTCCTGTCTCGGCCACAGCGCGGTCTTCAGCGCGGACCGGGTGAACACCCGGTCCGGGTGTGCGCTCAGGAAGCGCAGCAGGTCGAACTCCAGCCGGGTCAACGGGACCGGGCGGCCCAGCAGGAGCACGCGCCGGGGGCCGGTTTCGATGTGCAGCACCGGGTCCGGGACCAGGCTCAGGTGGTTGCGGCGCTCCACGGTGACGACGTCCACGCCGCCGAGCGCGGTGGCCAGCCGGGAGGCGAGCGCGTCGGCGTCGACCGCGCGGCCGGTGAGGTCGATCCGGATGCCGACGTGGATCACGTCGGTCGCTCGTCGTTCCGCCGAGGTCGTCATACCGCCGGATTGTCGGGGCCAGGACCGGCGGAGCGGTAATGCGCTCGTCAGGTGAAACGGCTTGACTGCCACTGCGAGGCCAGCAATTCGTACGACCGGACCCGGTCGGCGTGCCGGTGCGTGATGGTGGTGATCACGAGCTCGTCGGCGCCGGTGGCCTCCTGCAGCCGCCGCAGGCCGGCCGTCACGGTCTCCGGGGAGCCGGCGAACTGCGTCTCGACGCGGTCGGCGACCAGGGCGCGGTCTTCGTCGGTCCACCGGTGGGCCGCGGCTTCGGCCGGGGCCGGGAACGGGATCGCGCCCTCGGCCCGCCGGATGCTGCGGACCCAGAGCCCGTAGCCGGCGGCCAGTTCGCGCGCGGTGTCGTCGTCTTCGGCCACGACGACGTCCGCCGACACGGCCACGTACGGCCGCTCCAGCGCTTCCGAGGCGCGGAACTCCCGCCGGTAGGCGTCGACGGCTTCCAGCACGCTGGACGGGCTCACGTGGTAGTTCGCGGCGAACCGCAGGGAATGGCGGCCCGCCACGGCGGCGCTCTGCCCGCCGCTGCTGCCGAGGATCCAGACCTCCGGCCGCGCGCCTTCGCCCGGGACGGCGTGCGCCTCCAGGCCTTCCGGGGACCGGTAGGTGCCGGCGAGCAGCGCGAGGATGTCGTCGACCTGCTCGCTGTAGTCGGGGGACTCCGCCCCGGGCTGCTGCAGCAACTTGAAGGTCAACCCTAGTCGCGGGGACCGCGCCAGGCGCCCGAAGTCGGGCTTCGGCGGGATGAGCAGGCCATCGACCCGGCGCGCGGCCTCCGGCGGCCGGGCGGCGGCAGCGGCGTATTCGCGGACGAGCTGCTTGCCGCTGCGGCCGAGGCCCAGGTCCAGCCGGCCGGGGTGGAGGGCCTCGAGCAGGCCGAACTCCTCGACGACGGCCAGCGGCGTCCGGTGGGCGAGCTGGACGCCCGCCGAGCCGAGCCGGATCCGCGAGGTGGCGCCGGCCACGAGGGCGATCAGCACCGGCGGCGAAGCGCCGGCGACGCCCGGGTTGAGGTGGTGCTCGGCGAACCAGTAGCGGTGGTAGCCGAAGCTTTCGGCCTGCCGGGCGAGGTCGACGGTGTTGCGCACGGCTTCGGCCACGTCGGACCCGGAGCTGACCGGGACGAGGTCGAGCACCGACAGCGGGACGTCAGGCATGGCGGCTCTCTTCTTCCGGAGCGGGTGGTCCACAGGTAGCCCGCACCCCGCCGGGGCCGCACGGGTGCTCAGGATGTGGACTCGTCCGGCCCGGCGTCGCCGTCCGGTGATACTCGCGGGATGAGACTCCAGGTCCTGGACATCCTGCCCCACCTGACGAACCCGGTCACCGGTCGCCGGGTGCGCACCGACGAGCGCTTCGCGCAGGCGCTGACGTCGGCGCGCTACGCGGAGGAATTCGGGTTCGACGCCGTCGCGCTCGGCGAACGGCACGCCGGGCACTTCCTGAGCAGCGGTGTCACCGTGCTGCTCGGCGCGATCGCCGCGACGACGAGCCGGGTGCGCATCCAGACCGGGGTCTCGGTGCTGTCGATCCACGACCCGCTGCGGGTGGCCGAGGACTACGCCACCGTCGACCAGCTGTCCCGCGGACGGCTGGAACTGGTGATCGGCAAGGGCAACGAGCTGCGCCAGCTGCCGATGTTCGGCATCGAGAACGGCGACCAGTGGGACGCGCTCGCCGAGAAGTACGAACTGCTGCGGCGGCTCTGGCGCGAGGAGGACGTCACCTGGTCGGGCCGGTTCCGCGGTCCGCTGACGTCGGTGACGAGCCTGCCGCGGCCGTTCGCGGGCGCGCCCCGCGTCTGGCACGGCTCGGCCACCACGCTGACGTCGGCCGAGCTGGCGGCGAAGTGGGGCGACCCGCTGTTCTCGGCCAACGCCCTGCAGCCGCGGGACCGGTACACCGTGCTGATCGAGCACTACCGGAAGCACTACGCCGAGCACGGTCACGATCCGCGCCTGGCGTTCGTCGGCGCCGGAGCGGGGTTCCTGTACCTGGCCGACACGACGCAGGAAGCGCGGGAAGCGTTCGGCCCGACCTACGAGAAGATCGTCGAGTACTTCAACCAGCCGGGCAACCACACGCCCGGCAACCCGATGGAGTTCCCGACCGTCGACGACGCCATCAAGCGCGGGCCGGTGCTCGTCGGGAGCCCGCAGCAGATCGCCGAGAAGATCCTGTGGTGGCACGACGCCTACGGCCACGACCTGCAGTCGTTCAGCCTGCCGACGATGATCCCGCACGAGCAGCAGCTGGACATGCTGGAACGGTTCGCCTCGGAGGTCGTGCCGGTCGTGCGCAAGGCCGCGCCGACGACACTGTGGACCGGCGACGACCCGTACGGCGGCCGCCCGGCGGTGCACGGCCGGACCGTCGCGGACGCGGCGAGCGGCCACTGACCGGACGGCGGCCGCCGTTCCGCCCTGTGGACGTGCTGGCCGGTCCGGCGCCCGGTTCCGAACAATGCCCCGCATGACAGCGTTGCATGACGAGGCGGGCTACGACCGGGTGCGCGTGGCGCAGTGGCGGGACGGCCGGGCGCGGATGCCGGGGCTGAACCGGCGCGACCTGCTGCGGCTGACGGCGGCGGGCGGTCTCGCGCTGGCCGTCACCGGGGCCACGACGGGGACGGCGGCGGCCGCCGGGCCGATCGTCAAACCGCTGCCGCCGGAGCTGTTCGACGTCTACGGCACCAACGCCGAGACGCGCTGGGAAGCCCTGCGCGGCCAGGGGTACCTGACCCCGATCGACCGGTTCTTCGTCCGCGACCACACGTCGACGCCGGTGCTGGACGCGGCCACCTGGCAGCTGCAGCTGTTCGGCTCGGGGCTGCGCGGGTCGCCGACCGCCGCCGCGCCGGTCGAACTGTCCTACCGGGACCTGCGCGCGCTGCCGTCGGAGACGGTCACCGCGTTCGTCGAATGCGCCGGCAACGGCCGGAGCTTCTTCACCGGCCAGCAGGGCCAGACCGTCAGCGGGACGGCGTGGAAGCTCGGCGCCGTCGGGGTCGCCCGCTGGCGCGGCGTCCGGCTCGCGACCGTGCTCGCCCGGGCCGGGCTGACCCGCGACGCCGTGGACGTCCTGCCGGAGGGGCTCGACCCCGACTACGTCACGGGCGGGGTGAACCTCGGCAAGGTGCGGCGGCCGCTGCCGGTGGCGAAGGCACTGGAAGACGTCCTGCTGGCCTACGAGATGAACGGGCAGCCGCTGCCGCCCGACCACGGTTTCCCGGTGCGGCTGGTGGTGCCGTCGTGGGCCGGGATCGCGTCGATCAAGTGGCTGGGCCGGATCGAGGTGTCGGCGACGCCGCTGGTGTCGCCGTGGAACACGCAGTACTACCGCCTGCTGGGCCCGGACTACCCGGCCGAGGGCACGCCGGTGACCGAGCAGGTGGTCAAGAGCGCGTTCGAGCTCCCGTGGGGCGCGACGCTGGCGGTGGGGCAGCGCCAGGTGCTGCGCGGCCGCTCGTGGTCGGGCCACGGCCGGATCCGCCGGGTGGAGGTGAGCACGGACGGCCGCACCTGGCGGCCCGCGAAGCCGATCAGCCCGGCGCTCGACCGCGGCTGGCTGCAGTGGGAGTTCCCGTGGCGGCCCCGGACGGCGGGGGAGTACACGCTGCGGGCGCGCGCGACCGACGTCACCGGGGTCCGGCAGCCGGACGTGGCGCCCTACAACACGCAGGGGTACCTGTTCGGCGCGGTCGTCCACCACCCGGTGACGGTGAGCGCGAGCTGACCCCGGGCCGGCCGATGTCCGAAGCTTGGACCCGAATCGGACATCGGCCGGGTAACCGCCCCGAATCGCCACCGCCGTGCGTGAGTTCCCGTCCAGATGGTGAGACGGTGGATCGATCACGGCCCGGACTGCCTAAGGTCCCTGATCGTCACTCGATCGGCTGAACCTTGAAGGTGCTGTGTCCGCCCCTGCCCTCCCGCCGCTTGCGGCGCGCTCTCTACCTGCCGCGGTCTGGCGTGCCGTCCGGTCCGGGCGGTGGACGTCCGTCTGCACCGTCCTGATCGCCCTCATCGTGCTGCTCGCCGCCGGGGCCGACCTCTTCGTCCTCCTCGAAGGCCAGAGCCTCGTCCCGGACATCTCGACGCTCGGCCCGACCGGGCTCCCGGCCGGGCCGCTCGGCGGGGTGAGCGGCGCGCACTGGTTCGGGGTCGAGCCGCTGACCGGCGTCGACCTCTTCGCGCTCGTCGCCCACGGGGCGCGGACGTCGCTGCTCGTCGGGCTCGGTGCCACCGTGCTGGGCACGACGCTCGGGGTGCTGATCGGCGTCAGCGCCGGCTACCTCGGCGGCTGGTGGGACCGGCTGGTGACCTGGACCGCCGACGTCATCCTCGGCTTCCCGTACCTGATCTTCATGATCGCGCTCGGCGCCGTGCTGCCGGTCGACTTCCCGCGGCAGGTCACGCTCATCGTCGTGCTGGGGCTCTTCGGCTGGCCGCGCGTCGCCCGGATCGTCCGGGCCCAAGCGCTGACGCTGGCCAAGCGCGACTTCGTCGCCGCGGCCAAGGTCGTCGGCGGCGGCCCGTGGCACGTCTTCACCCGGGAACTGCTGCCCAACCTGTGGGCGCCGATCATCGTG
Organism: Amycolatopsis sp. NPDC004169; assembly: GCF_040610315.1. Taxonomy (NCBI): domain Bacteria; kingdom Bacillati; phylum Actinomycetota; class Actinomycetes; order Pseudonocardiales; family Pseudonocardiaceae; genus Amycolatopsis; species Amycolatopsis sp. NPDC004169. The sequence goes on from NZ_JBEXMD010000020.1 coordinate 68,899, forward strand.
GTGGCCAGCCTGGCCATCCCGTCGATGATCGGCAGCGAAGCCGCGCTGTCGTTCCTCGGCGTCGGCGTCCTGCCCCCGACCCCCAGCTGGGGCCGCACCATCAGCACCGCCATCGACTTCTTCGAAACGGACCCGATGTACCTGGTCTTCCCGGGGCTGCTGCTGTTCCTGATCACGCTCGCCTTCAACGTCGTCGGCGACGCGATCCGCGACGCGCTCGACCCGCGTTCGGCGGGTGCGGCCTGATGCGCACCGCCCGCTTCGTCGCCACCCGGTTCGCCGGGATGCTCCTGGTCCTGCTGGTCGTGACGTTCGTGACCTTCGTGGTGTTCTACGTCCTGCCCGCCGACCCGGCCCGGATGGCCTGCGGCCGCCCGTGCTCGCCGGAAGGCCTGCAGCTCGCGCGGGAGTTCATGGGCTACAACGTCCCCTGGTACGGCCAGTTCTTCGAATTCCTCGGCGGGATACTCGGCGGCCGCACGTTCGGCACCGGCGCCGCGGCGATCCACTGCACGGCGCCGTGCTTCGGCTGGGACTTCCAGAACAACGTCGGCGTGCTCGCCGAAATCGGCGGCCGGATCGAGGTCAGCTTCTCCGTGGCGCTCGGCGCGGCGGCGATCTGGATCGTCCTCGGGGTCGGCCTCGGCGTGCTTTCCGCGTTGCGCCGCGGGACCGCGGTCGACCGGATCACCATGGCCGCCGCGATGGCCGGCGTGTCGATGCCCGCCTACCTGGCCGGGATGATCGGCATCACGATCTTCGCGTTCGCCCTCGACGTCGTCCCGAAGAACGGGTACGTGCCGCTGACCGAGGATCCCCTGCAGTGGGCGTGGCACCTGGTGCTGCCGTGGTTCGTGCTCGCGTTCCTGCACGCGGCGATCTACGCGCGGCTCACCCGCGGCCAGATGCTGGAAACCCTCGGCGAGGACTACATCCGCACCGCGCGGGCCAAGGGCCTGACCGAGCGCAAGGTCGTCGGCAGGCACGCGCTGCGCAACGTCCTGCTGCCGGTGGTCACCGTGTTCGGCGTCGACCTCGGCGCCCTGCTGGCCGGGACCGTGATCACCGAGCGGATCTTCGGCATGGCCGGCGTCGGGCGGCTGCTGGTCGACGCGATCGCGTCGCTCAACCTGCCGGTGCTGCTCGGCGTGACGCTGTTCTCGGCCCTGCTCGTCACGGTCCTCAACTTCCTGGTCGATCTCTGCTACGGCGCGCTCGATCCGCGAGCCCGCCTCGTCTGAAGGGGAAACGATGAAACTCAGGCTCGCGGCCGGGGTGCTGGCCGCCGTCACACTGCTGACGGCGTGCGGCGCCAACGACACGCCGGCGGGGCAGGGCGGCACCGTCAAGCCGGGCGGGAACCTCGTCCTGCTCAACGACGCGCCCTCGATCACGTGGGACCCGGCGAAGAGCTCGAACCTGGTGGTCACCACGCTCGGGCTGATCCACCGGCGGCTGACGTCGTGGAATGTCGCGCCGGGCAAGGACACCACGATCGTGCCCGATCTGGCCACCGACACCGGGCGGCCGAGCGACGGCGGCAAGACGTGGACGTTCACCCTCAAGGACGGCCTGAAGTACGCCGACGGGACGCCGATCAAGAGCGAAGACGTCAAGTGGGGCCTCGAGCGCTCGTTCGCCCCGGCGTTCTCCGGCGGCCTGGCCTACCACAAGGACCTGCTCTCGCCGGGCCTGGCGTACAAGGGCCCGTTCGAGGGCAAGGACCTCGAGACGATCCAGACCCCGGACGCGAAGACCATCGTCTTCCACCTCGCCCGCCCGTACGGCGACTTCAACTGGGTCGCCAGCACCCCGGCGTTCTCGCCGGTGCCGAAGGGCAAGGGCGCCGAGGCGAACTACGGTGACCACCCGGTCGCGTCCGGCCCGTACCAGCTGGCGAGCTACGAGCGGGGCAAGTCGGCGAAGCTGACGCGCAACCCGAACTGGAACCGCGACGAGGACAAGACGCGATTGGCCAACCCGGACACCATCGACTTCGAGCTCGGCCAGGACACCGGGGTCATCTCCAAGCGGCTGGTCGACGACACGGGCAAGGACCGCGCCGCCTTCGGCATGTCGTTCGCCTCGCCCGCGCAGCTGGCCCAGATCCAGGGCAACGCCTCGGCGAAGGCGCGGCTGGTGACGTCGGAGTCCGGTGCGCTGGCCTACCTGTCGCTGAACACCCAGCGCGGCAACCTGAAGAACCCGAAGGTGCGCCAGGCGTTCCAGTACGCCGTCGACAAGGCCGCCTACCAGGTGGCCAGCGCCGGCAGCGCCCAGCTGGCCGGGGACGTCGCGACCACGCTCATCACCCCGGGGCTGCAGGGCCGCGAGCAGTACGACCTGTACCCGGCGCCGCCGTCCGGTGACGTCGCCAAGGCCAAGCAGCTGCTGGCCGAGGCGGGGTTCCCGAACGGGCTGGACGGCCTGGTGCTGGCCACCCACAACGAACGGGGCTTCCCGGAGAAGGCCGCGTCGATCCAGGCGTCCCTGGCGCGCGCGGGCATCAAGGTCTCCATCAAGCCGCTCGACGAGGACACCTACACGTCCGAAGTGGACACCAAGGGCCTCTCGGACTTCGACCTGACGCTGACCTCGTGGCAGCCGGACATCCCGTCGGCCAACGCGAACATCCAGCCGCTGTTCCAGTCCACCGAGATCGGCAACGGCGGGTACAACGAGTCGCGGTACGACAACCCCGACGTCGACAAGCTGATCGCCGAGGCGCAGGCCACGGTGGACCCGGCCGAGGCCGGCAAGAAGTGGGCGGCGCTGGACAAGAAGATCCTCGCCGACTCGCCCGTCGTGCCGCTGATCTACACCCGCAACTCGTTCCTGCACGGCTCGCAGGTCGGCGGGGTCGAGATCGGCCGGTTCCCGGCCTACGTCGACTACCGCAAGTTCGGGATCGTGCAGTGAGCGGAGCCGGGCTCCTGCGGCTGCACGACGTCGTGGTCTCGTTCGGGGACGTCGAAGCCGTCCGCGGGGTCGGCTACGAGGTCGCCGCGGGCGAAGTCGTCGCGGTGGTAGGGGAGTCCGGCTCCGGCAAGACGGTCACCGCGATGTCCCTGCTCGGCCTGCTGCCGCCCACGGCCCGCGTCACGGGCCGCGCGGAGCTGGCCGGGCGGGACCTCTACGCGATGACGCCGTCCGAGCTGCGGGCGGTCCGCGGCGGCGAGGTCGGCATGGTGTTCCAGGAGCCGATGAGCGCGCTGAACCCGGTGTTCACCATCGGCGACCAGCTCGTCGAGGCCATCCGGACGCACCAGCCGCTCGCGGCCCCGGCCGCCCGGGAACGGGCGATCGAGCTGCTCACCCTGGTCGGGCTGCCGGACCCGCGCGAGCGGTTCCGGTCCTACCCGCACGAGCTCTCCGGCGGGCAGCTGCAGCGCGTCGTCATCGCGATGGCGGTGGCGAACGAACCGAAGCTGCTCATCGCCGACGAGCCGACGACCGCGCTGGACGTCACCGTGCAGGCGGAGATCCTCGAGCTGCTGCGGGACCTGCGCTCGCGGCTGGGCACGGCGATCCTGCTGATCACGCACGACATGGGCGTGGTCGCCGACCTCGCCGACCGGGTGGTGGTGATGCACGACGGCGTCGTGGTCGAGCAGGGGCCGGTCGAGACGATCTTCACGGCGCCGGCCGAGGACTACACGCGGGAGCTGCTCGGTTCGGTCGTCTCCCTCGGCAGCGTGGTCACCACGCGCCCGGCGCCGTCGCTGCCGGACGTCCCCGCCGTGGCGCCGCTGCTGCGCGTGGAGAACCTGTCGGTGACCTACCGCGGCCGGTTCCGCACGCTGTCCGTGCACGCCGCCACGGGGGTGAACCTGCACGTGGAGCCGGGGGAGGTGCTCGGCCTCGTCGGGGAGTCGGGTTCGGGCAAGAGCACAGTGGCCAGGGCGGTCACGGGTCTCCTGGCGCCGTCCGCCGGCTCGGTCCGCATCGGGGACGCGGACATCACCCGCGTCCGCGGCCGGGCGGCGAAGGAGCTGCGCCGCCGGATCGGCGTGGTGTTCCAGGACCCGCTCTCGTCGCTGAACCCCCGCACGACGGTGGGGGAGAGCGTCGCGACGCCGCTGCGCCTGCACCGGGCGGTCCGAGCGTCCGAAGTGGACGGACGGGTGGCGGAGCTGCTGTCGGCGGTGCAGCTGTCGCCGTCGCTGAGGTCCCGCTACCCGCACGAGCTGTCGGGCGGCCAGCGCCAGCGGGCGTGCATCGCCCGGGCCCTGGCGCTCAACCCGGACCTGCTGGTGGCCGACGAGCCGACGAGCGCGCTGGACGTGACGATCCAGGCCCGCATCCTCGACCTGCTGCGCGACCTGCGGCAGGAGTTCGGGTTCGCGTGCCTGTTCATCAGCCACGACCTGGCGGTGATCGAGCAGCTGGCCGACCGGGTGGCGGTGATGCACCGGGGGCAGGTGGTCGAGCAAGGACCGGCCAAGGAGGTGCTGACGGCACCGGCGCACCCGTACACCCGGCGGTTGCTGTCGGCGGCACCGGTGGCCGACCCGGAGGCCCAGCGCCGCCGGCGGGCCGCTTGGCGGGAGCTGCGGTAGCCGGCCGGCCAGTGTTCGTGCGCCGGGTTCCGGTGAAGCGGCTTCGGCGAGTTTGGAGCGGCTGATCGCTTCCTCGGTCCGGCGCGACCGGACCGGGGGCCCGGTTCAGCGGGCGGCCAGTGTCGTGCGCCGGTTCCGGGCGGCCCATTTGCCGGTGGTGGTCGACCCGGAGGCCAGGCACCGCCGGCGGGCCTGCCTGGCGGGCGTTGCGCTGATTGCTTCCCGAGGCCCGGCGTGACCGGACCGAGCTGCCGGTCCGGCCTGGCCTGCCCATCGTCGTGTCCCGGATGCAGGCCGCCCGTTTGTCGGTGATCGGCCCGGGAACCCGGTGAGCTCACCGAAGGTCGACGGGAAGGCTCGAGCATGACCGCCCAACGTGCGCCGGAGGACCTCGTAGTGGGGCTGCTGACCGATGACGGGTTGCCCGGGCAGCTCGCCGGGAGAATCGCCGACGGCCTGCCCGCCCGGCTGGCCCGTGACCTCGGCGAGGACGGGACGACCTACCGGGTCGAGCACGAGACGCAGCCGCTCCCGCTGAACGAGGAGGGCGACATCCCCATGCTGGCCCTCGCGCAGGAGCGCCGGGCCGAACACGGGTGGGACCTGCTGGTGCTGGTCACCGACCTCCCGCGGCGGGCCGGTACGGTCCCGATCGCCTCGGACTACAACGCCGACCACGGCGTGGCCATGGTGTCGCTGCCCGCGCTCGGGGCGCTGCGGCTGCGGGGCCGGGTGTCCCGGCTGATCGTCCACCTGGTCCGGCACCTCATCGCGCGGCGGTCGGCGCACGAGGCCGATCCGCCGCGGGGGCTCGTCGACCGGCTGCGGGAGCTGGTGGCGCCGACGCGGCACATCCACGGCCGCGGCCCGGCCGACGAGCACCTGGCCCTGGTGGGCCTGCGCGGCCGGCTGCGGCTGCTGGCCGGGATGATCCGCGACAACCGCCCGTGGCGGCTGGTGCCCAACCTCGCCGGCGCGACCGCGGCCGCGGCGGCCACCGCCGCGTACGGCATCATCACCACCTCGTTCTGGAAGCTTGCCGAAGCGCTGCCCGCCCTGCGGCTGGCCGGGATCACGGTGCTGGCGATCGTGGTCATGGCGGGCTGGCTGATGGTGCACAACCACCTGTGGGACAAACCGTCCGGACACCTCGACCGGCGGAAAGCCCTGCTGTACAACGCCTCCACCGCGTTGACGCTGTCGATCGGCGTCGCCTGCATGTACGCGATCCTGTTCGGGCTGGCGCTGGTGGCGTCGATCGTCCTGGTCGAAGGCACGTACTTCGGGCAGGTCCTCGGCCACCCGGCCGGCCCGGCTTCGTACCTGAAGCTCGTGTGGCTCGCGACGTCCGTGGGCATCGTGGCCGGGGCGGTGGGTTCGAGCGTCGAGGACGAGGAACGCGTCCGCCGGGCGACCTACAGCCGTCGCGAGCAGGAGCGGCAGCAGCGCAACCGCGACCGCGCCGAGGAAACGGAGAACGCCGGCGACTGAGCGATTCCGTGGCCGGGACCGATTCCCGCGGCGAATCCGGCTACGGTGTTGACTGAAGCTTCAGTCAAGCGAAAGGCGCTGCCGTGGCCGGGAAACGCGACCTGATCCTCGAGGCCGCTGTCAGCATGATCGCGCGCAACGGCGTGCGGGGGCTGCGGGTCGAGGAAGTCGCCGCCGAGGCGGGGGTCTCGACCGGGCTCATCTACTACCACTTCAAGGACCGGGCCGGGCTGCTCGCCGCCACTCTCGACCACGTCAACGACCGGGCCGAGCGCTACACCACCCGCACCCTGCCCGAGTCCGGCGACCCGCGTGCACGGCTCGAACAGCGCCTCCTCCTCGAACTGCAGGACGTCGACGAAGTACGCGAAACCAGTCTGGCCTGGGGTGAGCTGCGGGCCAGCGCCGTGTTCGAGCCCGGCCTGCGCGACCGCCTGGCCGCCGCATGCGGGCTGTGGGTTGCCGAGATCGCCGAGCTCGTCGCGGCGGCGGGGGCGCCCGCGAAGGCCGAGGACGCCGCCGAGCGGCTGACCGCGCTCGTCGAAGGCCTGTCGGAACGGTGGCTGTCCGGCACGCTCACCCTGGACCGGGCCAGGGAGCTGCTGGCCGGGGGCATCGCGGTCGAGCTGGGGGCCTGAGGGACCCCAATTTGACTGAATTTTCAGTCAGTGTCAGGCTGGGGTGACCGCACCCCCTCGGACAGGAGCCCGATGCGACCCGAACCCGTCTCCCGCCGCAGCGCCCTCACGGCCGCGCTCGGCTTCGGCGCCGCCGCCCTCGGTGTCGCCGGGTGTGCCACCGACGTCCCGCCCACCCCGGCGGCCGGCAGCAGTGGCGCCGCGGCCGGGCGGACCTTCGGCGCCGAGTGGGAGCACCACGCCAGGACGATCATGTCGTGGCCGGCGTCGACCGGCATCTGGGGCGAGGACCTGCCCGCCGTCCAGGCCGACATCGCGCGGCTCGCCCGGGCCGTCGCCGGGTTCGAAAGCGTCGTCCTGCTGGCCGCGCCCGCGGACCGGGACAAGGCCCAGGCCGCCGTGGGCGCCGAGGTCGAGGTCGTCCCCATCCCGACCGACGACCTGTGGGCCCGCGACACCGCGCCGGTCTTCGTGCAGGACGCCGGGAAGCCGGCCGGCGTGGACTTCGCCTTCAACGGCTGGGGCGGGAAACAGCGTCACCCCAACGACTCCCGGGTCGCGGCCGCGGTGCTGGAACGCTACCGGCTCCCACGCATCGCCGCGCCGCTGGTCGCCGAAGGCGGCGCGCTCGAGACCGACGGGGAGGGCACGCTGCTCGCCACCGAAAGCTCACTGGTCAACGACAACCGCAACCCCGGCAAGGACCGGTCGCAGGTCGAGGCCGACCTCAAGCAGGCGCTCGGCGTCCGCACGGTGATCTGGCTCGCGGGTGTCAAGGGCCAGGACATCACCGACGCGCACGTCGACTGCCTCGTCCGCTACGTCGCCCCCGGCGTCGTGCTCCTGGACCAGGCCTTTCCCGGCGGGCCGCCGGACGTCTGGTCGCGCTCCGCCGAGCAGGCCCGCGGCGTCCTCGCCGAAGCCACCGACGCCGCCGGGCGCCGGCTCCGGGTCGTCGAGCTGCCCCAGCCCGACCCGGACCGGATCACCGGCCGTGGCGACGCGTTCGTTTCGTCGTACGCGAACTTCTACGTCGCCAACGGCGCGGTGTTCCTTCCGAAGTTCGGCGACCCGGAGGCCGACGACCGTGCCCGCGGAATCCTGGGCGAGCACTTCCCGGACCGCGAGGTGGTGCTCGTCCCGATCGACGCGATCGCCGCGGGCGGGGGCGGGATCCACTGCTCGACCCACGACATGCCCGGCTGAGCCGCCGCGAAGCCCCTGCGCGAAGGGCGCGGGGAAAGGAGTGCGGTCAGGTGGAGGGCCGGTCGAAGACGGTCGAGGAGGCCGGCAAGAACTTCCCGGGTTCGGAGCGCCGAGCGCTACAGCTGGGCGGCGCCGCCGTCCACGGGGAGCTCCGCGCCGGTGGTGAACGTCGCTTCGAACGCCAGGTACGCCGCCGCGGCCGCGACTTCGGACGGCTCGCCGAAGCGCTGCATCGGGTTCTGCGCGGCCATCTCGGTCTTGGTCCGTTCGGCGACCTCCGGGGGGAGGGTCGCGTCGAGGATGCCGGTCGCGATCGGGCCCGGGCTGACCGCGTTGACGCGGACCCGGCGGGGCAGCAGTTCCCGCGCCAGTGACCGGGTCATCGAGCGCAGGGCGGCCTTCGTCGCGGCGTAGGCGCTGATCGAGTCGAGGCCCTTGACGTTGGCCACCGACGTGGTGAGGACGACTCCCGCGCCCTCACGCAGCAGCGGCGCCAGCTTCTGCACGGTGAAGTACGGGCCCTTGGTGTTCACCGCGAACAGCTCGTCGTACTGCGCTTCCGGCATCGATTCGAACGGCGCGAACGCGGTCACGCCCGCGTTGACGAACACCGCGTCCACCGCGCCGAACTCCGCGCCGGCCACCCGGGCCAGCTCCTCGACGTCCGCCATCGACGCGGAGTCGCTGCGCACGGCCGTCGCCCGCTCGCCGAGCCGCCGGCGCGCGGAGTCGAGCTTTTCCTTGTCCCGCCCGGTGATCAGCACCCGCGCGCCGCCGGCCACCAGCAGTTCGGCGGTCGCGAGGCCGAGCCCGCTGCTGCCGCCGGTGATGACCACGTTCTTTCCTGCGTAAGCGTTCATGCCCCGAGTCAACCGCCGGCCACGGCGGGGCGTCCAAGTCCTGTTCCGCATGCCGCCATACCGCCGGTGCATGGCGGCGTACGCTCGGAAGGGTGGATCTCGACCTGCGGCTGGTCCGGTACTTCACGGTCGTGGCGGAACACGGCAACATCGGCCGCGCCGCCGCGGCGCTGCACCTCGCCCAGCCCTCGCTGAGCCGCCAGATCCAGCGGCTGGAGCACCAGCTCGGCGTCCGCCTGTTCGCGCGCACGCCGCACGGCACCAGCCTGACCGCCGCCGGTGCGGCGTTCCTGCCGCGGGCCCACGCCGTCCTCCAGGCCGCCGGCGACGCCGTGACCGTGGCCCGCGCCGCCGATCCGCCGCGTGAGCTCACCATCGGCTACGTCGAGGGCCTGATCATCACCCCCGCGGTGCAGGCGCTGCGCCACCGCCACCCGGACGCGCGCATCCGGACGCGGCTGCTGCGCTGGCACGACACGCACGCGTTGCCCGAAGGGCGGGTCGACGCGCTCGTCGCCCGCGAACCGCTGCCGTTCCCGGCGACGGTGACGCCGCTGTACGAGGAGCCGCGGGTGCTGCTCGTGCCCGTCACCCACCGGCTGGCGGGCAAGGAGGTGGTCTCGGCGGACGACCTGGGTGACGAAGAACTGGTGGCGTGCGCGGTGACACCGGCGATGTGGAGCACCCCGAAGGACGGCTCACCGCCGCCGTCGCCGGACGACAGCTTCGAGGACAAGCTCGAACTGGTGGCTTCGGGAAGCTCGCTGGCCATCCTCCCGGCCGGCGATCACCGCCCCCGCTTGCGCGAGGACGTGACGGCGATCCCGATCGAGGGCTTCGAGCCCTGCCGGGTCGTGGTGGCGTCGCGGACCCGGGACCCGAATCCGCTGGTGGCGCCGTTCCGCGAGGCCGCGCGGATGCTGGTCCCCCTGGCGGTCGGCGCAGGCTGAGCGGTCACCCGCGGCTGACTGCGGGCGTAGGACCGGCCAGCGCGCGGATCGTCTTCGCGGCGATGTGCGCATCGGCCGCGCAGTGCCGGGCGAGCCGCAGGGTCGCGACGTCGGCGGCCGTGGCCGGGTTGGGGATGGCCAGGACCGTCATGCCCGCCGCACTCGCCGAGCGGATGCCGGATGCCGAGTCCTCCACCGCGAGGCACCGGGCGGGCTCCACGCCGAGCCGGCGGGCGGCGAGCAGGTACGGGTCCGGCGCCGGTTTGCCGTGGACCGCATCCTCGCCGGCCACCGAGGTGGCGAGCCGCGACGCCAGTCCGCAGGCCGTCACCACCGCGTCGACATAGCGCCTCGGGGACGCGGACACCAGGCCGACCGGGCCGAACGCGGCCGCCGCCGCGACGAGGTCCGTGGCTCCGGGGCGGAGGCCGACTCCGCCGCGGCCGATCTCGAAGACCATGCCGTCGGCGCATTCGGCGGCGGCGCGGCCGGCGGTGAGCCCCGGGCAGCGGTCGGCGAGGTACCGGCTCCACGCGCGGGTGCTGGTGCCCTGGATCGCGGCCCAGTCCCGCGGTGTCCAGGGGTGGCCGTGGCGCGCGGCGACCGTGCCGATCACGCGGTTCCAGGCCGCGGCGCTGTCGACGAGCGTCTCGTCGAGGTCGAAGGCGGTGGCGGCGAACATCAGGCCGTCACCGTGACCGCGGTGATCTGCTCGATCGAGACCACCTTCAGCCCGTGCCGGTCGGCGAACGCGCGCAGCTCGGCCAGCCGGGCGACGCTGCCGTCGTCGTTGCACACCTCGCTGATCACCGCGACGGGCGCGAGGCCGCACCGGCGCATCAGCTCCACTGCGGCCTCCGTGTGCCCGCGGCGTTGCGCGAGGCCGCCTTCCCGCGCGCGCAGCGGGAAGACGTGCCCGGGCCGGCAGAGCATGCCGGGGGTGGTGGCCGGGGCCGCGAGCGCTCGCAGCGTGCGGGCGCGGTCGGCGGCGGAGATCCCGGACTCGACGCCGTCGACGGCGTCCACCGACACGGTGTAGGCGGTGCCCGCGGGGTCCTCGTTGTGCCGGACCATGGGCTCCAGCCGCAGGCGGTCGGCGGTTTCCGGGGGCATCGGCGCGCAGATCAGGCCGCTGGTGTGCCGCATGTAGAAGGCGAGCGCCTCCGTGGTGGCGTGCTCGGCCGCCATGATGAGATCGCCTTCGTTCTCGCGGTCTTCGTCGTCGACGACGATCACCGGCCGCCCGGCGCCGAGGTCGGCGAGAGCGGCCTGCACGCTGTCGAGCCGGGTGGTCCGGCCGGGCCGGGCTTGCTCCGGAAGGGAGACGGTCATCGACTGTCCTCTCTGGACCCCGCGAACGCGGACGGCACCGGTTGCATGATCCACAACCGCGGGCCCGTCCGCTCGGCGGAACGCCGCCCGTGACCCGAACGGGCAACGGCGTCCGCCGCCGGCCGAGGCGGTCAGAGCCAGTCGTGCTCGCGGGCGTAGCGGGCCGCTTCGTGGCGGGTGCGGGTCTGGGTCTTCTGCATCGCGTTCGACAGGTAGTTGCGCACCGTCCCCGCGGCCAGGTGCAGCCGGACGGCGATTTCGGCCACCGAGTACCCCTCGCGCGTGGCGCGCAGGACGTCGAGCTCGCGTTCGGTCAGCGGGCAGTCGTCGACGACGGCGAGGGCCGAGACGTCCGGGTCGATCCAGCGCTTGCCCGCGTGCAGGGCCTGGATCACCGCGGTGATGTGCGCCGGTTCCGCCGCCTTGCTGACGAACCCCTGGACGCCGAGCTTCAGCGCCTGCCGCAGCACGCCGGGGCGGGCGTGCCGGGTCAGCATCAGGATGACCTGCTCCGGGCGCGCCCGGCGGATCTCCGCGACCGCGGCGAGCCCGTCCACGGTGGGCATCTCGAGGTCGATGACGAGCACGTCGGGCCGGTGCCGCAGGGTGGCCGCCACCGCCTGCTCGCCGTCTTCGGCCTCGGCGAGCACGGTGATGCCGCCCTCCAGCGGCAGGAGCGCCGCCAAGGCCTTGCGCAGCAGGGCTTCGTCGTCGGCGAGCACCACGGAGGTCATCGGACCGCCTCTTCGAGCTCCGGGAACGCCACCGCCGTCAGGAACCGGCCGTCCTGCTGGGACACCTCGAGCTCCCCTCCGTTCTCCGCCAGCCGGTGCCGCAACGCCGAAAGCCCGCCGAGCGGCCCCGGCTCGCCCGCGCCGTCGTTGACGATCGCGATGCCGGTGCGGCCGAGCGTGATCCGCACGTGCCGGGCCTCGGCGTGGCGCAGGATGTTCGTCGTCGTCTCACGCAGGACCTGGCCGAGCAGCTCGCCGACGCGGGCGTCCGGCTCGGCTTCCCGTTCGAGGCGCACGTGGATGCCCGCCGCCTCGAACAGATTCTTCGCGTTCTCCAGCTCCGCGGTCAGGTTGAGCCGCCGCTGGGCGTGGGCGAGCTCCTTGGTCTGGACGATCGTGTCGCCGACGAGCGTGTGCACCTCCCGCAGCTCCTCCCGCGCGCGGCCGGGGTCGGCGTCGAGGAGTTTTTCCGCCAGCGCCACTTTCAGCTTCACCACGTGCAGCGTGTGCCCCTGGATGTCGTGCAGGTCGCTGGCGAAGCGGACGCGTTCCCGGGCGACGGCCAGTTCGGCCTCCCGTTCGCGGGACTGCTCGAGCTCCGCGACCAGGTCGAACAGCCGCTGCGTGGCGAACATGAACCCGGCCGAGATCAGCACCGCGATCGCCGGGACGGCGACGTACTGCACCAGCCGCGCCCCGGTGTGGCCGGGGTGCACGAGCACGTTCGGCAGGCCCAGGACCGCGACCAGCGCGGAGAGCCCGAAGAGCGCCGCGAGCCGGTGGCGCCGCAGCGGCGGGACGAGGAACGACCCGACGATCGACACGCCGTAGAACGCCGCGCTGTCGTCGGTCAGGGCCCCGGCCAGCCAGACCACCGCCGTGATCACCAGGCTCGGCCGCGCGACGCGGAGGTAGTCGCCCGCCGTCCAGCGTTCGGCCGTCGCCAGCGCCGCGACCAGCCCGACCACCTGGATGGCGACGTGCCACCAGGACCGGGCGGTGAGGCCCAGCAGCAGCACGCCGACGAAGGCCAGCGGCGGCACCGTCGTGATGAGGTTGAGCCGGCGCAGCCGGTCCTGCACGGCGCCGCCGGACCACCTCCGGCGGGTCTCGGTCATGGTTCTCCTGGGTCGGGGCGGTCTCCCGCCAGCATGCCCCACCGGCCGGGGGCCGACCAGTGACGCCACGTCATGCTTCCGGGGCCGGAACGTCACGGTGCGGTGGTGACGCGGGCGCACTGCCGCCCGGCCGCGAGCGGCGCTGGAATCGGAGCATGTCCACGACACCGGTCATCGACGTCGATCGCCTGAAACTCACCTACGGCGGGTTCACCGCCGTGCAGGACCTTTCGTTCCAAGTGGAACGCGGGGAGCTGTACGCCCTGCTCGGCACCAACGGCGCCGGGAAGACCTCGACCCTGGAAACGGTCGAAGGCCACCGCGCGCCGGCCTCGGGCGCCGTGCGGGTGTTCGGGAAGGACCCCCGCGACCGCGCCGCCGTCCGTCCGCGGATGGGGATCATGTTGCAGGAGAGCGGGTTCTCCCCGGACTTGACGGTGCGCGAGACCGTCCGGCTGATCGGGCGGCTCACCGAACGGTCCGACGACACCGGGCGCGTGCTCGGCGTCGTCGGCCTCACCGGCAAGGCCGGGACCAAGGTGGGGCAGCTCTCCGGCGGGGAGAAGCGGCGGCTGGACTTCGCCACCGCCGTGTACGGCACGCCCGAGCTGGTCTTCCTCGACGAACCCACCACCGGCCTGGACATCCAGTCCCGCGACGCGCTGTGGGCCGCCGTCGACCGGCTGCGGGAAGACGGCGCGACGATCGTGCTCACCACCCACTACCTCGAAGAAGCGCAGCAGCGCGCCGACCGCATCGGGCTGATGCACCAGGGCGCCCTGCACCGCGAGGGCACGGTCGCCGAGCTGACCCGCACGCTGCCCGCCACCATCCACTTCGGACTGCCGCCGCGTGCGCCCTCGCCGCCGCTGCACGCCGCGCGCCGGGGCGACGGCCGGTTCCTCGTCGAGACCTTCGAGCTGCAGAAGGACCTGCACACGCTGCTCGGCTGGGCGCAGGACCACGCCGTCGAACTGGCCGACCTGCAGGCCGGGCCGACGCGGCTCGACGACGTCTTCCGTGCCATCGAACACGATTGAGAGAAGGACTCCCATGCTCACGATCGCTCGTGGCGAGCTGATCCAGATCTTCCGCAACCGCCTCGTGCTGGTCACCGCCCTGGTGCTGCCGGCCGCGTTCAGCGCGTTCTTCATCGCCAAGCGCGACCTGTTCACCGAAGGTGCCACCCTCGGCTACATCGCGACGCTGACCCTGTTCTTCGTGGCGGGCATCGGCCTGTACACGACGTCGGTCACCACACTGGCCGCCCGCCGGCAGAACCTGTTCCTCAAGCGCCTGCGCTCCACCGCGGCGGGGGACGCGGGCATCCTCGGCGGCCTGCTGCTGCCGATCACCGTGCTTTCGCTGCTGCAGATCGCCGTCATCCTCGGCGTGCTGGCCGCGGTCGCCGGGAAGCCGGCGAACCCGCTGCTGCTGGTGGCCGCCGTGGTGTCCACTGTGGTCATGCTGCTCGCGCTGGGGCTGGCCACGGCGGGGCTGACGAACTCACCCGAGCACGCCCAGGTGACGACGCTGCCGGTCAGCATCGGCGTCATCGGGGTGTCCGGCTGGGTCGGCCTCACCGGCACCGGCGACCTGACGCTGCTCAAGCGTCTCCTGCCCGGTGGCTCGGCGACCGAGCTGGTGCTGAACGCCTGGAACGGCGGCGTCCCGCTCGCCCGCTCGCTCGCCCTCTTCGCACCGACGCTCGCCTGGGTCGTCGTCGCCGTCGTGCTCGCCGCACGGCTCTTCCGCTGGGAACCGCGCCGCTGACCGCGGCCGCGTGAAAGGAACCCCGATGTTGCGCAAAACCCTGCTCACCGCCGCGGTCGCCGTGCTCGCCGCGACGACCGCGTCCCCGGCGTCCGCCGCGACCGGCCTCGCCTGGGGACCGTGTCCGGCCGGCGCCTTCCCGGTGCCGGACCTGCAGTGCACGACGGTGCCGGTGCCGCTGGACTACGGAGACCCGGACGGCCGGACGATCGACGTCGCCGTGTCCCGGCTGCCGAGCAAGAACCCGGAGAAGCGCCGGGGCGTGCTGTTCACCAACCCGGGCGGCCCCGGCGGCGAGGGCCTGGACTACCCGCAGCTGCTGAAGTACCTGAAGCTGCCGCAGAGCGTGCTGGACACCTACGACATCATCGGGTTCGACCCGCGGGGTGTCGGCCGCAGCACGCCGGTGACGTGCGACCTGACACCGGAGCAGCTGGCGATCGGCAACCTGCCCTACGCCGACGGCCCTGCCGACGTCGTCAGGCAGGCCGAGCTGGCGAAAGCCGAGGCCCGGCAGTGCCGGGACGCCGCGACCGGCCCGCTGCTGCCCCACATCACCACCGCGAACACCGCACGGGACATCGACCGCGTCCGGGCGGCGCTGGGCGAGTCCACGGTGTCGTACCTCGGTGCTTCCTACGGCACGTACCTGGGCGCGGTGTACACGACGATGTTCCCGGACCGCAGCGACCGGATCGTCCTGGACAGCAACCTCGGCCCGGGCGGCTACGACATCACGGCGATGCGCGCCTTCGCACGGGGCATGGAAGACCGCTTCCCGGACTTCGCGAAGTTCGCCGCGGCGCACCCGGAGTACGGTCTCGGCCGCTCACCGGCCGAGGTGACGGCGAAGTTCCACGAGCTGGCGGCGCGCCTGGACCGCGCCCCGGTGGCGGAGGTGACGGGCGCGATCTTCCGCGGCTTGACGTTCAGCGGCCTGTACTCGACGGACCTGGCCCCGCTGGCGGCGGACTGGCAGGCCCTCGACCACGGGCAGCCGCCGAAACCGCCCGTCGTGCCGGGCTCGGTCCAGAACCTGATGGCGGCCCGCTTCGCGGTCATCTGCGGCGACTCCGCGTGGCCGCGTTCGCTGGGGACGTACCAGGTGAACGTGGCGATCGACCGCATCCGCTACCCCCTGCTCGGCGCGGCCACGGCGAACATCTCGGCGTGCGCGTATTGGGCACCGCCGGCGGAGCCCCAGGTGCGCATCACCGGCCGCGGCCCGGCGAACGTGCTGCTGGTGCAGAACGAACGCGACCCGGGGACGCCGTTGGTGAACGCGCTCAAGCTGCGTTCGGCGTTCGGTGAGCGGGCGAGGATGGTGACTGCGGACCAGGGTGGCCATGGGGTGTATCTGATGCCCAACCAGTGCGCCAACGGTGCGGTGACGGGGTTTCTGGTGACGGGGGAGCGTCCGGCCCGGGACGTGCATTGCGCGGCTGAGGCCGGCGCGGGTTCTTGAGGGGGAACCCGCGGGGAGTGGGCGGCTGCGGAGTCCGCGGCCGCCGCTTCCTTCCCCACGGCCTGGATGAAGTTCGTCCGCGCCTTCGCGGCTTCCTCGGTGGTGAACACCTCCACCGAACCGCCGCGCTCCACCGCGTCCTCCGGCAGGTACTCGACGTCGGTGAGCGGGCGAGGATGGTGACTGCGGACCAGGGTGGCCACGGGGTGTACCTGATGCCCAACCAGTGCGCCAACGGTGCGGTGACGGGGTTTCTGGTGACGGGGGAGCGTCCGGCGCAGGACGTGCATTGCGCAGCTGAGGTCGGCGCGGGTTCTTGAGGGGGACCCGCGGGGGAGTGGGCGGCTGCGGGATCCGCGGCCGCCTTCACCTCGCGCCGTCAAGGTCATCCGTGGTCTCGGCGGCGACCTCGACTCGAGCCGTGCGACGATCAGGGGGTCGCCCGCCGCTCGAAAGGATCTCAAGCTCTTGCCCGTGGTGCACGCCCTGTGGTCTCCGGGCCGGGGGCTGCTGCTCTGGGCCGAGCGTGACCGCGGCCCGGCCGGCACCTCGAGCCGGTCCGCGCGGATCGCGCTGTCGCACCCCTTCGCCGTCTCCAGTGCGGATCTGACCTCCCTCCACCCCGGCAAGCCCACGTCGGTGACCCTGCTGCTGCCCTCACGGGCGAGCCGTCCGCTCGCCTCGGAGGAGGCGACCGCGGGCGCCCCGCAGCGTGGCCCCAAGCCGTCCCTGCGGCCGTGGTCGGTTCCCGCCCTGGTCGTGGACGCCGCCGAGCTGGACGACCTCGATGGCTCGGCCTCCTACGGCTCTTCGGTCACCCACCTGCGGGCCGTGGCGCGCCTGGCCGCCGACCTCGTGCGGCGCGGGCGGGTGCTGCCGACGCTGGTCCGGCGGGGCGACGCCTCGGAGGCGCGGTGGCGGCCGGTGCTGCAGGGCGTCGACTTCGTCGCCTTCGACGCGCTGGTCGCGGCCCTGCCTCCGGTCGGGCGGGCCGAACAGGTCGCGCCGCTCACCGGGGCCTCGCCGCGCGCGCTCGTCACCGATGCCCTGCACGCCCTGGTCGACGCGGCCGTCCGTGACCGGCTGGCGCGGGCTGATCCGCCGGCCGACCTGCGCGGACGTCCAGGCCCGGCGGGGGTGTGGCTGTCCGCTCTCCAAGGCGGTGCTCCCCGCGTCGAGCTGCCGCTGGACGAACTCGGTGTCCTCGCCGAGGCCGTCGCGAAGTGGGACGAGGTCGCCGACACCGATGTCGTCGACGGCCGGGCGTGTTTCCGGCTGGCGGAAGTCGCCACCCTGCGGCAGCCGGACGTCGACGATCCCGACGACCAGACCGGCGACGGCACCAAGTGGCAGCTGCAGTTCCTCCTGCGCTCGACCGCCGATCCGAGCCTGCTGCTGTCGGCCGGGCAGATCTGGTCGGGCGAGGCGAACGGCCTGGTCCGGGATCCGCGGGGGCTGCTCCTCGCCGAGCTGGGCCGCGCCGCCCTGGTCGAGCCGGTGCTGGCGCCGGCGCTGCGCCGGACGCAGCCGTCCGAGTACGACCTGACCGTCGAGGAAGCCGAGCGGTTCCTCACCTCGGGCGCGACCCGGTTGATCGAGGCCGGGTTCGAGGTGCAGCTCCCGGCCGCCTGGGACGGCAGGCGCCGGCTCGGGCTCCGGCTGTCCGTCCGCAGCACCCCCGCCGAGCAGGTCGTCACCCGCAGCCGCGTCGGCCGCGACGAGCTGGCCGCGTTCCGCTGGTCGATCGCGGTGGGCGACGACGAGATCGGCGAGGAGGAGCTGGCCAAGCTGGTCGCGGCGAAGACGCCGCTGGTGCGGCTGCGGGGGCGGTGGGTCAGTGTCGACGCCGACCGGCTCCGCGCGGGCCTCGAGTTCCTGCGCCGCGACCCGCACCGGCGCACCCCGCGCCCCACCGCGGCCGAGCTGCTGGACCTCCTCCGCCCGGGACGGGACACCCCGCTGCCGGTCACCGGCGTCGACGCCGACGGCTGGGCCGGGGACGTCCTGGCCGGGCGGGTGCCGCAGAGGCTGCCGCCGGTCGCGCTGCCGCCGTCGTTCCGCGCCACCCTGCGCCCCTACCAGCAGCGGGGCGTCGCCTGGCTGGCGTTCATGTCGGCGCTGGGCCTCGGCGCCTGCCTGGCCGACGACATGGGGCTCGGCAAGACCGTCCAGACGCTGGCGCTCGAAGCCGCCGAGCGGGCCGACGGCGAGCACCCGCCGACGCTGGTGCTGTGCCCGATGTCGCTGGTCGGCATGTGGCAGCGGGAGGCGGCGGACTTCGCCCCCGCACTCCGGGTGCTCGCCCACCACGGCAGCGCCCGCGCGCACGGGGACGCGCTCGCCGGCCAGGTCGCCGCGGCCGACCTGGTCGTCACGACCTACGCCACCGCCGCGCGGGACGCCGGCGAGCTCAAGGCGTTCACCTGGCGGCGGCTGGTGCTCGACGAAGCGCACGCCGTCAAGAACGCCGACACCGCGACCGCCAGGGCGGTGCGGCGGTTCACCGCCGGGCACCGGCTCGCGCTGACCGGTACCCCGGTGGAGAACCGGCTGGCGGACCTGTGGTCGGTGCTCGACCTGCTCAACCCCGGGCTGCTCGGCAGCCGGTTCGAGTTCCGGCAGCGGTTCGCCGCCCCGATCGAGCGCCGGGGCGACCCCGCCACGGCCGCCGAGCTGCGCCGGCTCACCCGGCCGTACCTGCTGCGCCGGGCGAAGACCGACCCCGCGATCGTCCCCGAGCTGCCGGAGAAGATCGAAATCAGGCAGGAGTACCGGCTCACCCGCGAACAGGGCACGCTGTACAGCGCGATCGTCGACGAGATGATGACGAAGATCGAGAACAGCCACGGCATCAAGCGCCGCGGCAACGTCCTCGCCGCGATCACGAAGCTCAAGCAGGTCTGCAACCACCCCGCGCACCTGCTGCACGACGGCTCCCCGATCGGGCAGCGCTCCGGCAAGGTGACCCGCCTCGAAGAGGTCCTGACGGAGATCCTGGCCTCGGGTGACCGGGTGCTGTGCTTCACGCAGTACGCCGAATTCGGGCACCTGCTCGTGCCCCACCTGACCGGCAGGCTCGGAGCCGAAGTCGGTTTCCTGCACGGTGGCCTGGCCAAGGGCGCGCGCGACGCGCTCGTGGACCGGTTCCAGTCCGGCGACGGGCCGCCGATCCTGCTGCTCTCCCTGAAAGCCGGCGGATCCGGGCTCACGCTCACCGCGGCCGGCCAGGTGCTGCACCTGGACCGCTGGTGGAACCCGGCGGTCGAGAACCAGGCCACCGACCGGGCGTTCCGTATCGGGCAGCACCGCACCGTCCAGGTCCGGAAGTTCCTCTGCCCGGGCACGGTCGAGGACCGCATCGACACCCTGATCACCCGGAAGCGGGCGCTGGCGGGGATGGTCGTCGGCGAGGGCGAAGGCGGGCTCACCGAACTGTCCACCGAGGAGCTGCGCGGGGTGTTCGCACTGGGCGAGGAGGCGATCGATGACTGAGCCGCTTCCCTGGTGGGCGACCAGGTTCATCCGGGCGTCGACGGCGATCGGCGTCCTGCTGCCCGCGGCGGGCCAGGGGCACGTCGTGGCACTGGCGGTCGGCGCCGGGCGGGTCGACGCCGAGGTGCAGGACGGCCGGCCGCACCGGGTGCGGGTCGGGCTGACCGCGTTCGGGAAAGCGGAGTGGGCGGCGATCACCCACGCTCTGGCCGCGACGGCGTCCCTCACCGTCCAGCTGCTCGGCGGCGAGCTGCCCCGCGAAGTGGAGCAGACCTGCAAGGCGCTCCGGCTGCCGTTGTTCCCGTCGTCGGCGCCTGAGGTGTCGCTGGACTGCACCTGCCCGGCCGCCGAAGTGCCGTGCGGCCACCTGAACGCGGTGTTCACCGCGCTCGTGGCGCGGGTGGCCGAGGATCCGTTCACCATCCTCGCGCTGCGCGGCCGGGACCGCGAAGCGCTGCTCGAGGAGCTGAAGAACCGCCTGATCTCGGCCGAGCCGCTCCACCCCGACGACGGGTCCCCGGCCCTCACCGACGTCATGGCCACGTACTTCGACTCCGGTCCGGCCCCGGGCCTGGCCGGCGCGGCGCCGTTGCACGCGCCGCGGACGCCGGTCGACGCGCTCCTGGACCAAGCCCCGCCGTTCCCGATCACGGTGGCCGGAGACGAAGTCCCCGAGCTGCTCCGGCCGGTGTACCGGGCCCTCGCGGGAGAGCACGGGCCGCGGAGTTCGGTCAGCTGACGATCAGCACCAGGCGGCCACGGACGTGACCGGTCTCGGCGGCGCGCTGGGCTTCGACGACGTCGGCGAGGGCGAAGGTCCGTTCGACCGGCAGCCGGAACTTGCCGGCTTCGACCAGCTCGCCGATGGTCGCCCGCACTGCTCGGCCGGCCGCCCCGGCCGCTGATCGGCGCGGCTCAGCGGAGCCGGGCGAGCGCGGCGGTCACCGAGGGCGCGAAGGTCAGCAGCTCGTCGGCGCCGGAGAGCCGCAACGGCCGCCCGACGGTGTCGGTCTCGTCGGCTATGTCGGCGATCACCAGCAGGCGGTCGCCTGCCGCCTCGACCTTCCCCGAAGCCCGCAGGATCGCGTTGATCCCGCTGGAGTCCAGGAACGTCACCCCGGTCAGGTCCAGCGCCAGCGGGCCGGGCGGCACGGACCCGAGCGCGGCGGTGAAGTCGGCGACCGTCAGCAGGTCCACTTCGCCGGTGACGGTGAGCACGGTGACGCCGTCGATGTGACGGCGCGCGACGACGAGCGAATCGTCCGCAGACGATCCGGCGGAGGCGTTTTCGTGGCTGGGCACGTCAGGAAGTGTGCCTCGGCCAGCGGAAGCGCGCAGCGCACGCGGGCCGGCGGCCCCGGCCGGAGCCGGGGCCGCCGTCACTCACGGGTGGCGGAAGCACAGCGTTCCCCACTGGAAACCGGCGCCGATCGCCGACACCACGTACGTGTCGCCGGGACGCACGGCGCCGGTGGTGAACCGTTCGTGCAGGGCCGTGAACACGCCGGCCGAGCCCGTGTTGCCCAGGGTGTCGACCGTGACCGGCGCCCGGCTGCGGGGGACGCCGAGCTTGTCCATGGCCGCCGTGACGATGTTCAGGTTCGCCTGGTGGAGGAAGAAGTGGGTGATCTCCTCCACCGGCACGCCCGCCTCGTCCGCCGCGCGGAGGATGCTGTCGGGCAGGCAGCGCGTCGCGGTGTTCCAGACCGCGCGGCCGTTCATCCTCAGGTACGCGCCGGGCGCCGGGATCTCGACGTCGTAGGACAGCTCCGCGCCGAAGTCCCAGCCCAGGAGGCCGCCCTGGGGCGACCGGGCACGGGTGAGCACCGCCGCGCCCGCCGCGTCGCCGAAGAACACCCTCGTCGTGCGGTCCGCCGGGTCCGTCACGCGCGACGCGCAGTCGGCCGCGACGACCAGGACCGTCCGGGCCGCCGGTGTCTGCAGCAGGTGCGCGGCGAGGAACAGCGCCTGGACCCCGTTGGCGCACGCCGCCTGCGTGATGTCCAGCGTGAGCGCGCGGTCCGCGCCGAGGCGCTCCTTGACGATCAGCGCGGTCGACGGCAGCGGCTGGTCGGGGGTGTACGTGGCGACGATGATCGCGTCGACGTCACGGGCCGTCAGACCGGCGGCCGCCAGTGCTTGGCGGGCCGCCGCCGCGCCCATCCCGGACGTCGACTCCGCCGGCGCCAGGCGGCGGCGGGTGCGGATGCCGGTGTGGCGGACGATCCACTCGTCCGAAGTGTCCAGTGTGGACGCGAGCTCGGCGTTCGGGACGACGTCCGGTGGCAGGTGGACGCCGGTGCCGGCGATCACGACGGGAACGGACAGGCCGCTCATCGCACACCGCCCGCGTAGACGTCGCGCGCCGGGTGCAGCTGCTCGCCGAGGTCGGTGTAGAACCGGCCGGACGCGCACGGCAGGCCGAGCAGGATGCGGCGCGCCGCTTCCGCGCAGAGCGCGCCACCGAGAGCCACCCCGGAAGCGAGCTGCGGCCAGCTGCTGAGCGTGCGGCCCAGCTCCCCGAACGACGCGGCCAGCTCCGGGCTGATCCGGCCGGCGTCGACCATCGCGAGGATCAGCTCGACCCTGGCCCGGGGCTCGAGCTCGAGCAGATCGACGGACTTGACGTCGCCGAGCAGCCCGTGCAGCAGCGGCCGGTCGGGCTCGGTGTCGAACCGCTCGACGTCGAGCATGCCACGGTCGTTGCAGTCCATCACGACCGGGATGCCGAGGTCGCGCGCGTGCTCGCGGGCGGCGATCTTCACCCACGGCGTGTCGCACTCCTCGACGAGCAGGTCGAGCCCGCCGCGGAAGAAGTCCCCGATCGTGTCGGGGTCGAGGCCGGCGGGCTGGATTTCGACGTCGAGGTACGGGTCCACCTCGAACAGCTGGCGGGCCGACAGCACCGCCTTGTTGACGCCGAGGTCGTGCACCCCGGCGCGGAGCCGGTTGAGGTTCGACAGCCCGAAGGCGTCGAAGTCGGCCAGCCGGAACGCGCCGCCGATGCCCTCGAGCGCGCACGTCAGCGCCGCGCTGTTGCCGACCGACAGCCCGATGACCCCGATCCGCTTGGCCAGCAGCCGTCGCTGCTCGGGCCGCTCGATCCGGCCGCGGTTGCGGTCGGTGCGCACGAGCCGGAACTCCTCGCGCGGCAGCACGTGCACCAGCCGCCCCGACCACGGGTACCAGGCCCACGTGCCGTACGCCCACGACGGGACCCCGCCGAGCTGGTCCTGCTTGCGCCGGTCGATTTCGGCTTCGTCCCGGCAGGCCGGTTCGCGGCTGCGGACCAGTTCGGTCAGCTGCTCGTCGATCGTGTCGTGGACTTCGCGGACTTCGCCGGAGGCCAGCAACGCGTCCAGTGCGGCGTCCGCCGTGTGCAGCACCGGACGCCAAACACCGTGGTCCGGCGCGGGCGAGCCGGTCAGGGTGACCGGCGCTGGGCGGCGGGTGCGGGCCGCGGCGGCCGGCTCGGCGGGCCTGCTCGCGGCGATGACCGGGAACTCGCCGCGCAGCCGGGTGACGAGGTCCCGGTGCTGCCCGGCACCGTCGGCCACGCGGTGCAGCAGGATCACGACGTCCTCGGTGTACTGCGGCACGTACCGGCGGGTGCCGGGCACGGGCCGGAACCCGAACCGCTCGTGGAACCGGTCCTGTCCGTCCTTCGTGCCGGACGTGCCGATCATCGCCCGCGCCCCGAGGTGGTGGGCGGCGCCGATCGCCAGCGCGTTGAGGTACAGCCCGAGCCCGAGCTTCCGGGCGCGGTGCTCGACGACGAGCCTGCTGTGCTCGAAGACCGTGTCCTCGGGCAGGCCTTCCGCGGCGAGCAGCTCTTCGTACCGCTCGTCCCCGAGGAATTCCCGGGACTGGTAGGGGACTCCGGTGTCCGGAGTGGACAGCCGGATGTACCCCAGCGGCGGCCCGGCGGGACTGCGCCGGGCGATGAAGTGCCAGGCGCCGAAGTCGAGGGCCTGGTCGTCGGTGTGGGTGCCGTCGGCGCGCCGGAACGCCGGGCGGCGGCCGTGGTCGAACAGGATCCGCGCGCGGAGTTCGCGGACGGTGTCGAGCAGCGCGGGGTCGCCGGTGCCGGGAAGCGGTCCGGGGAACGCGGTGACGTGCCAGTCCGGCACAGGCTCGCCGGGGTGGTTCAGGTGGGTCAAGTGTCGCCTTTTCTTCCGGGGGTGCGGGCGGGCGCGCTGGAGCCGTCCGCGCAGAGGACCGGGCCGGGAACGTGGTCCGGACCGGGGCGGAACGCTAGCAGCGGCCGGGGATTCCCGGCCGCGCGAGAGCGCGGCGCCACCTTGCGCACGGGAAATCCTTTACCCGCAAGGAATCCTGACACCCGGTGACCGTCGGGCCCGCCCATGAGGCAGCTCGGCGGCGGCGGTTAGCTCGAAGGAGTGGCGGCCCGTTCCGGACGGCGATGGACGTCCGGAACGGCGCCGGGGTCCGGCGGGGAGCCCGTTGGCGAGCTTCACCCCGGCGGGGGAGAGATCATCCCGCTGCCGGTTGCGCCTACCCTACCCCCCTAGGGTATAAACGACGCATGAGCGAACAGACCTACACCGTGGCCGGCATGACCTGCGAGCACTGCGTCCGCTCGGTCACCGAGGAGATCGGCGGGCTCGACGGCGTCACCGGCGTCGTCGTGGACCTGCCTGCCGGGACGGTGACCGTGTCCGGCAGCAGGGACATCGACGTCGCGGACGTGCGCGGCGCCGTCGAAGAAGCCGGTTACGAGCTGACCGCCTGAGCCGCGGCAGCTCCTCCCCCTGCGAGGACACACGCACATGAACACAGCAGCGAAGCTCTCCGCCTACGGTGCGGCGCTCGTCCTGGCCGCCGGTGGCGCCTGGGCGACCGGCACCGCTGTCGGTCCCTTCACCGGCGCGGCCGGAGTGCACGGCGGCGAGAACGCCGGGCACGGGGACGTCCACAGCGGCACCGTCGCGGAGGCCGCGACCACCGACGAGCCCGGCGGGCTCGCGTCGTCCAGGGGCGGCTACACCCTCACGCCCACCAGCACGACGCTCACCCCCGGGACGACCACGCCCTTCACCTTCCGCATCACCGGCCCGGACGGGCACGCGGTGACCGCCTTCGACGTCGAACACGAGAAGCGGCTGCACCTCGTCGTCGTCCGGCGGGACACCGCCGGGTTCCGGCACGTGCACCCGGACCTCGCGGCCGACGGCACGTGGAGCGTGCCGCTGCCGGTCGCGGAGGCGGGCAGCTACCGCGCCTTCGCCGACTTCAAGCCGGCCGGGGGACCGGCCACCACACTGGGCGTAGACCTCGTCGCGCCGGGCGACTTCCGGCCGGTGGACCACCCGCCGTCGAAGACGTCCACTGTGGACGGCTATCGGGTCCGGCTCGACGGCGAGCTCGTGCCCGGCCGCACGTCGAAGGTGACCGTCACGGTCACCGAGGACGGCAGGCCCGTCACCGACCTGCAGCCCTACCTCGGCGCGTACGGCCACCTCGTGGCCCTGCGCGGCGGGGACCTCGCCTACCTGCACGTCCACCCCGACGGTGCACCCGGCGACGGCCGGACCCCCGCGGGCCCCGCGGTGACGTTCCACGCCGAAGTCCCCTCGGCCGGCACCTACCGGCTGTTCCTGGACTTCCGGCACGCGGGGCAGGTCCGCACGGCCGAGTTCACCGTCGACGCACGAGAGGAGGACGGCGCATGACCACCGAAGCCGGGCACCCCCGGGTCGTGACCGGTGAGGTCGAGCTGGCGATCACCGGCATGACGTGCGCGTCGTGCGCGATGCGGATCGAGCGGAAGCTCAACAAGCTGGACGGCGTCACCGCCACGGTCAACTACGCCACCGAAAAGGCGAAGGTCGTCTTCGCCGGTGACGTCGAGCCGCAACGGCTGGTCGAGCAGGTCGAAGCCGCGGGCTACGGCGCCACGCTGCCCGCGCCGAAGACCGAGACGCCCGAGACGCCCGCGACATCCGGGGAAGACGACCCGGCCGCGGCGTTGCGGGAACGGCTGATCGTGTCGGCGCTGCTGTCGCTGCCGGTCGTGCTGACGGCGATGGTGCCCGCGTTGCAGTTCACCTACTGGCAGTGGATTTCCCTGATGCTCGCCGCACCGGTGCTGGTGTGGGGCGCGTGGCCGTTCCACCGCGCCGCCTGGGCGAACCTGCGCCACGGCGCCGCGACGATGGACACGCTGATCTCGCTCGGCACGCTCGCGGCGTTCCTCTGGTCGCTGTACGCGCTGCTGTTCGGCACCGCGGGCGTGCCGGGGATGAAGCACCCGTTCGAGCTGACCATCGAGCGGATGTCCGGCGACGGCAACATCTACCTCGAGGTCGCGGCCGGCGTGACGACGTTCATCCTGGCCGGGCGCTACTTCGAGGCCCGCTCCAAGCGCCGCGCCGGCGCCGCCCTGCGGGCCTTGCTCGAGCTGGGCGCGAAGGACGTCGCCGTGCTGCGGGACGGCCGTGAGCAGCGCGTTCCGGTCGACCGGCTGCAGGTCGGGGACCGGTTCGTCGTGCGGCCGGGTGAGAAGATCGCCACCGACGGCGTGGTCGAGGACGGCAGCTCGGCG
Organism: Amycolatopsis sp. NPDC004169; assembly: GCF_040610315.1. Lineage (NCBI taxonomy): Bacteria > Bacillati > Actinomycetota > Actinomycetes > Pseudonocardiales > Pseudonocardiaceae > Amycolatopsis > Amycolatopsis sp. NPDC004169. The sequence goes on from NZ_JBEXMD010000020.1 coordinate 95,082, forward strand.
GTCGACACGAGCATGCTCACCGGCGAAAGCGTCCCGGTCGAGGTCGGCTCCGGGGACACCGTGGCCGGCGCGACCGTCAACGCCGGCGGCCGCCTGGTCGTGCGGGCGACGCGGGTCGGCTCCGAGACCCAGCTCGCGCGGATGGCGAAGCTGGTCGAGGACGCGCAGACCGGCAAAGCACAGGTCCAGCGGCTGGCCGACCGCGTGTCGGCGGTCTTCGTCCCGATCGTGATCGCTCTGGCCGTGGCCACCCTGGCCTTCTGGCTCGGCGCGGGCGGCACGGCGTCGGCGGCCTTCACCGCCGCGGTGGCCGTGCTGATCATCGCCTGCCCGTGCGCCCTCGGGCTGGCCACGCCGACCGCGCTGCTGGTCGGCACCGGCCGCGGCGCGCAGGTGGGCATCCTGATCAAGGGCCCCGAGGTGCTGGAGTCGACCCGGCGGGTGGACACCGTGGTGCTGGACAAGACCGGCACCGTGACGACCGGCCGGATGGCGCTGGTCGAGGTGCACCCCGCGGACGGCGTCGAGGCGAACGAGGTGCTCCGGCTGGCCGGGGCGCTGGAGAACGCGTCCGAGCACCCGATCGCGCAGGCCATCGCCCGCGGCGCCCGGGAAAGGGTCGGCGACCTGCCCGAGGTCGAAAGCTTCGCGAACCTCGAAGGGCTCGGTGTCCGGGGTGTCGTGGACGGTGCGGCGGTGCTCGTCGGCCGGACGGCGCTGCTGGAACAGGGGAGCCTGCGCCTGCCCGGCGAGCTGGCCGACGCCAAGGCCGCGGCCGAACGGCTCGGCCGGACGGCGGTCGCGGTCGGCTGGGACGGCCGGGCCCGGGCGGTGCTGGTCGTCGCGGACACGGTGAAGCCGACTTCGGCCGAGGCGGTCGCGAAGCTGAAGGCGCTCGGGCTGTCCCCGGTGCTGCTGACCGGGGACGGCAAAGCCGTCGCGGAGGCGGTGGCCGCCGAGGTCGGGATCGAGCGGGTGATCGCCGAAGTCCTGCCGCAGGACAAGGTCGACGTCGTCCGGCGGCTGCAGGAGGAGGGCAAGGTCGTGGCCATGGCCGGCGACGGCGTCAACGACGCCGCGGCCCTGGCCCAGGCCGATCTCGGCCTGGCCATGGGCACCGGGACCGACGTCGCGATCGAAGCCGCCGACCTGACCCTGGTCCGCGGCGACCTGCGCGCGGCCGTGGACGCGATCCGGCTGTCGCGGCGGACGCTGCGGACGATCAAGGGCAACCTGTTCTGGGCCTTCGCCTACAACGTCGCCGCGCTCCCGCTGGCCGCGGCGGGCCTGCTGAACCCGATGATCGCCGGCGCGGCGATGGCGTTCAGCTCGGTGTTCGTGGTCACGAACAGCCTTCGCCTGCGCGGATTCCGCTCGACGTGACCGCTCCTGCCGTCAGGGAGCGCGACGGCCTTGGGCGACGCCGGCGAAGAACGTGCGGCCGCCCATGGTCATCGCCGGCTGGAACTCGCTCATCAGCTGCGTGCGGATCGGCGAGTCCGCGAACCGCGGCTCGAGCTGGAACTCCGCGGCGATCGACCACCAGGTGACCGGCACGACGCCGGACAGCACCATGCGCTGGATCGCCGTGTCGTGGGCCTCCTTGCTGGTGCTGGCGGTCGCGTCGGCCACCACGTACGTCTCGTAGCCGGCGCGCAGGGCACCCAGCGCCGTCTGCAGGACGCACCCGTCGGTGGCGATCCCGCCGATCAGCAGCCGGCGGCGGCCGGTGGCCTCGACGGCGGCTCGGAAGGCGGGGTCGAGGAACGAGTCGAAGGCGGTCGCGCGCTCGATGACCGGCTGGTCGCCGAGCGCGGCGAGCAGTTCGGGGTAGAGCGGCCCGGACGGCTTGGCGGGCTCGCCGTTCGTGACGACCAGGCCGGCGCCGTAGAGCTTCGCGGTCTTGGCCAGGCCGACCACGTTGTTCACGTGCTCGCGCAGGTCGTGCGAGCGCAGGAGGTTCGCGAAGCCGACCGCGTAGTCGACGAGCACGACGGTCGCGTTGTCGGGGGACAGGGGTTCGAGGTTCATGCCGATTCCTTTCGGGTGAGGCGGGTGGCGGCGCGGACCGCGGGCGCGATCTCGCTGCCCAGCCGGTGTACGGATTCGCGCACCTGCCCGGGCGGCAGGCCGCCCCAGTCGGCGAGCAGCTGCACGCGGTCGTAGCCGACGACTTCGTGCAGGCGCACGAGCTTGTCCGCCACGTGTTCGGAGGTGCCGATCATCAGCGGCCGGTCCGGCCCGGCGCCTTCGGCGAAGTCCGGGCGCGACACGGTGTACCCGCCGCCGCCGGGCCGCTTGGGCCGCAGGAAGTCGTGGTAGTGGCGGTAGGTCGAGGCCGCCTCTGCCGCCGAGGCCGCGCCGAAGTAGTGCGCGGCGACACCGAGCCGGAGCCGGTCGCCGTGGCCCGCCTGCCGTCCCGCGGCGCGGTAGAGGTCGGCGAGCTGCCGGAGGTGGCCGGGGTGGCCGCCCAGGTAGCCGAGGATCAGGGGGAGCCCGAGTGCGCCGGCTCGCGCCACGCTCGACGGCGAGCCGCCCGCACCGATCCAGACCGGGAGGGACGCGCTCCGGGGCACCACGACCGCCCGCTCCAGCGGCGGCCGGTCCCGGCCGCGCCAGGACACCTCGGGTTCGTCGCGCAGCCGCAGCAGCAACCCGAGCTTCTCGGCGAACACCTCGTCGTAGCGCTCGATGTCCACCCCGAACAGCGCGAAGGGCTCCGGGTAGGCGCTGCGGCCGACGGTGATCTCCGCGCGGCCGGCGCTCAGCAGGTCCAGCGTCGCGAAGTCCTGGTACACGCGGACCGGGTCGTGCACGCTGAGCACCGTCACGCCGCTGGTCAGCCGGATCCGGGAGGTCCGCGCGGCGACCGCCGAGAGCACGGGCACCGGCGACGAGACGGCGAAGTCCGCGCTGTGGTGCTCGCCGACGCCGAAGACGTCGAGACCTTCCTCGTCGGCCTGCACGCCCAGGTCCACGATCTGCGCCAAGCGGGCGGCTTCGGTCACTTCCCGGCCGTCCACCGTGCGCGGCTGCCGGTCGGCCAGGGTCGCCACGCCGATCTCGACGCTCATCGCCGCGTGCCGCTTTCGTCGTCCATGGCTTCTCCTCCGTTCGGGAAATCTGGAAGGGGTCTTCCGTTTCACCTACGGTACGCTATCCGGAAGACTCCTTCCAGATCGAGGTGAGTGAGCCGTGACACCCGGTCCCCGGCGGCCCCGCGCGGATGCCGCGCGCAACCGCCAGCGCCTGCTCGACGCCGCGGAGGCGGTGTTCGGCGAGTCCGGCATCGACGCCCCGATGAGCGAGGTGGCCCGCCGGGCCGGCGTCGGCATCGCGACCCTGGCGCGCAACTTCCCGGCCCGCGAAGACCTGATCGCGGCCGTCTTCGGCCCTTCGATGACGGCCTACGCGGACACCGTGGCCGCCGCCGCGGCCGACCCGGACCCGTGGCGGGCGTTCTGCGGCTTCATCGAACACGTCTGCCGCATCCCGCAGCGCGACCGCGGCTTCGGCCAGGTGCTGACGACGATGTTCCCGGGCGTGGAGCCCCTCGAATCGGAACGCCAGCGTGGCCTGCGCGAGTTCATCCGCCTGGTGCGCCGGGCCAAGGAGGCGGGCGGCCTCCGTGCGGACTTCTCCCCGCACGACCTCCCGCTGCTCATGCTGGCCACGGGCGCGGTGACCCGCCCCGCAACCCCGGCACTGGCCGCGGCGGCCGACCGGCTCGTCGGCTACCTCCTGCAGGCGTGCGCCGCGGGGAACACCGATCCGCTGCCGGGCCTGCCGCCACCGCGGGAGCTGTACCGGGCGCTGGAGATCAGCCAGCGCCACTGACCGGTGGCCGATCGCTGAGGGCAGGTTCAGGCGCGGGTGTCGAGGACGACGCGGAAGCGCGCGTCGCCGGACATCATCCGCTCGTAGGCGGCCGGTGCCGCCGACAGCGGCATGATCTCGTTGCGGCTGCGGATGCCGCGCTCGTGAGCCAGCCGGAGGCTGTCCTCGTTCTCGATCGCCGGCGTCCGGACCTTGATCGGGTCCGGCGCGGCGCCGACCACGACCAGCTGCCCGCGGGTGCCTGATCCGCCCACGCGCGTGTGGGTGACTGGGCGCTGCTCGCCGTGCCCGGGTCGGCGGAGCCGCCCCTCGGCCGGTGCGTCCCCCGGGGGCCCCACCGATGAGAAATCCCGCGCCGGATCGTCGGTTCAGGTAGCCCCCGTACCCCGTGGAAGGATGGCTGACCATGACCGAGGCCAGGCCGCTCGGCGCCGATGAGGCCGCGTTCATCGCGGCGGCCCTCTCGGGCGACCCGGCGCGGTTCGCGCTCGTCACCGAGCGGCACCGGCGTGACCTGCAGCTCCACTGCTACCGGATGCTCGCGAACTACGAAGACGCCCAGGACCTGACCCAGGAGACCTTCCTGCGGGCGTGGCGCAGGCGGGAGTCGTTCCGGGGTCACGCCGCGCTGCGGACCTGGCTGTTCCGGATCGCGACGAACGCCTGCCTCGACTTCCTGGACAAGCGCCACGACCGCGCGCCCCTGCCTGCCGAGGCCCCGGAGGTGCTGTACCTGCAGCCCTACCCCGACCGGGTGCTGCCCGAGGATCCGCAGGAATCGGTGGTGGCGCGGGAGACGATCGAGCTGGCGTTCGTCGTCGCCGTCCAGCACCTGCCGCCGCGGCAGCGGGCCGTCTTCATCCTGCGTGACGTGCTCGGCTGGCCGGCGTCGAAGGTCGCCGGGGCCCTCGAGCTGACCGTCGCGTCGGTGACCAGCGCGCTGCAGCGGGCGCGGGTGACGGTGCGCGAGCGGCTGCCCGGCCGCCGCCTCGACTGGCGGAGCCCCGCCACGCACGAGCTGTCGGACGGCGAGCGTGCGGCGGTGAAGTCCTACATCGACGCCCACGAGCGCAACGACCTGGCCGGGCTGAGCTCCCTGCTGCGCGACGACCTGCGCTTCGCGATGCTGCCCGAGCGCGGCACCGGCACCACGACGGCCGAAGACGCGGTGAACGGCTGGGTCTCCGGCGGGCTCTTCCGGCCCGGCCACGACGACTGGCGCGGGATCGCCACGACGGTCAACCGGATGCCGGCCGCCGCGCTGTACCTGCGCGCCCCCGGCGAGCCGGAGCACCGGCTGTTCGCCGTCGCGGTCCTGCATGTCGTCGACGGCAGGATCGCCGAGCTCACCGGGTTCGCCGCCGGCGGCACACCGTGGCCGGGCCTGCCGCCGGCGCTGTGACCGGCCTCGACCGGCCTCAGTGCCTCGTCGCGTACCGCGTCAGCACCACGCCGCCGGGGAAGGTCCGCGTCTCCAGCAGGGTCAGGTTCACCCGGCTGTCCAGCGCGGTGAAGAACGGCGTGCCGCCACCCACCAGGACCGGGTGGGTGGCCACGGCGTACTCGTCGATCAGCCCGGCCCGCATGGCCGCCCCGGCGAGCGTGGCGCCGCCGATGGTCATCGGGCCGCCGTCGCCGTTCTTGAGCCGGGTCAGCTCGGCGACCGCGTCGCCGGTGACCAGGCGGGTGTTCCAGCCGGCCTCGTGGAGCGTCGAGGAGAACACCACCTTCGGCGTGTCCCGCCAGTTCCGCGCGAACGCGATCTCCGCCGGGGTCGCGCCGGGCTGCCGGTCCGCGGTCGGCCAGAAAGAGCTCATCGTCTCCCAGAGCTTGCGCCCGTACAGCGTCAGCTCGCTCGCCCGCTCCTGGTCGAGCCACCACCGGAACAGCTCCTCGCTCGGTGGCCCGCTCCAGCCGATGTCGTCACCGGGCGCGGCGATGTAGCCGTCCAGGGTCAGGTTCATGCCGAAGATCAGTTTCCGCATCGTGCCTCCCGTGCGTCGTTCTCACCCGTGAAAGACGGCTGAGGCGCGGGAAACTCATCGGTGCGTCCGCGGGCGGGTCCGGCTCAAGTATCCGGCGTCGGCTCCTCCGAGAGCCAGGCGAGCGCCTCGGCGACGGTTGGCTTGACGGTCATGGCGCGGTCGAGTGCGGTGAGCTGCAGGTGCCGGAGCACCGTGCGCTGGGCGCAGACCAGGCAGAACGCGATGCCCGCGGAGTCCGCTGCGTGCGCGAAGATCTGGAGGGCCGCGAGGCCGGAGGAGGAGAGAAAGCCGACCTGGTCGAGGTCGGCGATGACCGCGGCCGGCGAGCCGGCGAGGGTCGATTCGAGGTGCTGGGCGAAGGCACGCGCCGTGGCGAGGTCGATCTCGCCCGACACGGCGGCCAGCACCACGCCGGCGTCGCGGGTGATGGACACGGCGATTCTCCCGTGGCCGCTCAATACTCTGTCGTGGAAGCAATCCCGCATTGCCGTGCTCCTTGTCGTCCGGGACTTCTTTCGTGGTGGCGTGGGCCGGGTTCAGGCGGCGCTTTCGTGGTTTTCGAGCCCCACGGCCTTGCGCAGCTGGGCGCAGTCGCGGTGCAGCTGCGGGTGGTCGTCGGAGAGGTGGGCCATCAGGTCGCACAGGCCCGCGGCGATGGCGTTGAGCTTGTGCTGGGTGGCGTCGTCGGAGCGTTTCTGGGTGTTCTGCAGCAGGGCGACGAGCAGGAACGTCACGATCGTGGTCGCGGTGTTGATGATCAGCTGCCACGTGTCGAAGCTCGGCAGGATGAGGAACGACGGTGCCCACAGGACGACCAGCAGGACACAAAGGACGAAGAACCACGCGCGTGAGGTGAATTTGCTGACGACGCTGGCGAACCGGTCGAACGGTCCGAGCTGCTCATTCACGTCCGAAGGCATGGTGGCCGGTCGGGAAGATGGTGAAACGGTCACGTCGGCGAACTCCCTCGGTGGGTCAGTACCGTCCGGTCGCCGGCGTGCGCGCGGCCGGGATCCGGTACGTCCAGTGGGGTTCCCGGCGTTCCCGCCGCGACCGCCGGACCAGGACCAGCAGCCACAGCACGCCGATCAGCGCGATCACGCCCAACCCCACCCAGGTCGTCACGGTGTACACCGTTGTCACGTCCTCGGGTGGGACGACGAGGCCGCGCGGGTCGAACTGCGCCACCTGCCCGTACAGCACCAGGGTGATCACGAGCGCGATGGCCGACATCGAGTCCCACAGCGCGTGCAGCAACGCGACGCCGAGGAACGCGAGCGCCAGGCGCAGGCTCAGCACGAAGTGTTCGCGCGTGCTCCACGCGAACAGCAGCCCGCCCAGGATGGCGGTCCACAGCCCGTGCCCGACCGGCGCGAGCAGCCCGCGCAGCAGTTCGGTCGTGACCAGGTCGTCCAGCGACAGGCCGCGCGCGGTGAACAACGACGTGAGCGCGTAACCCGCGGATTCGAAGGCGGAGAAGCCGAAACCGACCGTCGCGCCGAGGATGATCCCGTCCCGCATGGACTTCACGGCCAGCCGGCGCGTGAGGAGAGCGAGCGCGATCAGCTTGACCGCCTCCTCGATCAGCCCGACCCCCACGTACAGCCACATAGACGGGTACAGCAGGTAGGTCTCCAGCACCGAAGCGCCGAGGACGCCGAGCACCCCGCCGACGAAGAAGGTCCGGAACACCAGCTCGGCGGTGATCTCCCCGGAGTCACGGCGCTCGAACGCCCACGCCACGAACGTCACCGGCACCAGGAAGCTGCCGAGCAGCACGAGCGTCGGCAGCAGGTTCGGGTTGCCGGTCGCGTACGTCACGACGACCGACAGCACCCACAGCAGCAGGCCGATCGCGAAGATCTGCAACCACGCCCGCCGGTGGGGGCGGCGGCTCACGGTGGTCATCGGCGCCTCCCGAACCGCTCGCCGCGGCCGGTGGCCGCGGTGTCGACGAACGCGCGGAACCGGGCGGGGGAGCCGGGTTCGGCGACGCCGTCGAACCCCTGCGGGCAGCGCAGCGCCGCCCACCGCGGCTGTCCGCCTTCGGCATCCACGCGGTAGAGCGCGAAGATCTCGGCGAGCGGCTCGTCGTCCAGCTCGTACAGCACCGGTGGCGTCAGCCCGATCAGCTCCAGCTCCCCGCCGGCGGCCGTCAGCCGGTCGCCGAAGCGGCGCAGCAGGCCGAGCAGGTCGTCGCCGGGCCGCTCGACCCCGGACAGGTCGACGACGAAGTTCCGGGAGCCCGCGTGGACCAGCCCGGCCAGGTACCCGGCAAGAGTCCGCAACGCCGGTGCGTCCGCCCGCCCGGCGATCGCGACGACGGTGTAGCTCCCGGGGTGCAGGGTCGAGCTGATGGTGAGTTCGTGCGGTGGCGCCACCTGGCCGATCAGCCGGTCCAGTTCCGTGAGCGCGAGGGAAAGCCTGGTGGTCATGGGAGTCCTCCCGGTTCGGCGAGTTCTTGTGCGAGGCGCTCGTGCACCAGCCGGACGGCCATCGCCCCTTCGCCCGCCGCCGAGGCCACGCGCTTCACCGAGCCGTGCCGGACGTCGCCGACGGCGAACACGCCGGGGCTGCTCGTTTCGAGCGGCAACGGCCTGTGGGAGCCTCCCGCGTCCGCGCCCGTGAGCACGAACCCGTCCTCGTCGAGCGCGACGTGGCCGGACAGCCAGCGCGTGTGGGGTGCCGCGCCGATGAAGACGAACAACGCGCGGGCGGCGAGCCGGTGCCGCTCGCCGGTGCGGTTGTCCTCGACCTCGACGCCCGACATCGTCTTGCCGTCCTCGTCGACGTCGCGGACTTCGGTGTGCAGGTGGACCTGGATCCGCGGGTGCCGCTCGACCTGGTCGACCAGGTACCGCGACATGTCCGCGCCGAGGTCGCCGCCACGCACGAGCAGGTGCACCACGGGCGAGGTCTGGGCCAGGAACACCGCGGCCTGCCCCGCGGAGTTGCCGCCGCCGACCACCGCGACCGGGTCGGCCTGGCACTGCCGGGCCTCCTGCGGGGTCGCGGCGTAGTACAGGCAGGTGCCTTCCAGGTGTTCGAGCCGGGGGAGGGGCAGCCGCCGGTACCGGGCGCCGGTCGCGATGATCACCGTCCGGGTGACGATTTCGGTGCCGTCGTCGAAGCCCACCGCGTACAGCCCGCCCTGCGGGGTGAGCGTGCGGGCCTCGCCAGGAACCACGACCCGGACGCCGAACTTGTCCGCCTGGATCACCGACCGCTCGGCCAGTTCCGCGCCCGAGATCCCGGACGGGAAGCCGAGGTAGTTCTCGATCCGGGACGTCGTGCCCGCCTGCCCGCCCGCGGCGACGGCGTCGAACGCCGACGTCGCCAATCCTTCGGAGGCCGCGTAGACGACGGCCGCGAGCCCGCCGGGTCCGGCGCCGACCACGAGCACGTCGCGCACGCCGACCGGGAGCTCCTCGTGCCGCAGCCCCATCGCGGACGCCAGTTCGGTGTTGCTGGGGTTGCGCAGCACCCCGGCGCCGGGCAGCACCACCACCGGGGTCTCGTCGACCGTGACGCCGAGCCGGCGCAGCAGCTCCTCGGCTCCGTGGTCCTTGTCGAGGTCGTCCAGCCGGTACGGGAGGCGGTTGCGGGCCACGAACTCCAGCAGCCGCCGGGTGTCCGGCGAGTAGCACGAGCCGACGATCCGCAGCCCGTCGCCGGAGCCGATGATGACCGCGCGGCGGGCGAAGTAGGCGTGCAGGATCAGATCGCCGAGGACCGGGTCGCCGAGGACGAGCTGCCTCAGCTTGCCGGCTCCGATGGCGAGCACCTCGCCGGGTTCCGCGACGACGGCGGAGAAGAACGACGGCTGCCCTTCGAGCAGGCCCAGCTCGCCGAGGAACCGTCCCGGCCCGTGCACCCGCACGGTTCTGGTTTCGTCCCCTTCGCGGTGCTGGATGGCGACCTTGCCGCTCAGGACGACGTAGAAGTCCGTGTCCCGTTCCCCTTGGGCGTAGAGCACGTCCCCCGGCCGCACCGGACGGCGCTCGCCCGCGTCCGAGAGCTTCTCGATCTGCTCGCGGGTCAGCCGGGGGAACGCGCCGTGCGGATCCGGGGTCTCGACGAGGTCCTGCGCCGCGACCGTCATACGAACGCCTCGTGCACGTAGCACCAGCGCCAGTTCTCCCCGGGCTCGAACGAGCGCACGATGGGGTGGCCGATGGCGTGGGCGTGCCGGCTCGCGTGCTTCATCGGGGACGAGTCGCAGCAGCCGACGTGCCCGCAGGTCAGGCACAGCCGCAGGTGCACCCACGCGGTCCCGGCCGCGAGGCACTCTTGGCAGCCTTGCGGTGTCCGGGGCACCACGTCCCGGACGAGGGCCAGGTGCGGGTCGATGACGGTGGTCATTTCTTCGCCTCCTCCGGCGAGTCCAGTGCTTGGTCGAGCCAGTCGCGCAGCACGTTCTCCGGTGCCGCGCCTGCTTGCCGCCGGACGACCTCGCCGTGGCGGAGCACCAGCAGGGTCGGCACGGCCATGACCTCGAACCGGCGCGCCACGCCCGGCGCCCGGTCGACGTCCACTTTGACGAGCTTCACCTTCCCGGCCCGCGCGCGGGCGAGCCGGTCCAGTGCCGGGCTCACCGACCGGCAGGGGCCGCACCAGGTGGCCCACAGGTCGACGAGCACCGGGAGGCCGGCCTGCTCGGCGATCGGCGCGAAGTCGTCGTCGCCCGCGTCGACCACCCACGGCAGCGGCCGGTGGCAGTTACCGCACCGGGGCGATCCGTCCGCGGCGGCGGGAATCCGGTTGGTCTTCCCGCAGTGTTCGCAGGTGACGGTGACGGTCTTCATGCGGCTTCCTCCGCGGGGGCCCGGAAGTCGACGGTCAGGTCGCCGTCGGCCGCGTCGACCACGATCACCAGGCCCTCGGTCAGCTCGCCGCGCAGCAGCGCGCGGCCGATCCGGGTCTCGACCTCGTGGGAGATGTAGCGGCGCAACGGCCGGGCGCCGTACACCGGGTCGAACCCGCGCTCGGCGATGAACCGCCGCGCGTTTTCGGTCAGCTCCACCGTGACGCCCTGCTCGGCCAGCCGGCGGCGCAGCTGGTCGAACTGCAGGTCCACGATCCGCTCGATCTCCGGCAGCGCCAGCGGGGTGAACAGCACGATGTCGTCGAGGCGGTTGAGGAACTCGGGCCGGAAGTGGTGCCGCAGCTCCGCCAGCACCGCCTCGCGGGCTTCCGCCTTGATCTCCCCGGACGAGGTGACGCCGTCGAGCAGGTGCTGCGAGCCGATGTTGGACGTCATGATGATCACCGTGTTGCGGAAGTCGACCAGCCTGCCCTGCGCGTCGGTGATCCGGCCGTCGTCGAGCACCTGCAGCAGCGTGTTGAACACGTCCGGGTGCGCCTTCTCGATCTCGTCGAACAGCACCACCGAGTACGGCCTGCGCCGCACGGCTTCGGTGAGCTGGCCGCCCTCGTCGTAGCCGACGTACCCCGGCGGCGCGCCGAGCAGCCGCGAGACCGTGTGCCGCTCCTGGTACTCGCTCATGTCGAGCCGGACCATGTTGTCCTCGCTGTCGAACAGTGCCGCCGCCAGGGTTTTCGCCAGCTCGGTCTTCCCGACGCCGGTCGGGCCGAGGAAGAGGAACGACCCGATCGGCTTGCGCGGGTCGCGGATGCCGGACCGGGCGCGGATGATCGCGTCGGCGACCAGCCGGACGGCCTCGTCCTGGCCGATGACCCGCTCGTGCAGGATCTCGTCCAGCCGCAACAGCTTCTCGCGTTCGCCTTCCTGCAGCCGGGAAACCGGGATGCCGGTCCACTGCGAGACGATCTCGGCGATCTCGTCCTCGGTGACGACCTCGCGCAGCAGCCGCTTCTCGCCCTGCTTGCTCGCCAGCCGCTCCTCTTCGGCTTCGAGCTGGCGTTCCAGCTCGCGGATCTCGCCGTAGCGCAGCTCGGCGGCGCGGTTGAGGTCGTAGTTCCGTTCCGCCTCTTCGGCTTCGTGGCGGACTCGCTCCAGTTCGGACCGCAGCTCCTGCACGCGCCGGATCGCCTGGCGTTCGGCGTCCCACTGCGCCTTCTTGGCGTCGGTTTCGGCCCGCAGGTCCGCCAGCTCCCGGCGCAGCTCTTCCAGCCGCGCCTTGCTCGCCTTGTCGGTTTCCTTGGCCAGCGCGGCTTCTTCGATCTCCAGCCGCGTCAGGCGCCGGGTGAGTTCGTCGAGTTCGGCGGGCATCGAGTCGATTTCCGTGCGCAGCCGCGCGCACGCCTCGTCGACGAGGTCGATCGCCTTGTCCGGCAGGAACCGGTCGCTGATGTAGCGGTGCGACAGCACGGCCGCGGCGACGAGCGCAGCGTCCTGGATCTTGACGCCGTGGAACACCTCGAGCCGTTCGCGCAGCCCGCGCAGGATGGAGATGGTGTCCTCGACGGCCGGTTCGGGCACGACGACCGGCTGGAACCGCCGTTCCAGCGCGGCGTCCTTCTCGATGTGCTTGCGGTACTCGTCCAGCGTGGTCGCGCCGATCATGTGCAGTTCGCCGCGGGCCAGCATCGGCTTGAGCATGTTGCCGGCGTCCATCGCGCCTTCGGTGGCGCCCGCGCCGACGATCGTGTGCAGCTCGTCGACGAACAGGATGATCCGGCCTTCGGCCGCCTTGACCTCGCCGAGCACGGCCTTGAGCCGCTCTTCGAACTCGCCGCGGTACTTGGCCCCGGCCACCAGCGCGCTCAGGTCGAGCGAGAAGATCGTCCGGTCCCGCAGGCCCTCCGGCACGTCGCCGCGCACGATCCGCTGCGCCAGCCCCTCCACGATCGCGGTCTTGCCGACGCCGGGATCGCCGACGAGCACCGGGTTGTTCTTAGTCTTGCGCGAGAGGATCTGGACGACGCGGCGGATCTCGGTGTCCCGCCCGATCACCGGGTCGAGCTTGCCGGCGCGCCCGTCGGCGACCAGGTCGCGGCCGTACTTCTCCAGTGCCTCGTAGGCACCTTCCGGCGTCGCCGACGTGACGCGCTGGTTGCCGCGGACCTTCGTCAGCGCGGTCAGGAAGGAGTCCCGGGTCACGCCGTGGTCGCGCAGGATCCGCCCGGCCGCCGACGCCGTCCCCTCCTCGGCCAGCGCCAGGACCAGGTGCTCGACGGAGACGTACTCGTCCTTGAGCCGCCGGGCTTCCCGCTCCGCCGCGTCGAGCAGCCCGGCCAGCCGCCGGGTGACGTAGACCTGCCCCGGCGTGGCCCCGGGCCCGGTCACCTTCGGCCGCCGGGCCAGCTCGGCCTCGACGGCGGTGCGCAGTGCGTCGACGTCCGCGCCGGTCTGCGCCAGCAGCCGCGGGACGAGCCCCTCGGGCTGGTCGAGCAGGGCGAGCAGCAGGTGCTCGCCGTCGGTTTCGGTGTGGCCGAGGCGGCCGGCGACGCTCTGGGCCTCCTGCAGCGCTTCCTGCGACTTCTGGGTCAGCTTGCTCATGTCCATCGCCGGGGGCTCCTGACTCGGGCTTCGAGGACGTCGATGCGGTCGAGCAGGTCCAGCACCAGCCCGAGCGCGGCGTAATTCACCGACAGCGTGGCGCGCAACCGCTGGATCCGGGCCAGTCTGGCCACAGTGGACGGTGGGAAGCACGGGCGCCCGTTCGCGTCCGGGGTCGTCTCCACCAGGCCGAGGGCCGCGAACCGGCGGAGCAGCTCGGGGTGCAGCCCGGTGCGCGCGGCCACGGTCTCGAGGTCGAGCCGGGCCGGGCGGACGAGCACGTACCGCGCCATCAGGTCCTCCTGGGATCGAAGTCGGACGCCGCGGCGAGCTCTTCGAACAGCTCGCGTTCGCGCTTGGTCGGGCGTTTCGGCACCATGATCCGGACCTCGGCGTAGAGGTCACCGGGCTTGCCCTTCGGGTTCGGCATGCCTTCCCCGCGCAGCCGGAGCCGCCGTCCGCTGGACGACCCGGCCGCGACGCGCGCCTTCACCTCGCCGCCGGGGGTGGTGATCGGGACCGTGGCCCCGAGCGCGGCCTCCGACGGCGTCACCGGCAGTGTCACGTGGATGTCGCGCCCGTCCAGGCGGTACCGGCGGTCCGGCCGGATGCGGACGACGAGGTAGAGGTCGCCGGGGGCGGCGTTGCCGGAGCCGCGCCCGCCCTGCCCGGCCAGCCGGATGCGCTGCCCGTCGAGCACCCCCGGCGGGATCTTCACGTCGTATTCGCGGTCGCCGCCGAAGTTCAGGTGCCGCTGCCCGCCGCGGTAGGCCTCCTCGACGGTCAGCTCGAGCTCGGCCTCCTGGTCCGCGCCCGGCACCGGGCCGCCGCGCCCCCGGCCGGCGAAGAGACCGCCGAGGAGGTCTTCGAGGTCGACACCCTCGAACCCTTCGAACCCACTTCCTTCGAACCCACTGCCGTCGAATCCACTACCGGAGGTGCTGTACCGGACCCGGCCGCCGCGCGGTCCGGCGCCGGCGCCGACGCGCTGCTCCCAGTCGTCGGGCACCTGCCGGAAGTCCGCACCGAACCGGTCGTACTTGCGTCGCTGCTCCGGGTCGGACAGCACCTGGTAGGCCTCGCTGACCTCCTTGAACCGGTCTTCGGCCTTGGGGTCCTTGTTGACGTCCGGGTGGTTCTCGCGGGCGAGCTTCCGGTACGCCCGCTGGATCTCCTCGGTGCCGGCGTCCCGGCCGACGCCGAGCGCGGCGTAGAAGTCCCGTGCCACGCGCTCACCCCCGCGACTTGGCCACGGCGACCGCGGCCGGCCGCAGCTGCCCGCCACCGGTCCCGTACCCCGGCCGGACCACCCTGGTCACCGTGTTCGGCTCGGCACCCGGCTCGTCGACGACCGCGACCACCTCGTGCCGGGCCGGGTCGAACGGGACGCCGCTCTCGGCGTCCCGCTCGTACCCGAGGCCGGCCAGCAGCTGCACGGCCTGGTCGCGGATGGCCAGCACGCCCTGCACGACGGCGGTGGGGTCGGCTTCGGCGTGCGAGAGCGCCAGTTCCAGGTTGTCGACGACGGGGAGGAAGGCCGCGGCGACCCGGGCCCGTTCGGCCGCGCGCTCGGCGCGCAGCTCCGCCGCGTGCCGCTTGCGCAGGTTGTCGGCGTCGGCCATCGCCCGGCGCCAGCGGTCCTCGCATTCGGCCGCCTTCGCCTCGAGCTCCTGGAGCCGGTCCGGCCCCACCGCCGGGACGGGTGCGTCCTGGGGGCCGGACTCGGCACCCGTCCCGGCGGCGTCCACGGAGGATGTCCCCGGCTCCGTGGATTTTCCTGTGGTGGCCATGGTTTCCTCACGCCCGATCGAAGTCGGCGTCGATCACGTCGTCGTCCTCGGCCGGCTCTCGCTGCGGCGGCGGAGGACCGCCGTCCCCGCCCGGCCGGGCCGCGGTGAGCCCGGCCAGCACCTGCTGCAGTTCCGAGGTCAGCTCGCGCACCCGGTCCAGCGGCGCGTTCGACTGGACGGCTTCGCGGGCGTCGGTGATCAGCATTTCCGCGCGTGCCTTCTCGTGCGCCGGCGTCTGGTCGGTGATCGCCTTCTCGGCCTGGTAGGCGACGCTGTCCAGCAGGTTGCGCGCCTCGACCTCCTCGCGCAGGCGTTCGTCGTCGGCGCGGTTGCGCTCGGCCTCGCTGACCATCCGCTCGATCTCGGACTTGTCGAGGTTCGAGCTCTCGGTGATCGTGATGCCCTGCTCGGCGCCGGTGTCCTTGTCCCGCGCGGTGACGTTGACGATGCCGTTCGCGTCGACGTCGAAGGTCACCTCGATCTGCGGCTCGCCGCGCGGTGCCGGCCGGATGTCCTTGAGCTGGAACCGCCCGAGCACCCGGTTGTCGGCCGCGCGCTCGCGCTCGCCCTGCAGCACCACGATGTCGACGGCGGGCTGGTTGTCCTCCGCAGTGGAGAAGACCTCCGTGCGCCGCGCCGGGATCGTCGTGTTCCGCTCGATGATCTTCGTCATCACGCCGCCGCGGGTTTCCACGCCGAGGGACAGGGGAGTGACGTCGAGCAGCAGGACGTCCTTGACCTCGCCCTTGAGCACCCCGGCCTGCACGGCGGCGCCGAGCGCGACGACCTCGTCCGGGTTGACGCTCATGTTCGGGTCCTTGCCGTTCGTCAACCGGCGGACCAGGGCTTGCACGGCGGGGATCCGGGTCGAGCCGCCGACCAGGATGACCTCGTCGATGTCGTTCGCGCTCACCTTGGCGTCGGACATCGCTTGCTGAACCGGGCCGAGGCAGCGCTCGACCAGGTCCGCGGTGATCTGCTCGAACTCCGAGCGCCGGATCGTCGCGGTCAGGTGCTTCGGCCCGCTCGCGTCGGCGGTGATGAACGGCAGGTTGACACTCGTCTGGGCGACCGACGACAGCTCGACCTTGGCCTTCTCCGCCGCCTCGAACAGCCGCTGCAGCGCCTGCGCGTCCTGCCGCAGGTCGATGCCGTTGTCCGCGGCGAACTTGTCGGCGAGGAAGTCGACGAGCCGCCGGTCGAAGTCGTCGCCGCCGAGGTGGCTGTCGCCCGCGGTGGCCCGCACCTCGACCACGCCGTCGCCGACGTCGAGCAGGCTCACGTCGAACGTGCCGCCGCCGAGGTCGAAGACCAGCACGGTCTCGTGCTGCTGGGAGTCCAGCCCGTAGGCCAGTGCGGCGGCGGTCGGCTCGTTGATGATCCGCAGGACGTTCAGCCCGGCGATCTTCCCGGCGTCCTTGGTCGCCTGCCGCTGGGCGTCGTTGAAGTACGCGGGCACGGTGATCACGGCCTCGGTCACCCGCTCGCCGAGGTGCTTGCCCGCGTCGTCGGCCAGCTTGCGCAGCACCTGCGCGCTGATCTCCTCCGGCGAGTAGAGCTTGCCGCGGATGTCGAAGCGGACGACACCGCCCTCGCCTTCGACGACGTCGAACCCGACCGCCTTGGCCTCGTCGGACACCTCGTCGAACTTGCGGCCGATGAACCGCTTCGCCGAGTAGATGGTGCCCTTCGGGTTGAGGATCGCCTGGCGGCGGGCGAGCTGCCCGACCAGCCGTTCACCGCTTTCGGTGAACCCGACCACCGACGGGGTGGTCCGTGCTCCCTCCGAGTTGGGGATGACCCGTGGTTCGCCCGCTTCCCAGACGGCGATCACCGAGTTGGTGGTGCCGAGGTCGATCCCGACCGCCTTGGCCATCACACACCCCCCGGCGCCGGGGGCAGCTGCGCCAGCAGCGCCCGTGCGTCGTCGGCGACTTCGGCGTCGGCGACGACCTCGTAGCGGGTGGGCGCCATCGCGCGGACCGACGCGAAGTCGCGGCGGCCGCCCTGCAGCGCGTGCGCGACCAGCCCGAAGATCGCCCCGACGACCGCGCCGAAGACCAGCCCGTAGAGGGCGAGCGTCAGCGTGGCGAGAACCGGGGTGAACCAGTTGAACAGGCCGAACAGCCACCCGATCAGGAGCCCGCTCAGCGCTCCGGAACCGGCGCCGCGCAGGGCGGCGCCGCCGAGGCCGAGCCGGCCGATGACCTGCTCGACCAGCTGCACGTCACGGCCGATGATGGCGGTCCGCTGGACCGGAAACCCTTGGTCCGAGAGGTAGTCCACGGCGCGCTCGGCGTCGCGGTAGTCGTCGTAGGAAGCGATCGGGACGCGTTCGGGAGCGTGGCGTGGGGTAGGCGCGGTCGCGCCCGGCTGTGCGGTCATGGCTCGCCTCCGGTTGTTCGCGTGGTGTTCGTTCCGGGCTCGGGCGGGCGACCGGATCGTCCCAACGGGAGTGTCCGGTCGGAACCGATTCCGCGGGAATTGCCCTGCGGACAGGCTTTTCGCTCTCCGCTTCCGGCGTTCGGCGACGGGGAACCTGTCCGATGTGTTCCACCGTGGCAAAGGCACGCCCGGCCCGCGTGCGCCCCGCAGGCTGAATTTCCGGGAGCCTTGTCGGCCCGGCGGAACAGGTCCCGGCGGCGTAGGGTGCGAAACAGCAGCTCGGCGCCGGGGAGGCGGTTATGACGCCCGAGGAAGATGTGGTCACGCCCGGCAACGAAGCCAAGACGGACAGCTGGTGGCTGGCCCAGTTGTCGAATCTCCACGGCCTGTTCGCGATTTCGATGATGATGTTCGACGGCCGCGACGCGGCGGACATCCTGCGCATCGCCGCGGCATCGGTTTCGTCATTGATTGGTTGCACAACCGATGCGGCTTACCTCGTCGACGACGACGGAACGGTCACCCCGCAGAATGGTGCGGAAAAGGCCCATCCCGACCTCGGCGCGGCGGTCGGCAAGCTCGACGGGCAGAGCGGGGGGATCGAGCTGTCCGACGGCCAGTGGCGCTGGTGCTACGCGCTGCGCGCGATGGGCGGCCTGACTGGCATCCTCGTGGTCCGGGCCGAGCAGGCCCCATCCCCTGACGAGTCCTTCCTGCTCAGCTCGCTCTGCCAGCAGGCGGCCGCGGCGCTGGCCAACTCGGCGCTGCTCAAGCGGGAGCGTCGGCAGTCGGTGGCACTGAGGGAGCTCAACGGGCAGCTGTCCGCGTCGGTGGAGCGGCTCAAGCAGCAGAAGCTGGTGCACGACGTGCTGTCCACCATCTCCGCCTCCGGAGCCGGCGAGCCGGGCATCGCGCACGCGCTGCACCAGCTGACCGCGTTGCCCGTAGCGATTGAGGATCGATTCGGCAACCTGCGCGCGTGGGGCGGCCCCGGCCGGCCGGACCCGTACCCGAAGGTCGCGGTGCACCGGCGCGAGGAGCTGCTGCGGCGCGCCGCGACCCGGTCCGAGCCGATCCGCGTCAAGGACCGGCTCGTCTCGCTGGTGCGGCCGCGGCACGAGGTGCTCGGCGTGCTCGCCCTCGTCGACCCCGGGCGGACCGCAGGCGCGGACCAGGTCTTCGCCCTCGAATACGGCACGACCGTGCTGGCGCTGGAACTGTCACACCAGCGCAGCCTGGCCGAGGCCGAGCTGCGCCTGCACCGCGACCTGGTGGACGACCTCGTCGCCGGTACCGACGACGGAAGCGCTTACGCACGGGCCGAGGCGATCGGGCACGACCTGCGCCGCCCGCACCACGTGGTCGTGCTGCGGTGGTCCGGCGACCTCGCCGACGACATGGTCGCCGACGCCACGGGCCGCGCCGTGACGGCACTCGGGCTCGCCACGCTCGTGTCGCGCCATTCGGGCTCGGTGGTGCTGCTGGTCGCCGGGAGGCCGGACGGTGCGGCGCTGTACGCCTCGCTGTCGGAAAGCCTCGGTGCCGACGGGGCGATCGGCATCGGCAGCAGCTGTGACACCCCGGGCCAGCTGCCCAAGTCCTACGCCGAAGCGGTGCGGGCGGTGCAGATCCGGCGCAACTCGCACACCCCGAACGGCTTCACCACGTTCGAGCAGCTGGGGATCTACCGCATCCTCGACACCGGGCAGAACCACGGCGACGTCGTCGAGTTC
This sequence comes from Amycolatopsis sp. NPDC004169, assembly GCF_040610315.1. NCBI lineage: Bacteria > Bacillati > Actinomycetota > Actinomycetes > Pseudonocardiales > Pseudonocardiaceae > Amycolatopsis > Amycolatopsis sp. NPDC004169. Next base: position 114,235 of record NZ_JBEXMD010000020.1, read on the forward strand.
GTCCGCGAGTGGCTCGGGAAACTGCTCGACTACGACACCCAGCGCAACGCCGAGCTGGTCCCGACGCTCACGCAGTACCTCGAGTGCGGCGGCAGCTACGACGACACCGCCGCCGCGCTGATGATCCACCGGAGCACGCTGCGCTACCGGCTCGGCCGGATCCGGGAGATCACCGAGCTGGACCTCAACGACGTGGACAGCAGGCTGAACCTGCACCTGGCCACCCGGGTGTGGCGGGTGCTGGGCGGAACGCCGTGACCACCCCCGCCGCACGGACGTGTGATCGGCTCCTCGGCGGGTACGCGACCGCGAAAGCACCCGCGCGAAGGGAGTTACCGTGGTACAGCACGAGAAGTGGCTGACCGCCGTCGAAGACGTGGCCGAGCTGGATGATCCGGACGAAGCCAGGGCCGTACTCGCCGCCGTCGTCGCCGCGCTCGCCCGGTGCCTGCCGGACACCGGGCGCGAGTGGCTGGCCGGCCGGCTGCCGAGTCCCGAGGCCGGGCCGGTGCGGGACGCCGGGCCGGCGAACCTGGAGTCGGGCACCGACGTCGAAGCGGCGGTGGCCCGGCGGCTGCGGACCACGCCCGAGCGGGGCCGCTACCTGACCCAGGCCGTCCTGACCGCGCTGACCCGGACCGATCCCGCGCTCGCCGAGGAGCTTCGCGGACGGCTCCCGCGTGCTGTCGTCGAGACACTCAGGCCCGCGGGCGAGTCGCCCCGCGATGCGGCGAGTCACCGGCCGGAGGTCCCGACGCGGCTGACGGACGAAGAGGTGGCCCGCGGCCTGCGCCACCTGACCGGGTGGTCGGGGGACCGGCACGGGATCGAGCGCACGGTGGAGCTGCCCGCCGACCGGATCACGCCGCTGGTCGAGCGCGTCCAGCGCGAGGCGCGGGCGATGAACGACCACGCCCACGTCGAGCCGGTGGACGGAGGTGTGACCTTCCGGTTGTTGACCACCCGTGAAGGAGTCGTCACCGAGCCGGACCTGTGGCTGGCCGAGCGGATCGACGAGGTCGTCGCCGCCGTCGGGTCCGGGGGACGACCCGGTTGAGCCCCGCCGGAGCTGGCTACCCGGTTCTCATGGACAACTCCGAGAACTGGTGGCGCGACGCCGTCGTCTACGAGGTCTACCCCCGCAGCTTCGCCGACGCGAACGGGGACGGTACCGGCGATCTCGCCGGCCTGCGCGCGCGGCTCGGCTACCTGGCCGAGCTGGGCGTGGACGCCGTGTGGACGACGCCCTTCTACCGCTCGCCGATGGTCGACGGTGGCTACGACATCGAGGACCACCGGGCCGTCGACCCGCTGTTCGGGACCGACGCGGACGCCCTCGAGCTGATCGCCGAGGTGCACCGGGCCGGGCTGCGGCTGGTGATCGACGTCGTGCCGAACCACACCTCCGACCGCCACCGGTGGTTCCGGGCCGCGCTGGCCGCCGGGCCCGGTTCGCCCGAACGGGCGCGGTACCACTTCCGGCCGGGGCGGGGCGACGGCGGCGAGCTGCCGCCCACCGACTGGCGCAGCGTCTTCGGCGGCTCCGCGTGGCAGCGCGTGCCGGACGGCGAGTGGTACCTGCACCTGTTCGCACCCGAGCAACCGGACCTGAACTGGGACCACCCGGACGTGCGGGCCGACTTCGAGGACCTGCTGCGGTACTGGTTCTCCCGTGGCGTCGACGGCGTCCGCATCGACGTCGCCCACGGCCTGGTGAAAGACTCGGCGTTCCCCGATCTGGGCACCGGCCACGAAGATCTGATGGCGCCGCCGGACCGCATCCGGCACCCGCACTGGGACCTCGAGGGCGTGCACGAGATCTACCGGTCGTGGCGCAAGGTCGCGGACGAGTTCGGCCCGGACCGGGTGTTCGTCGCCGAAGCCTGGGTCGCGAAGCCGGAGCGGCTGGCGTGCTACGTCCGCCCGGACGAGCTGCACACCGCGTTCAACTTCGACTTCCTGCGCTGTTCTTGGGACGCCGGAGCGCTGCGCTCGGTGATCGACTGCACGGTGCACGCCGTGCACGCGGTGGGGGCGCCCGCCACCTGGGTGCTCTCCAACCACGACGTCGTCCGGCACGTGACGCGGTTCGGCCGCGTGAACACCCGGATCGAGGACCACCCCTGCCCGTCCGAACCGGCCGATCTGCCGCTGGGCAGGCGGCGGGCCCGGGCGGCGCTGCTGCTGATGCTGGCCTTGCCCGGCGGCGCGTACCTCTACCAGGGCGAGGAACTCGGGCTGGAAGAGGTCGAGGACCTGCCCGACGACGTGCTCACCGACCCGACGTGGGAGCGCTCCGGTCACACCCAGCGGGGCCGGGACGGCTGCCGGGTGCCGCTGCCGTGGTCGGGAACGGCGCCGCCGTTCGGCTTCACCGGCGACGGCGTGCCGACGTGGCTGCCGCAGCCGGCCCGGTGGCGGGACCTGACCGCGCAGGCGCAGCGCGACGACCCCGAGTCGATGCTCTGCCTGTACCGCACCGCTCTCGCCGCGCGGCGAGAACACCCCGCGCTGGGGGACGGCACCATGACGTGGCTGCCCGCCCCGGAGGGCGTGCTGTCCTTCGCCCGTGAGCCGGGGTTCGAGTGCGTGGTCAACCTCTCCGCCGAGCCCGTCGAGCTGCCGGACAGTGCGCGGGTGCTGCTGGCCAGCGTGCCGCCGGAAGGCGGCCGCCTCCCGGCGGACGCCGCGGCGTGGCTGGTCAGGCGGTGACGAGCCGGAACCAGCGGTAGCCGTGGCCGGCGACGGCCACGTCCGCGGGGTCGATCCGGTCGTCGTAGCCGCTGTCCTCGAACACCGGCAGCGCCAGGTCGTCGGGCTCGGCCGGGATGCGGACGCGGCAGGCGGAGGGGCCCAGGTTGTGCACGAACACCATGCGGCCCTTCGCGGTTTCGGCCCGGTGCACCAGGACCTCCGCCCGGCCGCCGTCGACGGGCTCGTGCCTGCCGACGGCGATCTCCGGGCACTCCTTGCGGGTGTGCAGCACCCGCTCGAACCAGGTCAGCAGGCTGTTGGGGTCCCGGCGCTGGCCGAGGACGTTGACCCGTTCGAAGCCGAACGGCCCGCCTTCGACGAGCGGGGCGACCAGCTGCTCGGCCGCGGCGCGGGAGAACCCGCCGTTGGGCCCGTCGGACCACTGCATCGGCGTGCGGATCGCGGTGCGCTCGGGCAGCGCCAGGTCCTCGCCCATGCCGATCTCGTCGCCGTAGCGCAGCACGGGGCTGCCCGGCATGGTCAGCAGCAGGCTGTAGGCCAGTTCCAGGCGCCGCCGGTCGCCGTCCAGCATGCAGGCCAGCCTGCGCCGGATGCCGCGGTCATAGAGCTGCATGTGGGGCTCGGGGCCGAACCGGCCGATCACGTCGCCGCGTTCGGCCGGGGACAGGCCGCCGAGGTCGACTTCGTCGTGGTTGCGCAGGAAGGTGGCCCACTGGGCCTGGCCGGGCAGCGGCGGCGAGCACCGCAACCGCTCCCGGACCGGCTCGGCGTCGCCGCGGGCCAGCGCGAGCATCAGGGCTTGGTTGAGCCGGAAGTCGAAGAGCATCGTCGCGCGGCTGGCCTGGTCGTCGGCGGTGCCGAAGTACTCCAGCAATTCGTCCTCGGACACGTTGGCCTCGGCGAGCAGCACGGCGTCCCCGCGTTGCCAGGAGGCGGTTTCCCGCAGCTGACGCAGGAGACCGAAGTCCTGTCGCCCGCGTGACTCGATGAGGAACGGGGCCGCGTCGATCCGGAACCCCGCGACGCCGAGCCGCAGCCAGAAGGTGACGATCTTGGCCAGCTCGGCCCGCACCGCGGGGTGCTCGACGTCGAGTTCGGGCTGGAAGCGGTAGAACCGGTGCCGGTACCAGCGGCCGACGGCTTCGGCGTAGGTCCAGGTCTCCTCTTCGGAGCCCGGGAACACGGCGCCTTCCCACCGGTCGGCCGGTTCGTGGTCGGCCCACACGTACCAGTCGTGGTGTGGTGCCTCCCGGCCGGACAGGGCCGACCGGAACCACGGGTGCTCGTCGCTGGTGTGGTTGACGACCAGGTCGAGTACGATCCGGATGCCGGCCTCGTCGGCCTGGCTCACGAGTTCGGCGAAGTCCCCGAGCGTGCCGAAGCGCGGGTCGATGCCGTAGTAGTCGGTGATGTCGTAGCCGCCGTCGCGGCGCGGCGACGGGTGACACGGGTTGAGCCAGATCGTGTCCACCCCGAGCCGCCCGAGGTAGTCCAGCCGGTCGGCGAGACCGCGCAGGTCACCGACACCGTCGTCGTCGGAATCCTGAAAGGTCTCGATGTCGAGGGAATAGATCACCCCGTTGCGGTACCAGCGATCCACGGTGCGGCGGCTACCCGGCGGCCCCCGGGACAAACTCAGTCTTGCGCTCGCGCGAGGTGCTGTCCGCGGAGGAGGGCGTAGAGGTGGTCCGGGTCGTGGGGAAACGGGAATCCCGTGGCGCAGGCCCGTTCGGCGTCCTGGCGGATGCCGCGCAGCGCACCGGGTGACAGCTCGGGGACACCCGGGCCTTCGGTGCGCAGCCAGTCGAGCAGGTCGTCCCAGCCCGCCCAGTCACCGGCGGCGAGCACGGTGCCCACCGCGGCCCGGTCGAATTCTTCGGCACGCAGGTCTTCGGTCGTCAGTTCGTCCTTTTCGGCCATGTCACGGGCGATACCCGGTGACTGCGGCGGCAAACGCCCGGGGTCAGGCGACGCGGGTGCCGGCCGCGGTGGTGAAGCGCAGCTCGACGTGGGTGGGCAGGTCGTCGAGGTCGAGGGCCTGGCACAGCCGGGGCACCCCGGTTTCGCGGATGCGGTCGCGGATCGCGGCGGGATCGCCGTCCTGCTCGACCGAGACCACCGCGAACAGCTCCGGGTGCTCGCGGGAGCCGGTGAGGGACGCGGTCGCGGTGCGCACGCCCGGGTAGCCGCGCAGCTCCTCGGTGAACGGCCCGATCGCCACGGTGGTGGCCAGTTCGGTGCGGCCGGCGCCGGGATCGGCCTCGAAGTGCCAGGTGCGGCCGGCCGGCTTGCGGATCAGCTGGGCGGCCAGCCAGCGCAGTCCGGCCAGCGCCACGACGATGCCGGCGGCTGCGGTCGCGGAGAGCACCCAGGTGGGCGGCAGCGCGGTGCCCGGCACGATCGGCCGGTTCCCGCCGAGTGCCGGCAGCCAGTGGAAGCGGATCGCGGCCGGGATCGCCCCGGCGGCGATCAGCAGCAGGCCGGCGATGACCAGCAGCGTCCGGTTGAGACCGGCGGGACGGTTCACGACGTGCTCCTCAGTGCGCGAAGACGGACCTTGACCTCGGGACGGCGGACCGGATCGATCCGGTCCAGCCGCGCGGCGACCGCGACGCGGACCGCGTCGGCGATCCCGTCGGGGCGGGTGCGGCGCGTCCGCACCCGGACGCGGACGGTGCGCCGCCGCAGTTTCAGCCGCACCTTCTCGACGCCGTCGACCCGCGCCGCGGCCGCCCGGAGGGTCGAGCCCAGGCTGTGGCGGGCGGCGCCCGAGTCCGGGTCGCCGCGCAGCGGGAGCACGGTGAGCCTGCCCGGCAGCACGGCCGCGAGCACCAGGACCAGGCCGAGGAGGGCGACGAACCCGCCGGTGACGACGACCGGCAGGTCGGCCCAGCGCAGCTCGTGCAGCCGCCGGGCCGTGGCGCCGTAGTCGAGCCACGGGCGCTCGCCGAGGATCAGCTGGACGGCCACGGTGGCGGTGAGGACGCCGGCGGCGGTCACGACCAGCGCCGTCAGCGCAGCCGGGGTGGTGCGGCGGGGGCGGCGTTTCACGAAACCCTCCTCGAGGACGGGGCCGGCGGGTGGAGTGCGGTGACGGTGATGTCCACCCGTGTCACATCGAGACCGGTCAGCTCGCCGACCCGGTCGCGCAGGTGGGCCCGGGCCCGTTCGGTGGTGCGGGCGACCGAAGCCGGGTAGGTGACGGACAGCCGGGCGGCCAGCCGCACCCGGCCGCCGTCGACCTCGGCGTCGGCTTGCACCGGGCGGTCGGCGTCTTCGCTGCCGAGCGCGAGGCCCAGGACGCGCCCGGCCGCACCGCCGACGGCGTCGATCTCGCGGGCGGCGTGGGCGGTGATCCGGGCGACGGCGTGGCCGGAGATGACCAGCCGGCCTCGGTCTTCGGCGGGCGCTGGGGTGGTCACGGGTCAGCCCCGGTCCCGGCCGAGCAGCCGGCCGAGGTCGATGGCGCCGTCGAGGTGGCGGCCGGCCAGGAAGCCGATCGCGCCGAGCGCGAGGACGGCCAGGAACGCGCCGAAGCCGCCGAAGGCGAGGGCGAGACCGAGGACGAGACCGGTCAGGAGACCTGTCCGGGTGGCGTTCATGAGAACCTCCGTCAATCCGTGGTGGGGGTGGCCACGTCGCCGACGATCACTGCACCCGGCCGGTGTCGGAGCCGGTGTCGCCGGTGTCGTCACCGGGCAGGTTGAGGTCGCCGACCGCGATGTTGACCTCCACGACCTCCAGGCCGGTCATCCGCTCGACCGCGGTGATCACGTTCCGGCGCACCGACCGGCTGACATCGGCGATGGACACGCCGTATTCGACGACGACCTGCAGGTCGACCGCGGCCTGCTTCTCACCGACCTCGACGGAGACGCCCTGCCCGGCCGAGGCGGTCGCGCCCGGGATGCGCTCGCGGATGGCGGAGAAGGCGCGGACAGCGCCGCCGCCGAGGGAGTGAATACCGGGAACTTCGCGGGTGGCGAGGCCGGAGATCTTCTGCACGACGGTGTCCGCGATCGTCGTGGTGCCCTGGCTGGTCACCAGCGCGCCGGTCGTGCCCGCGGCGGTCGTGGTCTGCTCGGCCATGGTGTTCCTCCTTCGTCGGGTGAACCGTTGTGCCGGGAAGACCCGGGGTGCGCGGGAATCGTCACGGCCCCGTTCGTATGAACAGGGTCACGCGACCGGGGCAATGACGAATGGCGCGCTCGAGTGTCTTGATGGGCAGGACCGTCCACGAAGGACGGTGACCGACGAAAGGAGCGGCTCATGTCGCTGGGCGACAAGATCGGGAACAAGGCCGAAGACCTCGGCGGCCGGGCCAAGGAGGCGGCGGGCCGTGCCACCGGCGACGACGAACTGCGTGCGGAAGGCCAGGCGGACCAGGCGAAGGCCGGCCTGAAGGACGCGGTCGAGAACGTCAAGGACGCGGTCGGGGACGCCGTGGACAAGGTCAAGAACGTTCTGAAGAAGGACTGAGCCCACGCGGGGACCGGTGGCCGGCGCGGCGAGAGGGAGCGTGCCGGCCACCGGTCTTCGCGGGATGCGTCCTCAGGCTGTAACCCCACCGCGGTGGGGAGCGACCTAGCTCCTGACCGAGGAGAAGCCCATGCCACAGCGTGAAGTCCGGGTCACTGTCAGGGCCGCGGAGAGCGGGGAGCCCGCTGCATGAGGGGGTGGGCCGATCCGTCGGCGCTGGCGGTGTTCGTGATCGCCGTCGCGCTGCTCCTCGCCGCCGGCACGAGCGGGGCCCTCAGGCTGCCGCCGCTCAACCGGCACGGCCCGCTGACGCCCGCCGGGATCAGGGTGACCGCGGCTCTCGGTGTGCTGTGCCTGCTCGTGGCCGGCGGAGTCGCGCTGTGGGGCGGCCACGATTCGCCGCCGCAGCCGACAGCCGCCCCGCAGCCTCCGAGTTCCGCTCCGCCGGTCACCCCACCGGCTTCGACGGCGACTACGGAGCCGGCCCCGTCGACCCGGCCCACCGTGGACCGGACGACGGACTCGCCGCCGGCTCCGGAACTGCGGGAACTGGGCGCCGATCGCGTCTCCCTGGGTACCTCGACCGGCTACGACTTCGACGCGGGCAAGACCGCTTTCCCGAGCGAGGGCGCCGACATCGTCGTCGACAGCACCGGTATCAGTGCGGTTTCCGGTACCGCGCTGGCGCTCTCCGCCCGAACGGACACCCGGCCCGACGGGTGTCCCGCCGAACTGCGGCTCACCCGGGTGCCGCGCAGCGGTACCGCGTCCGGGCGAGCGGTCTGCGCCCTGACGACGGAGAGGAACCTCGCGGTGTTCACGTTCTCCGACTCCCGCTCATCGGGCGAAGTCACGGTGGACTACGTGGTCTGGGGGAGCCGATGACCTACCGCGGTTCGGCGGTGACCACGATGTTGTCTTCGTAGTTCCTGGTGGCCCGGTCGAACGCACCACCGCAGGTGAAGAGCGTGATGCGGGGGCTGCCGGTCGTGTCGAAATAAGCCTGCAGGTCGATGGCCGACTTGGGGACCTGACGGCGGTCCGTGACGGTGTAGTCCCGTGTCCTGCCGTCGGTGCCGGTGAACTGCAGCCGGGCGCCGGGTTCGAGGCGGCGGAGGCGGAAGAACGCGCCGGGGCCCTCCCGGGCGCTGTCGACGTGTCCGCCGATGACCAGTGAACCCGCGGGTGCGCCGAGGCCGGGTCCGTAGCGGTACCAGCCGACGGTGCCGACCCGGTCAGGAGCGGCGAACGCCCCCGTCTCGTCGACGCCGACGGGAACCACGGGAGCGTCGACGCCGATGGCCGGGATGACCAGCCTGGTCGGCGCGATCACCGCCTCCGGGCCGGGAAGCGCGGCCGCTTGCGTGGTCGGTGCGGCACCCACGAGCGGCTGTGCGCCGGTGACGGACGCGGCGGAGGGCCGGTCGCCGGTCGCGCGCGGAGTAGCGGCGGCGCCGAAGACAACGGCGCCGGCGACAACGGCGACGGCGGCGGCGGCGAGGACGTAGCGGTGTGCCCCGGCCGTCCGGGACACACCGCTGGGACGTCGTCCGCTCATCGGGAGGCGCGCTGCACCCGGCGGCGCAGCAGGAACGCCCCCACCAGCGCGACCAGCAGGCCACCGGCGGCCGGCCGGGCCCAGGAGCCGGTGCCGGTGTCGGCGGCCAGACCGCCGTTGCCGGTCGGCATCGACGACGGTGCGGCACCCAGGTTCTTGATCGTCTGGGCGGCCAGGGTGAGCGTCTTGGCGTCCGCCGAGCCGATCGCGTAGACGATCGTCTCGGTCCCCGGCGCGAGAGCGAGGTCCTTCGGGCCCAGCACGACCGTGCCGGTGCCGGCCAGGGTGACGTCGGCGGACACCGTTCCGGCAGGCAGGTCGGCCATGGCCTCCTTCGGGTTGGTCAGGCCGGGGAAGACCGGCTTCCCGCCGGCGCGGACGTCGACCGCCGGGGCGGCGGCCGTGTGGCGGACCACCAGCCGGGCCTTGCCCGGCGCCGTGCGGGAAACGTCGTTGACGAACGCGGTCAGTGCCGGTTTCGCCGCGGTGTCGAGGTGGGCGACCAGGCTGAGGTTCTTGCCGCCGGGCACGGCCAGTGCCTTGTTCTCCAGCAGCGGGTTCGAGGCCGGTTCGCCCGGCTTGGTCAGCGCGACGTCGTAGGTGCCCGCGGCCAGGCTGAGCGGGCCGGCCACGGTGGCAGGCTGGAAGTTGTCCAGCGTCTTCTTGCCGTTGACGTAGACGTCGACCGGCTGGCCGGGAATGCCGTGCACGACCGACACCATGGACTCCGCGGCGGCCGCCGCGGCGGGGCCCTGGATCGTCAGGGTGGCCAGCGCCCCGGCGGACACCACCACCGCGAGGGATTGCCCGAATCGGCGCATCGACTGCTCCTTGCTGTCGGGGAACGGAAGTACCCGGTCATTCGCCGGGGGACCGGCTCCCGGATGCACCGTGGTGTGGCTGCTCACAAGACGGCGGACGCTGCATCCGACGGCGGCCGCGCCGACGTACCCCCTGGATGGCTCGCCGGGCGGAACGGAGGTGTGCGCCGGATGTTGCTGACTGACGACGTCGCGTCGCCGGCAGGTACGGCTAGGGTGTCGGTCGTGCTCCACGACGCCGCGAGCGGCACCGTCGACGAGCTCGCCCGGCGGTTCGCCGGCGGCGAGCCGGACGCGTTGCGCGCGGCGTTCGACCGGCACGGCCCCGCGGTGCAGCGGCTGGCCAGGGCCAGCCTGCGCGACCAGGCCGACGTCGACGACATCGTGCAGGCCACGTTCGTCTCCGCGTGGAACGGACGGCACACCTACGACCCGGCCAAGGCCGGCCTGCTGACCTGGCTGCTGGGCATCACCCGGCGCCGGATCGTGGACCTCCTGCGCGCCCGCGGCCGGGCCCAGCGCGACAGCGACGCCGTGGCGGCGGCGACCCCGCCCGAGCCGGTGACGGGGGAGTCGCCGGAGCGGATCGTGGACCGGCTCGTCGTCGCCGACGGGCTGACCCGCCTCCCCGCCGCCCAGCGCGAGGTCCTGGAGCTGGCCTTCTACGCCGACCTGACCCACACCCAGATCGCCGAGCGCACCGGACTGCCGCTGGGAACGGTGAAGAGCCACCTGCGCCGCGGCATGCAGAACCTCCGGTCCCACCTGGATCACCCGCCCGAGGAGGTGGATGATGACGCACCCCGACTCCGATCGGCTCGTCCTGCTCGCCCTTGACCAGCAGGAACCCGGCGAGGCCGACGCAGCTCACCTGAACGGCTGTGCCGCGTGCCGCGACGAGTACGAGGCCCTGCGCACCGTGGCGGGGCTCGGCCGCGAAGCGGAGGCGGAGGCGTCGCTGCCTCCGGTGAGCGAAGCGGTGTGGGCGCGGATCGCCGCCGACACCGGGCAGTCCGCGAGCGAGCCGCCACGGCTGACGGCGGTCGGCGACGACCGTGCCACGCCGAACCCGCCGCGCAAACGCCGGCTCGCCGGCGCGGTGCGGTACGGCGTCGTGGCCGCGGCCGCCGCGGGGATCACCGCCGTCGCCACCTTGACCCTGCCGGCCACGGGCGGTGAGCCGGACCGCGTGGTCGCCCAGGTGCAGCTGCAGCGGCAGGCCGCCGCCCCGGCGGGTGCCTCCGGGGAGGTGCAGGTCCTCCGGACCGGCTCCGGGGCACTGCGGTTGCACCTCGAGCTCGCCGGGATGCCCGATCCCGCCGGGCTCTACCAGGTGTGGCTCTACGACGGCAAGACCACGATGATCCCGCTGGGCGTCACCGCCGGCACCGAAGCCGACGTCGCGATCCCGCCCACCGTCACCCTGCAGGCGTTCCCCGTGGTCGACGTCTCGGCCCAGCAGCTGGGGCAGCAGGAACACGGGACGAGCATGCTGCAGGGCACCGTGCGCGCCTGACCGCCGCAAAACTCCGCGAAGACCGCTGCATCCGAACGCGCTCCCCAGCGCGTATCCCCGGTGTCCAGCAACCAACGGGAACGGAGTGACCCATGCGCGTTCGGATGCTCGGGATGTCCATCGTGGCCGCGGCCGCCATGGCCGGGGTGGTGGCGGCGCCCGCGCAGGCGGCCCAGCCGGCTGCCGCGTCCCCCACCGCGTCGCACCACCACCCCCACTACTTCGGCAAGGGCCGGACCGACCTCACCCTCGACCCGGCGGCCGCGGCGGCGCTCACCTCGCTCGGCGTCAAGGTCTCGCCGGTGCTGGCCCGGGTGAGCCACCCGGGCGGCAAGACGGTCTTCGGGTTCACGATCGTCGGCAACCCCAAGGACGGCACCATCGAGCACGTCGGCGGGCTGCTGCTGCGGGCAGGCGGCAAGTGCCTGTACCTGACCAGCTACACCATCGACCTCAACCGCGGGGTGCTCAGCGGCCGGATCGACTTCGGGAGCCGCGCCGACCTGTTCACCATCGGCGCGGCGACGCCGGACGGTGTCACCCTGGCGCTGACGGCCCCGGCCGCGGCCCTGCTGAACAAGACGTTCGGCGTCAGCGCGTTCACCGCCGGGCTGGTCATCGGGTACGGCAACCCGATGGTCCGCAAGTAGCCCCGTCCCCTCGCCGCCGCGAGGGGCGGAGCCGAAGGCACGTCCCGGCTGTGTCCCACGGAGACGGCGTTCCCGCAGGTCCGATGGCCCGGGACCGTCCCGGCGTCCCGGCCGGGCCGCCGAAGCGCGATCGGCGGCCCGGCCGCTGCCAGCCTTCTCGGCATGCAGAGACTCGCTCTGGCCGTCGCGGTGCTGCTGGCGGTCCCCGCCGCCGCAGCTCCCGCGGTCGCGGCCGAACCCGTTGCGGTGTGCGGGCACACCAGTACCCAGCCCACCCTGAAAGAAGGCGCGTCCGGTGCCCCGGTCACCGAGGCGCAGTGCGAACTGAACCTGGCGACCAAGGCCAGCCGGTACTCGCCCATCGCCGCCGACGGCTCCTTCGGCCCGGCGACCGACGCGCGCGTGCGCGTGTTCCAGCAGTGCGCCGCGCTGAGCGTGGACGGGCAGATCGGGCCGAACACCTGGGCCGCCCTCAACTCCTGGGCCGCGCGGCCGCGCAAGTGCGCCACCCAGGGCACGGCAGGCACCGCGCAGAGCGTCGTGTGCGGCCACTCCACCGCCCGCCCGACCCTGCAGAGCGGGTCCACCGGCGCGGACGTCGAGGAACTGCAGTGCCGGCTGAACCTCGCCATGGAGCCGGGCCACTACCCGCCGCTGACGGTCGACGGCCAGTTCGGCGACGGCACCCGCACCCGCGTGATCCAGTTCCAGCACTGCGTCAACGCCAGTGCCGACGGCGTCGCCGGGCCCACCACCTGGGCGAAGGTGACCGACTGGTCGAGCCGCAACACCTACTGCACGCCACCGAAGCCCGCCGGGCACCCGATCGACGGCGTCGACACGGCCAAGTACCAGCACCCCGGCGGCGCGGCCATCAACTGGGGCGCGGTGAAGGCGTCCGGGGTGGAGTTCGCGACCGTCAAGGCGACCCGCGGCCTGAACGTCACCGACGACTACCTGGCCACCGACCTGCCCGCCGCGCGCAACGCCGGCCTGGCCGTCGGCCCGTACCACTTCTACACGGGCACGGCGGCGAACACCGGCGGCGCGCAGGCGGACCGGTTCATCGCCGCGGTGAAGGCCACCGGGTACACCGGCAAGCGCGCCGGTGACCTGCCGCCCGTGTTCGACCTGGAGTGGAAGGACGACGGTTCCGGCGGCTGCCCGCCGTACGTCACCGTCGCCGACGCCAAGGCGTGGCTGGACAAGGTCCAGGCGGCGTTCGGCCGGACCCCGATCATCTACACCCAGAAGTCGTTCCTGGACGCGTGCCTGGACGGCACCACGGCGCTGTCGGCCTACCCGATGCAGCTCGCCGACTACCGGCAGTCCGTCACGCAGCCGGCGCTGCCCGCCGGGTCGCGGACCTGGCTGATGTGGCAGTACACCGACGCGGCCATCCCCGACGGCATCCCCGCGCCCGCCACCGGCGACGTCTTCAACGGCACCCAGGCCGACCTCGACCAGCTCGCCAACCGGTGAACCCCGCTAGGAAAGGACGAGAATGACCCCCTCCATGAGCCGCCGCACGGTGCTGCGCGGCGCTGTCGTGCTCGGCGCCACCGCGGCGGTCAGCCCGCTGCTGCTGTCGGGCACCGCCCAGGCCTACTCGTGGTCCCGCACCCTCGTGCAGGGCAACACGGGCGCCGACGTCACCGAACTCCAGATCCGCGTCGCGGGCTGGGCGGCCGACCACGCCAGCCAGAGCCGGGTTTCGATCGACGGCGAGTTCGGCCCCGGCACGGCGGCGGCCGTCCGCCGGTTCCAGACCGCCTACGGCCTCGGCGCCGACGCCCAGGTCGGCCCGGCCACCCAGGCCGCGCTCAACGCGCTGGAGCAGAGCGACGGGTCCACCGTCCACTTCAACTTCAGCGAGTTCACCGACCGCGACAGCGGCACCTTCAACGGCGGCAAGGTCAGCGCGGCCACCGCCAAGGAGAACGCCCGGCGCTGCATGTACAAGCTGGAGGCGCTGCGCAAGAAGCTCGGGAACAAGCCGATCACGGTGAACTCCGGGTTCCGCAGCATCGCGCACAACGCCGAGATCGGCGGGGCGAGCGACAGCATGCACCTCTACGGCACCGCGGCCGACCTGAACGTGCCGGGCGTGGCCAACAAGACCGTCTACCAGAAGGCCGAGACGTGCGGGTTCTCCGGGCTGGAGACCTACAACACCGACCACCAGCACGTGGACAGCCGCGCCGACCTCGGCCGGTCCTGGTGGTGGGAGAACGGCACGGTCTGATCGTCCGGCTGGGGGACCGGCGCGGGTCCCCCAGCCGGCGCCGGCCGCACTCAGCGCGCCGGCGCGGCCGCCAGCGCCGCCGAGCAGGCCGGCCAGTCGTGGAAGTCGTGGCGCACGCTCCACAGGCGGTGCGCCGCGTCGATGTTCCAGACGGGGTCGAACGCCTGCCGCGGCGAGCCGCCCAGCTCCAGCAGGCGGGCGTCGGAGATCTGGAAGACGCCCCAGTTGCGGCTGCCGTTCGTGTTCGGCAGCACCCAGAGCGGGTCGAGGAACGAGGCGCAGCGGGCGATCGCGACCGCGGTGTCCGGCGCTTCGGTGAACACGGCCCGGACCCGCTGCTCCACCGCGGCCGCCGGCCAGGTGGCCATGCTGGTCCGCCGGTCGTACAGCGCGGTCTTGGTGGGCTCGTCGACCACCCCGCGGGCGGGCAGGCCGGCCAGCACCTGGAACGCGGTGACCCGGCGCAGCGTCTCCGGCCCGAACGAGCCGTCGACCGCGAGCCGCCCGTGCGCCGCGACCAGCAGGTTCTGCACCTCGGTGACGCACTCGTCGTGCTGTCCCATGCTCACCGGTGGCTCGCACCCGGGGGAGAACAGCATCCGGTCGGCGTACCGGCCGGTGGCGGGTGCGGACGCGCCGGTGGTGAACCAGACCAGCCCGCCCGCCAGCGCCACCACGACCGCGACGGCCGCCGCGGCGTAGGCACGCCGGCGGCGGGGCGGCGGGACGTCGTCACCGGCCTCGGTCCCGGTTTCGGCCTGGTCGGGTTCGTCGGCGCGGCCGGCGTCGGCCACCGCCCACAGCTGGTGCAGTTCGCGCAGTTCCGCCGGGGACGCGCCGCAGACCTTGGCGAACGAGTGGACGACGCGGTAGTCGGCGGGGACGCTCTTGCCGGAGCAGTACCGGTGCAGGCTGGAGCCACTGGCCCCGGCCTGCTTGCCGAGCCGTTCATAGCCCTGCCCGCTCCGGTCCTTCAGCATGCGCAGGTAGGCGGCGAACTTGTCCGTGTGCAGTGTCACTGTGACTCGAACACCTCGCTCGGGCAGCGGATGACGGACGGAAGTTAACACCGTCCTCCCGCTCTCCGGGCAGAAACTGACGGATTGCGCCTTCCGGCCGAGCCTCGCTCGGCCGGAAGGCGGGACCGCCGTCCCGGGGTGGCTTCAGCGTTGCAGCGTGAGCACTCCCGGCTTGTAGGGCAGGAGGCCGTAGTCGACGCCGTCCGAGCCCGGATCGCGGCCCTGGTACAGGAACTGCAGGTTGCAGGGGTCGATGGTCTTGGTCTGGTCGGGGTTGGTGCGGACCAGGTCGCCGTGGCTGATGTCGTTGGTCCAGGTGGCGCCGCTGTTGGCCTTGCCGGCGAAGGGGTTGCTCTCGGTGGCGGCCTGCGGGGTCCACGTGCCGCCCAGGCCGGTGGCGGTGAACGAGCGGAAGAAGCGGTGTTCGTTCGTGCCCCGCGCCTCCACGATCATCAGGTACTGGTTCTGGTCCTTGACCTTGTAGACCTCCGGCGCTTCGAAGAGGTTGGCCGGGGTGTCGCTCATGATCTTCGTGTAGCTCGCGCCGAAGCTGCCCGGGAAGGTGCCGATGGGCATGGTGGCGCGGTAGATGCTGCCGTTGTCGTCGGCGAAGAAGAGGTACATGTTCGTGCCGTCGCCGATGAGGGTCTGGTCGATCGGGGCCCCGCTGGGGAGCGTGCCGGTGAACAGCGTCTGCTGCGCCGACCAGCTGCCGGGGTCGGTGGGATCACTCGAAGTGCGGTAGGAGAACGTGTCGGGCCAGCCCCACTGATAGGCGAGGACCCAGATGTTCTTCGGCGCGAAGTAGAACAGCGTCGGCGCGACCGCGCCGAAGGACATCGTGCTCTGGCTCGCGGTGGCCATGTCGGACCAGTTCGTGAACGGGCTGAAGCTCGTGGACTTCCAGTTCGTCCCGGTGTCGTGCGTGGTGGCGTAGACGACGTGCTTGCCGTTGAGGACGACGTTGGTGAAGTCCTTGAGCGAGACCCACCCGGACTTCGGGTTCGCCAGCGGGCCGGTCGAGCTCCAGCGGTAGGCCGAGGGCAGCGGGCAGGCCGCGGCGCCCCCGTCGACCTGGACGAGCTGCCACTGCTGGTCGGTGCCGGTGGACCCGGTCTGCTGCACGATCCCGGCGGCGTCGGCGGTCGAGGCGCCTTGCACGTCGAGGGCTTTGCCGCTGTTGCGGTTGACCAGCCGGACGTACCCGCTGCCGGCGTCGGCCAGGCTGAACTGCTGGTTGGCGCCGCCGTTGTCGGTCCACTGGACGACCGGGGCGCCGTCCGCGGTGGAGGCGCCCTGGACGTCGGCGAGCTTGCCGGAATGCCGGGCGCGCAGCTTGTAGTTCCCGCGGCCGGCGTCGACGAACTGGAACTGCTGGTTGGTCGTGTTGGTGCGGGTCCACTGGATGAGCGCGGCGCCGTCGGCGGTGGACGCGCCGTTGACGTCGAGGGCCTTGCCGCTGTTGCGGTTCACCAGGACGTACCAGGCGGCCGTGTCCACGGTGGCGGCCGACGCCGGGGCCGCGGCGACCGTCAGCAGTCCGCTGGCGACCAGCGCGACCGCCGCACCGGCCACTGCCACCCGCCGGCGGCGCCGCCACCTCGCGGTGCGTGAGAACCCAAGCGACATTGCATCGTTCCCTTCACGAGCAGGACCGGTGACGGCCGAATGTTAGCGTTAACATTTTGCCGGTCGCGGTCGGTGGGAATTCGGTTGGGGGTGGGTGGGACGGTTGGTCGACCGGCGGTGCGCCTGAACGCACCAGAGGACTGTGAACGATAACCGCGGTGGCGTCAAGACGTAACGGGCAGGTTTCCGGAACGCGAGGCACTCCCGGCAATCCGTCCATAAGGGACACCAGGGGGAGAGATGCTTTCGGCGTCTTGACGTGCTCCCGGTGTTCGTCGATAGTGATGGCTCCCCCTCCGAATTCGAGCGAAAGACCTCAGCCGCTGAACTGTTAGCGCTAACATCCGTCATCGGTGAACAAAGGAGTTCATGGTGCCCGCGCTGTCCGTGTTTCGCCGATCGCGCCGCCGAGCGACGGTCTCCGCGGTCGTGGTGACGCTCGTTTTGCCCGCTCTGGTCACCTTCGCCGGGATTTCGCGGGCCGCCGGGCAAGGCCCCGGCGACATCCACGCCGCCGGCGGCAGGCCGTGCGTCGCGGCGCACAGCACCACCCCCTTCACGCCGGGGGCGAAGGTCTCGTTGCAGGCCACCACTTCCTGCTGCACCAGCGAATTCCTGCGGCACGACACGGCGGCCAAGTTCATCCGCCACCACGCCTCCGCGGGCTACCTCGCGAGCAACGGCGGCGCCAACGCCTGGGACACCACCTCACTGTGGCGTGAGGACACCTCCCGGCTCGCCGCTTCCCCTTGGTCCTGACCACGCACCGGAAGTTCAGTGACGCATTTCCCCCTGTGTGAAGGAGATCCGATGACCCGTCCACCGTGGATCCGCCGCGCCCTCCTCGCGGCCGGCGCCACCACCAGTCTCGCCGCCGGCCTGCTCGCGGCCACGGCCACGACGTCGCAGGCCGCGGCGCAAGGGCCGTGCGACATCTACGCCGCCGGCGGCACCCCGTGCGTCGCCGCGCACAGCACCACGCGTGCCCTGTACGCGGCCTACAACGGGCCGCTGTACCAGGTGCGGCGGGCCTCCGACAACACGACCAGGGACATCGGCGTGCTCAGCGCCGGCGGGTACGCCGACGCCGCCGCGCAGGATTCCTTCTGCGCCGGCACCAGCTGCGTGATCTCGGTGATCTACGACGAGTCCGGCAAGGGCAACCACCTCACCCAGGCACTCCGGGGGTACTGGCCCGGGCCGGCCGCGGGCGGGAACGACAACCTCGCGAACGCCTTCGAGGCGCCGGTGACGGTCGCCGGGCACAAGGCGTACGGCGTGTCGGTGGCGCCCGGCACCGGCTACCGCAACAACAACACCCACGGCATCGCGACCGGTGACCAGCCGGAGGGGATGTACGCGATCTTCGACGGCACGAACTACAACGGCGGCTGCTGCTTCGACTACGGCAACGCCGAAACGTCCGGCAACGACGACGGAAACGGCACGATGGAGGCCATCTACTTCGGCAACAACAAGGGCTGGGGCTACGGCAGCGGCGCCGGTCCCTGGATCATGGCCGACCTGGAGAACGGCCTGTTCTCCGGGGTGAACCAGCACTTCAACGCCGGCGACCCGACGGTCACCAACCGGTTCCAGACGGCCATCGTCAAGGGTGGTCCGAACCAGTGGGCCATCCGCGGCGCCAACGCCCAGTCGGGCGGCCTGTCCACCTACTACAGCGGCGTCCGGCCGAATGTGGCCGGGTACAACCCGATGAAGAAGCAGGGCGCGATCATCCTCGGCATCGGCGGCGACAACAGCGTCGGCGGCCGCGGGACGTTCTACGAAGGCGTGATGACGTCGGGCTACCCCTCGGACGCGACCGAGAACGCAGTCCAGGCCAACATCACGGCGGCCGGCTACAGCAGCGCCCCGTCCGGAGCCGGAACCCTCACCCCGGGAGCGAAGGTCTCCCTCCAGGCGACGACGGCGTGCTGCACGTCCGATTACCTGCGCCACAACGACTCGGATGACAAGGTGGTCATCTCCGCCGTGGACTCCTCGAGCGCGGCGGGGCTCAAGGCCGACGCGACCTGGGTCGTGCGGGCCGGTCTGGCCAATTCGTCGTGCCTGTCGTTCGAGTCCCTCGACCAGCCCGGCCGGTTCCTGCGCCATTACGCGTTCCAGCTCCACCTGAACGCCGACGACGGCGGGACGGCGTTCGCGCAGGACGCGACGTTCTGTTCGACCCCGGGCAACAGCGGCGTCGGACGTTCGTTCCAGTCGGTCAACTACCCGGCGAAGTACGTGCGCCACTACAACTTCACCGGCTACGTGGCGAGCAACGGCGGCAGCAACGCCTGGGACGCCACGACTTCGTGGGCCCAGGACACGAGCTGGCTCGTCGCCTCGCCCTGGAGCTGATCCCCACACCGGCCGCGAGCACGGCTTTCCCGCAGCGTCGCGGGGGAGCCGTGCTCGTTCCCACGTCGAGGGACCGGCCACCGTCGTCACCGGCGCCACACCGCTCCGCGTTGCTCGTACTCCAGCACCGATTCCACGCCCACGGCCACTTCGGCGCCGAGTTCCCGGGTCACCAGCCAAAGGGCAAGGTCCAACCCCGAGGTGACCCCGCCCGCGGTGACGAGGTCGCCGTCGTCGACGACGCGGGCGTCGATCACCCGTGCCTTCCGGGCGGCGAGGTCGGCCTTGGCGAGGTGGTGCGTGGTGCACGGGCGGCCCTCGGTCAGGCCGGCCGCGGCGAGCACCAGGACGCCGGTGCACACCCCGGCGATGACGGCGTGCCGGGTACGGGCGAGGTCGCGCAGGAACGCCTCGTCCTCGATCAGGGCGTTGACCCCGGGGCCGTCCTTCGCCGCGTACCCGCCGCCGGGGACGAGGAGGACGTCGCCGCCGGCGTTCGGGTTCCAGGTCGCGGGCACCGCGAACTGCGTGCCGAAGGTGCCGGTCACCACGCCCGGCGCACCGCGCTTGACCAGCGTCACCTGCGCTTTGCCGCCCTGGTGCCCGGCGTGGCCCAGCACGGCGAGCGGACCGACGACGTCCTGTTCCTCGACGCCGTCGAAGAGCAGGATCTGCACGCGGAGGGTCCCGCGCGCGGCCGAAGCGGTGCCTGCGGTGGCGAGCGAGGCGAGGGCGGCGGTGCCCGTCGAGGCGGCGGAGAGCCGGAGGAAGTCCCTGCGTTCCATCGGTGACGCCTTTCTGCCGGGGAGGGTCGCTCCAGCAGTCGTGCGCACCCTCGGCGGAGTTCCCGGGACCGGCGATACCGATCGTTCTATCCGCTAAACTGGCGAGATGGCGCCGAACGCTCGAGGTCAGGTCTCCGAAGCGCGGTCGCGGCTGCTCGCGACGGCCACGCGCATCTTCTACGCCGAGGGCCTGCACTCCGTCGGGATCGACCGGGTCGTCGCGGAGGCCAAGGTCACCCGCGCCACGCTGTACCGGCACTTCCCCAGCAAGGACGACCTCGTCGTCGCGTACCTCCAGGGTGTCCACGAGATGGAGCGTGACGGGATCGACAAGGTCATCGCCGGTGGCCTGCCGGCGGTCGACGCGGTGCGGGGAATCGCCGGGGTGATTGCCGACGGGATCGGGTCGCCGCACTTCCGCGGCTGCGCCTTCCTCAACGCGGTGGCGGAGTACCCGGATCCGGCCCACCCGGTGCATCAAGCCGTCCTCGCTCATCGCGATTGGTTCCGCAACACGGTCACGGACCTGCTCGCGCAGGTGGGGGAGACCCCGCCCGAGCCCGCCGGGCGGCACTTCGTGATGTTGCGCGACGGCGCGATGGCGGCCGGTTGCCTGGGCGATCCCGCCGAAGTCTGCGCCACGTTCCTCCAGGGTGTCGACGGGATCCTGCAGCACCGCCTCGACGCCGCGGGGAACTGACGCGCCCATCCGCCCCGGCTGCCTGAACGCGGTCCACCCTCGCGGGGTGCCCGTGCGTCGCCTGCTGCCCGTCTCCGCGCGCGGAAGCCGCGCGTAAGAATTCAGATAGAACGTTCGGTCTTGACTTCGGACGGCGCCACCGCCAGGCTGACATGAGATAGAACGTTCGGTCTTGCGAAAGGGATCATGGTGACTACTGTCGACTCGCCCGCCGTTGGTGGGTTCGCCCCGGCGCTGCGCCGGTTGTACTTCGTGCGGTTCGCGTTCGCCATCGTGTGGGCGGTCCTGGTGTTCCTGACGACCAAGTCGGGCCTGGGGGCGATCGGCGTGGCACTGGTCGTCGTCTACCCGCTCTTCGACGTCGGTTCGGCCATCGTGGACGCTCGCTCGGCGAAGGGGAACGGCTCGGTCACCGGGCTGTACGTCAACATGGCGATCAGCCTGCTCGCCACCATCGGCATCGGCGTCGCCGCCGCGTCGGGCATCCCGGCGGTGCTGCGGGTGTGGGGTGCCTGGGCGATCGTGGCCGGTCTGGTCCAGCTGGTCGTCGGCATCTCCCGCCGCAAGATGGGCGGCCAGTGGCCGATGATCCTCAGCGGCGGCATCTCCGTGCTGGCCGGCGCCAACTTCGTCATCAGCGCCTCCGCGGCGAACCCGGCACTGTCCGGGGTGGCCGGTTACGCCGTCCTCGGCGGCATCTTCTTCCTCGTCTCGGCGATCCGGCTCGGCCGCGCCGCGAAGGGGAATTGACATGTCGACCTACGACGTCGTCGTCATCGGGGCCGGCCCGGTCGGGGAGAACGTGGCCGACCGGGTGGTGCAGGGCGGGCTGACCGCCGCGATCGTCGAGCGGGAACTGGTCGGCGGTGAGTGCTCCTACTGGGCGTGCATGCCGACCAAGGCGCTGCTGCGCAGCGGCGCGGCCCTCCGCGCGGCTCGGCAGGTGCCTGGCGCGCGGGAAGCGGTGACCGGCGAGCTGGACGTGGCCGCCGTCCTCCACCGTCGCGACGAGTTCGCGTCGCACTGGAACGACGAGGGCCAGGTCTCCTGGCTGGACTCGGTCGGGGTCCCGCTGCTGCGCGGGCACGGCCGGATCGCCGGTGACCGGGTCGTCGAGGTGACCGCGGCCGACGGCACCGTCACGAGGCTGACCGCGCGGCACGCGGTCGTCGTCGCCACCGGTAGCGGCGCGCTCGTCCCGGACATCGAAGGCCTCCGCGACGCCAAGCCGTGGACGAGCCGCGAAACCGTGGCCGCGAAGGAGGTTCCGGCCCGGCTCGCCGTCATCGGCGGCGGGGTGGTGGCCTCGGAGATGGCGACGGCGTTCAGCGAGCTGGGCTCGTCGGTGACGATGCTGGCCCGTGACGGCGTGCTGCACCTCAACGAGCCGTTCGTCGGCGAGCACGTGACAGCGTCGTTGCGGGACAAGGGCGTTTCGGTGCGCGTCGGCGCCGAAGCCGGGTCCGTCAAGCGCCACGACGACGGCACGGTGTTCATCACGCTCACCGACGGCGAGCAGATCGAAGCCGACGAACTGCTCGTCGCGATCGGCCGCACGCCGAACACCCAGGACCTCGGCCTGGACACGATCGGCCTGGAGCCGGGTGCCTGGCTCACGGTCGACGACACGTTGCGGGTCAACGACTGGCTGTACGCGGCCGGCGATGTGAACCGCCGCGTGCTGCTCACGCACCAGGGCAAGTACCAGGCCCGCGCGGTCGGGGACGTCATCGTGGCCCGCGCCAAGGGAGAGCCGGTCGACGACGCTCCTTGGGGCAGGCACGCGGCCACCGCCGATGAACGCGCGGTGCCCCAGGTCGTCTTCACCGAGCCGGAAGTCGCGTCCGTCGGCCTCACCGCGGCCAAGGCCGTGGCGGCCGGGCTGAACATCCGCATCGTCGACTACGACCTGGCCGCCACCGCGGGATCCGCCCTGCACGCCGAGGGCTACCGCGGGCAGGCCCGGATGGTCGTCGACGAGGACCGCAAGGTGATCGTCGGCTGCACCCTGGTCGGCCCGGACGTCGCGGAGATGATCCACGCGGCCACCGTCGCGATCGCCGGCGAGGTGCCGATCGACCGGCTCTGGCACGCGGTGCCGGCTTTCCCCACCGTCAGCGAAGTGTGGCTGCGGCTGCTCGAAGCCTACGGCCGCTGACCCACCCGGCCGGTGTCCGTGAGCGCCGACCGGATGGCGCGCTCGACGATGTCCTCGAGGGCCGCCGGGATCGGCCGGTCGGCGCCGAGGTAGCGGCGGACGGCGGCGTACGGCAGGTCGACGACGATCAGCAGGATCTCCGCCGTCGCCCGCCCGGTCGCCGTCCGGAGGCCGGTCACCAGGCCGCGGATCTGCCGGTCCCAGCGCTCCTGGTCGGCCTGGCGCGCGTTCCGGCTCTCCGCGGGCCAGGCGGCGGGTTCGAAGGAGGCGAGGCCGGCCAGCAGCACGCGGGCGTCGGCCGGGTGGTCGCGGCACCAGCTCACGGTCCGTCGGCCGAGTGCGACCGCCGCGGCCACCGGCTCGCCGTCGAAGAGCGGGTACAGCTCGTCGTGGAAGCTCTGCACCGCCCGGTTCCAGACGGCGGCCAGCAGGGCCGCCCGGTTGGGGAACCGGTGGTAGACGGAGCCGCTGGACACCGCGGCTTCCCGGATCACGCCGGCGATGGTGATCGCGTCGGCGCTTCCCGCGGAGAGCAGCCGGGTGGCCGCGTCGAGGATCGCCGACGTGTCGTGGACGAGGCGTGGCATGCGTTGACGATAGCGAACGCGCCTTCTAGAGTGCTCCCTCTAGAGAGCATCGTCTAAGGAGCGTCATGCAGAGCCTCGTCGTCACCGGTCCGCGCGGCCTCGAGTGGCAGGACCGGCCGGCGCCCGGCCTCACCGCGCCGGGCGACGCGCTGGTGCGCCCGATCGCCTCGTCCGCCTGCGATCTCGACCGGCGGCTGGTGGTGTCGCCGTCGCCGTTCGAGGCGCCGTTCGCCCTCGGCCACGAAGCGGTCGGCGAGATCGTCGACCTCGACGGCGACTCCCCGTTCCGGATCGGGCAGCGGGTGGTCATCCCGTGGCACATCAGCTGCGGCACGTGCGAGAACTGCCGGCGCGAGCTGCCGGGTGCCTGCGCTTCGGTGCCGCGCCTGGCCTCCTACGGCACGAGCGCCGGCGGGCTGTGGGGCGGGCTGTTCGACGAGCTGGTGCGCGTCCCGTGGGCGCGGTACAACCTCACGCCGCTGCCGCCTGCCGTCGATCCGGTGGTGGCCGCCTCGGCCTCCGACAACCTCACCGACGCCTTCCAGGCCGTCCGGCCGGCCCTCGACGCCCGGCCCGGCGCCGAAGTGCTCGTGGTCGGGGGAACGGCCAGCCTCGGGCTGCTGACCGTCCTGAGCGCCGTCGCGCTGGGTGCGGGGAAGGTCACCTACTTCGACGTCGACGAAGCCCGGTGCGCCAAGGCCGCGGCCGCGGGCGCGGCCGCCATCGCGGCCGACGCGTACCCCGATCGGCTCGACGGCTCCTTCGACCTGGTCGTGGACGCCTCGGCGGCGAGCGCCGGCTTCCGGTGCGCCCTGCTCTCCACCCGGCCGGGCGGCACGTGCGTGCTCCGGTCCGTCTACTTCGGAGAACCGCGGCTGCCGTACTTCTCCCTGTACGGCACGGGAATCACCCTCGTCGTCGGACCGCCGCACGCAAGCCCGCACGTCCCCGCCGTCCTCGAGCTCGTCGAAGGCGGCCGCTTGGACCCGTCGCCGATCCTGGCCGGGCCGTTCGGCTACGAGGACGCGGTCGAGGTGCTGCTGGACCCGCCGCCGGGGAAGCCGGTCTTCATCCGTTGATCGACACTGTGTCGATTATTGTCGACGAGGTGTAGAGTCGATGCTATGACGAAGCGGACGTTCCTCATCACCGGTGCGAGCAGCGGCCTCGGGCGCGCCTTCGCCGAAGGCGCGCTGGCCGCAGGCCACACCGTCGTCGGCACCGTGCGCAAAGCCGCCGACCTGGCGGCCTTCGCCGAGCTGGCGCCCGGGCGTGCCCACGCGCGGCAGCTCGACGTGACCGACGACGAGGCGGTCTCCGCCGTGGTCGCCGAGGTCGAGCGCACCGTCGGCCCGATCGACGTGCTCATCGCGAACGCCGGCTACGGGCACGAGGGCGTGTTCGAGGAGTCCCCGATGGCCGAGCTGCGTGCGCAGTTCGACGTCAACGTGTTCGGGGTGGCGGCCACCGTGCACGCCGTGCTGCCGGGGATGCGGAAGCGCCGCTCCGGCCACATCTTCGCGGTGAGCTCGATGGGCGGGCTGATGACCGTGCCCGGGCTGGCGTACTACTGCGGCAGCAAGTACGCGGTGGAGGGCATGCTCGAAACCCTGGCGAAGGAGGTCGCCGGGCTCGGGGTGCGCGTGACCGTCATCGAGCCCGGTTCGTTCCGGACGGACTGGGCGGGCCGCTCGATGGTCCGCAGCGAGCGGACGATCGCGGACTACGACGAGCTGTTCGAGCCGATCCGCGCCGCCCGCCAGGCCGCGAGCGGCCACCAGCTGGGCGATCCCGCCAAGGCCGCCGCGGCGGTGCTCGAGGTGGTCGAGGCCGAGAAGCCGCCGGTGCACCTGGTGCTCGGTTCGGACGCGTTGCGGCTCGTGGCGAGCGGCCGGGCGGCGGTGACCGCCGACATCGAGGCGTGGGCGGAGCTCTCGCGGTCCACGGACTTCCCGGACGGCCACCAGATCGCGACGGCCGGTGCCTGAGCCGGGGCGCCGGCGCGCCGCACCGTCCAAAGGGGACCTCCGCGAGGCGAAGATCCTCGAAGTCCTCGAGGAACTGTTGGCGGGCAAGAGCTTCGACGCGCTGACGACCAACGACATCGCCGAGCGCGCCGGGCTCTCCCGCGCGTCGGTGTACTTCTACTTCAGCTCGAAGCAGGAGGCGCTCGTCGCGCTCTTCGCCAAGACCGTCGAGGCGTTGCACGAGAAGTCCCGCGCGGCGGCCGCCGACCCGGCCGCACCCCGCGACGCGATCGCGACGGCCCTGCGGCGCACCCGCGACCGGTGGCACGAGCACGGCCTGATCATGCGTGTCGCGATCGACCAGTCCTCGGCCATCCCCGAACTGGGCGCGCTGTGGCAGCGGACCGCGGACATCTTCATCGACGCCATCACGACGATCCTGGTCCGCGCCGGAGTCGCGGACCAGGAAGGACCCGCCGGTGCACGGGCCATCGCGGGCGCGCTGTGCTGGATGATCGAGCGGACGTTCTACCACGCGTCGGCGGTGTCGGCGGCGGCGCTCGACGAGGCGGCCGAGACCTGCCGGGTGGTGTGGCTGCGCACGGCGGGCCTCCCGTCCTGACCGGCCGGCTGTCACCCGATGCTCCGCTGACGTCGTCCGGCCCGCGTCGCTATCGTGGCGTCATGGATTCGGCGCCGCCGCTGCTGGTCTGGTACGCGAGCTACGGGTCCAACATGTACGCCGCGCGGTTGCGGTGCTACCTCGAAGGAGGAACGCCGCCCGGTGCCCGGCGCAGCTACCTCGGGTGCCGCGATCGCAGTCCCGTGCGGCGGATCGTCGCCAGCGAGTTCCCCGGCGGGATCTACTTCGCGACGGAGTCGCCGGTCTGGCTCGGTGGCCGGGCGTTCTTCGACCCGGCGCTGCCGGGCCGGGCGGCGATGCGGTCCTACCTCGTGACCACCGGGCAGTTCTCCGACATCGCGGAGCAGGAGATGTACCGCGAGCCGGGCCCGGACCTGGAGCTGACCACCGTGCTGCGGACGGGCCGCGACCAGCTCGGGCCCGGGCGCTACGAAACCCTGCTGCACCTCGGTGACCTCGACGGCCATCCCGTCCTGACGTTCACCGCACCGTGGTCGGCGGCGGAGGTCGAGAAGAACCCGCCCTCGGCCGCCTACCTGGCCATGCTCGTGGGAGGACTGCGCGAAGCGCACGGGTGGTCCGCGTGGGAGATCGCCGGATACCTCGCGCCGCTGCCCGGGGTGCGGGACCACTGGACCGCCCGGGAAATCGCCGGGTTGGCGTCACCGGTCGATCCGTAGCCGTTCGGGCGGCGAAACTGCCCTGATTACTCCCGTTCGCACGACGTTCCCCAGGCCGCCGTCCCGCCGGGTGTAGAAGGTGGTGCAGGGGAACGGGGGGACAGCGTGAAGCGGACGACGTGTTGCGTGGTGGGCGGCGGCCCGGCGGGCATGGTGCTGGGACTGCTGCTCGCCAGGGCCGGGGTCGAGGTCACGGTCCTGGAGAAGCACGAGGACTTCCTGCACGACTTCCGGGGTGACACCGTGCACCCGGCGACCCTGCAGCTGCTCGACGACCTGGGTCTGGGGGAGCGGTTCGCGCGGCTGCCCCAGACCCGGATCACCGAAGTCGTCCTGCCGGACGAAGCCGGTGGGGTCCGGCGGATCGGGGATTTCGGTGCCTTGCGCAAGTGGGGCGTGCGGCACCCGTACGTGGCGATCGTCCCGCAGTGGGACCTGCTGGACCTGCTCGCCGACGCCGCGCGGGCCGAGCCGGCGTTCCGGCTCGAAATGGGGACCGCGGTGACCTCGCTCGTCCACGAGGGCGGCCGGGTCGCCGGGGTCCGCTACCGCAGGGGCGGGGCGGAGGCCGAACGCGAGCTCCGCGCGGATCTCACGGTGGTGTGCAACGGCCGGAATTCCGTCCTGGCCGCGGCGGCGGGGTTGCGCGTCACCGAGATCGACGTCCCGTTCGACACCTGGTGGTTCCGGCTCTCGCGTCGCGACGGCGAACACGTCGGCCGGCTGACCCGGCGGCCGGGCCGGGGCCGGTTCGCGATCGTCATCCCGCGGGAGGGCTACTTCCAGATCGGGTACGTCGCGCGCAAGGGCACCGACGGCCGGCTGCGTGCTCGCGGCATCGACGCGTTCCGGCGCGACGTGGCCGAACTGCTCCCGGAGTACGCCGACCGGGTCGGCGAGCTGGTCTCGATGGACGACGTCAAACTCCTCGACGTCCGGCTCAACCGGCTGCGCCGGTGGCACGTCGAAGGCCTGTTGTGCCTCGGGGACGCCGCGCAAGCCATGTCGCCGGTCGGCGGCGTGGGCATCAACCTCGCCGTCCAGGACGCCGTCGCGACCGCGGCGCTGCTGGCGGAGCGGCTGCGGCGGGGTGCGGTGCGCGGGGCCGACCTCGCCCGGGTCCGGCGGCGCCGGTTGCCGTCGCTGCTGCTGGTGCAGGCCCTGCAGCGGATCATGCACGCCGACCTGGCCGGCCCCCTCGTGTCCGGCGGCCAGGCCGGCCCGGCGGGCCCGCTCCTGACCGCGGCACGGTGGTGGCCCGCCTTGCAGACGGCGGCGGTGTACCTGGTCGGCGTGGGGTTCCGTCCGGAGCGGGCCCCGGCATTCGCCCGGCGCGGCCGCGTTCAGGCGTACCGGGTCGGCCGGGGGAAGGGCGCGGCCATGGCCGCGGCGAGCACCGCTTCGAAGTCCGGCGGCGGTGTCCATTGTGGAGGGACGGCGGCCGGAACGGGCTCGCCGCGCACCACCCGGCCCAGCGAGTACTGCGCGAAGGCGACGTAGCGGTCGGTGTCCGGGCCCGGATCCCGGAGGCGCTGCAGCGCGGCGCGGTACCGCTCGGCGAGCCCGGTGTCCGGCACGAGGTGGAGCAGCGGGTCGTCGCCGGCGGGCAGCCTCGCTTCGCGCGTGAAGCTCGTCAGCCGGCGCAGCATGAAGGCCGCGACGGTTCCGTCGGTGAGCTGGCCGGTGATCTCCTGGACGTCGTCCGGGTCGTAGACGTCGATGGCGCGGGTGTTCCCGTTCCTGGCGGCGGCCCGGGGCACGAAGGCGTCGCAGCGGACGCCGAGTTCGTTCGCGATCACCGGCACGTCGTCGGCGGGGACGTTCCACACCGCCGCGACCTGCGGGCGCCGCCACCACTGGTCCCGGGTCGGATTCACCCGGTCGATGACCTTCCGGTACTCGACCTCGACGCCGGGCAGGCCGCGCAGCCACTCCGCCAGCGCGTCGGCGGCCACGTCGATCCGCTCCGCGCCGCGGACGGTTTCGTCCGCCGTCCGCAGTTCCACCTCGACACCGGCGGGTTCGGCGAGCTTCACGTGGTCGACGACGGCGATCGACCGCAGCGCCCCGGCCCGCGTCGCCCCGGAGACGAGCTTGACCAGCACCTGCGCCGGGTGCGGCCCGGGTTTCAGCTC
This sequence comes from Amycolatopsis sp. NPDC004169, assembly GCF_040610315.1. Taxonomy (NCBI): domain Bacteria; kingdom Bacillati; phylum Actinomycetota; class Actinomycetes; order Pseudonocardiales; family Pseudonocardiaceae; genus Amycolatopsis; species Amycolatopsis sp. NPDC004169. Next base: position 142,889 of record NZ_JBEXMD010000020.1, read on the forward strand.
GGCCCACCGTGCGTCGGAGCGCAGGCTCCACGGCAGCACGACCGACAGCACCAGGCCGAGGGCGGCGAGAATGCAGCCGAGCACGAGCGCGGTGTGCCCCATGGCCGCCCAGCCGAAGAAGATGACGACCAGGGGCAGCACGATGACGACGAGCAGCGGGCCCGCGACCGCGAACGGGATGGCCAGGCTGCCGGCCCACGTCTTCGTCAGCAGCCGCCTGACGCTCGGCACGAACACGAGCCGAACCGTCCCGGCCGACGTCGTCACCACCGGGCGCAGCGCCTCGGGCACCGCTGAGGAAACGTCCACCGGCATTCCCCTCGCTCGGACCGCAGATCGTCCAGGCTAGCTCGGGCCGCCCCGGCCCGTGACCGGATTACTGACGCCGCAGGCGGCGTCAGTTCGTGGCGGCCGTAGCCGGGATCGTCGAGCGGCGCCGCTCAGCGCGGGGAACGGCCGAGGAGCCGGCGGTCCCGCCGGGGCAGGACCGTCTGCGCCAGGTGCCGCACGACCGGCGGCTCACCGGAGACGGTCAGGTCCCGCACGCGCTGGTCGAGCTGGCGGTCCAGCTCCGTCGACCGCTCGTAGTGCTGGCGCAGGTGCTCGTCCCAGCTCGCCACGACGAACTGCTCCACGAACCGCTCCGGCTCGTCCAGGTCGCGGTGCAGGCGCCACCGCGTCGCGCCGCTGCGTCGCCGGGCCCAGCCGACCGGCTGCATCGCCCGCTCGAACTCCGCGGCTCGCGGCGCCGGGACCCGCCATTCGACCTGGACCTGCACCGGGCCGGACACGGTCGCCGCCGCCGGGGGTTCCGGCCAGTAGCGGGTGCGGCCCAGCTCGAACGTGCTGTCGGGCAGCCGCAACGCGCGGCCGCCGGCCAGCGCCGCGACGACCAGGCCGGCACCGGGCACGGCGAACGCCGTCGCGAGCCCGGCGACGTCGGCGACGAACCCCCACACCAGCGCGCCCAGTGCCTGGCCGCCCATGAACACCAGCTGGTAGTAGGCGAGCGCGCGGGCTCGTGTCCACGCGGGCAGCAGCAGCTGGGCCGCGGAGTTCAAAGTGGACAGCACGGCGATCCACGCGACGCCGGCGAGGAACAACGCCACCACCACCGCGGGCAGTGACCCGGTCAGCCCGGCGACGAGGTCGGCCAGGCCGTAGAGCACCGTGCCCGCCGCGATCACGGTGTTGGTGCCGAGCACCGTCCGCAGCGACGGCAGGACGACGGCCGCGGTCACCGCGCCGGCGCCGAGGCAGGCCAGCAGCAGGCCGTAGCCGCCCGCGTCCAGGCGCAGCGGGCCGCGGGCGAGCGACGGCAGCAGCGACCACAACCCGCCTGCGAACAGCATGAACGACGCCGAGCGGGCCAGCACCGTCGCGAACGCCGGCGCGCTGCGCACGTACCGGGCGCCCGCGCGCGTCGCCGCGACGAGGCGTTCCGCGCCGAGCGGGCGGTCGGCGCGAGGCCGCCGCCAGGCGAAGATGACCGCGAGCACCCCGAGGAAGGAGACGGCGTTCAGGGCGAACGTCGCCTCCGCGCCGACGGCGGCGATCAGCACGCCACCGAGCGCCGGCCCGAGCGCGCGGGCGATGTTGGCGTTGGCGCTGTTGAGCAGCGCCGCCTGGGCGATCTCCGCGCGCGGGACGAGCTCGGGCTGGATGGCCTGGAAGCTCGGGACCGACAGGGCCTGGCCGACGGCCATGGTCGCGGTGAACGCCAGCAACGAACCCGGCGAGACGTGGTGCGCGGCGGTGACCGCGGCCAAGGCCGCGGCCCCGGCGAGCATGACGGTCTGGCCGGCCAGCAGCAGCCGGCGCCGGTCGAAGATGTCCCCGAGCGCCCCGGCCGGGACGACCAGGAGGAACACCGGCAGCGTCATGGCCGTCTGGACGAGCGAAACCTCCAGCGCGGACCCGCCGAGGTCGCCCATCAGCCACTGGGCCCCGACGGTCTGCGCCCACGTGCCGACGTTCCCGGCGAACTGGGCGATCCACAGCGCCCGGTACATCCGCCGCCGCAGCGGTGCCCACGCCGTGGCGGCCGGCATGCGTCAGCTCGCCGTCACGGCGGTTTCGAAGGCCAGGCCGTCGTCACCGGCGTCGACCCGGACCGTGGTGCCCGCTTCGAGACGGCCTTCGAGCAGCAGGGTGGAAAGCCGGTTGTCGACGTGGCGCTGGATCGCCCGGCGCAGCGGCCGGGCCCCGAACTCCGGCTCGTACCCGGTTTCGCTGAGCCACCGGATCGCCGCGGGGGTGAACTCGACCGTGACGCCCTGGGCGTGCGCGCGCCGCTTCGTGCGCTCCAGCAGCAGTTCGGTGATCCGGTCGAGCTGCTCGGGCTCGAGGCGGCGGAAGACGATGATCTCGTCGATGCGGTTGAGGAACTCCGGCCGGAAGCTCTCGCGCAACCGCCGCATCAGCCGCTCGCGCAGGTGGCCGCCCGGGTCGTCGCGGACCGGGCCGAAGCCGAGCGCGCCCTGCGTGGAGCTGGTGACCAGGTCGGAGCCGAGGTTGCTGGTCATGATCAGCACGGTGTTGGCGAAGTTGACGGTGCGGCCGCGGCCGTCGGTGAGCCGTCCGTCGTCGAGCACCTGCAGCAGGATGTTGAAGACATCCGCGTGCGCCTTCTCGATTTCGTCGAGCAGGACGACGGAGTAAGGCCGGCGGCGGACGGCTTCGGTGAGCTGGCCGGCGTCGTCGTAGCCGACGTAGCCGGGCGGGGCGCCGATCAGCCTGCTGATCGTGTGCCGCTCGGAGTACTCGCTCATGTCGACGCGGATCATGTGGTCCTCGTCGCCGAAGAGGGCTTCGGCCAGCGCCCGGGCCAATTCGGTCTTGCCGACGCCGGTCGGGCCGAGGAACAGGAAGCTGCCGAACGGCCGCCCCGGCTCGGCCAGCCCCGCCCGGGACCGGCGGACGGCTTCGGCGACCGCGTCCACGGCCTCCTCCTGCCCGACGACCCGGCCGTGCAGGTGCTCTTCCAGCTTGAGCAGCCGGTCGCGTTCGGACTCGGTGAGCCGCGCCGCCGGGACCCCGGTCAGGCGGGAGACGACTTCGGCGATGTCGGCGTCGGTGACCTCCTGGACGCGGTCCGGGGTGCGCCCGTCCGCCGGTTCGATCCGGGCCCGCAGCTCGGTGATCTCGTCGCGCAGCGCGGAAGCGCGTTCGAAGTTCTCCTCGGCGATGGCCTGGTCCTTGTCGCGCTGCAGCTGCTCCAGCCGCGTCTCGAGGTCGCGGACGCGCTCGGGACGGGTGCGGGAGCGCAGCCGGACCCGGGCACCGGCCTGGTCGATCAGGTCGATGGCCTTGTCCGGGAGGAACCGGTCGGTCAGGTAGCGGTCGGACAGGTCCACCGCGGCCTGCAGGGCCTCGTCGGAGTACCGGACCTGGTGGTGGGCTTCGTAGCGGTCACGCAGGCCGCGCAGGATCTCGACCGCGTCTTCGACGCTGGGCTCGGGCACCAGGATGGGCTGGAACCGGCGTTCCAGCGCCGGGTCGCGTTCGATGCCGGTGCGGTATTCGTCGAGGGTGGTCGCGCCGACGACGTGCAGCTCGCCGCGGGCCAGGGCCGGCTTGAGCATGTTCCCGGCGCCCTGGCCCCCGCCTTCGCCGCCGCTGCCCGCGCCGACGATCGTGTGCAGCTCGTCGATGAACACGATCAGCCGGTCGCGGTTGTCGCGGATCTCCTTGAGCAGCGCGGACATCCGCTCCTCGAAGTCGCCGCGGTAGCGGGTGCCGGCGACCATGGCCGTGACGTCGAGCTGGATCACGTGGCGGCCGCTGAGGATGTCGGGCACGTCGTCGTCGGCCAGCCGCTGGGCCAGCCCTTCGACGATCGCGGTCTTGCCGACCCCGGCCTCGCCGATCAGCACCGGGTTGTTCTTGGTGCGGCGGGAGAGCACCTCGATGGTCTGCTCGATCTCGTCGTCGCGGCCGATGACCGGGTCGATCCGGCCGGCGCGGGCCCGCTCGGTCAGGTCCTCGCCGTACTGGTCGAGGGTGGGGGTACTGGGCCGGGCGGGCTGGGGCGGCCCGTCGGCGGTGCCTTCGTGCAGGCGGTCGCGGGTCGCGCCGGCCTCGCGCAGCCGGCGGCCCGCTTCGGAGTCGGGGTTCATCGCCAGCGCGAACAGCAGGTGGTCCGGCCCGATGTAGGAGGAGCCGAGCCCGCGGGCCAGCTGGTGCGCGTCGAGGAGGGCCCGCTTGGCCGCCGGGGCCAGCCCGGTGGGGGGCGCCGCTTCCTCGTGGCCGCCGCAGTCGCGTTCGAGCTGCCCGGCCAGCTGCCGCGGGTCGACGCCGGCCCGTTCGAGCAGCTGGGCGGTCGCCGGGGTCTTGGCGGCCGCCCACAGCAGGTGCTGGGTGTCGACGTGCGGCTGTCCCCACGCGGCGGCGCGGTTGGCCGCCTCGGCGACCAGCGACCTGGCCTGTTCGCTGAGCAGGCGGGTGATGTCGACGGAGTACGCCCGCCGTCCCGGCGAAGCCTGGCCGAAGAACTGGGCGAGGAACTGGTCGAGCGGGCTGTCGCCCTGGCCTCGGGGGAGGAAGCCGGTCATGCGGATGCACCGTCCTGAGCGATCGGGGACGGGCCCCGCGCCGGAGCCCATCGGCTGCGGCTACCCCCGCAGCCGGGGCACAAACGGCACCCTCCCCGGGGGAGTTTCCCGGCCCCTTCGGCGGGTAGCCGCCGAGGGTGCTCGACGTGCTGACCTCATCCGCCGCGCCGCTGGACCTGCTGGCGGCGCGGGACCAGATGGCCATTTCGCTGGGCTGGCACATCATCCTCGCCTGCCTGGGCGTCGGGATGCCCGCGCTGACGCTGTTCGCGGAGTGGCGCGGGCTGCGCACCGGGGACGAGGCCTACCTCGTCCTGGCCCGGCGGTGGGCCAAGGCGATGGGCGTGCTGTTCGCCGTCGGGGCGGTGTCGGGCACGATCCTCAGCTTCGAGATGGGCATCCTGTGGCCCGGCCTGATGGGCACCTACGGCCAGGTGATCGGCCTGCCGTTCACCATGGAGGGCATCGCGTTCTTCGTCGAAGCGATCTTCCTGGGGATTTACCTTTACGCCTGGGACCGCCTCCCGCCGCGGCGGCACCTGCTCGCCGGCGTCCCCATCGTCGTCGCCGGGGTCGCGTCGGCGTTCTTCGTGGTGAGCGCGAACGCCTGGATGAACCAGCCGCGCGGGTTCGACCTCGACGCCGGCCGGGTCACCGGCGTCGACCCGTGGGCGGCGATGTTCAACCCGGCGACCCCGCCGGAGACGATCCACATGATCCTCGCCGCGTTCATGGTCAGCGGCTACCTGATCAGCAGCGTCTACGCGGTGGGCATGCTGCGCGGGCGGCGCGACCGCCACCACCGGCTCGGCCTGCTGATCCCCTTGACGTTCGCCGCGGTGCTCACCCCGCTGCAGATCGCCGCGGGCGACTACGCCGCGCGGTTCCTGGCCGGCAACCAGCCCGCCAAGCTCGCCGCGCTCGAAGGGGTCTACCGGACCGGCTCGCACGTCCCGCTGACCGTCGGCGGCGTACCGGTGGGCGACGAACTGCGCTACGGCCTGGAAGTCCCGAACGGGTTGTCGCTGCTGGTGGGGGACAGCCCGGGCACGGTGATCACCGGGCTCGACCGGACGCCGGTGGCCGACCGGCCCCCGGTGGCGATCGTGCACCTGTCCTTCGACGTGATGGTCGGCATCGGGTTCGCGCTCCTCGCGCTCGGTGCCTGGCTGGCGCTGGTGTGGTGGCGTCGCCGGGACGTGCCGCGTCCGCGGTGGTTCCTGCGCGCGGTCGCGGTCAGCGGCGTCGCCGCCTGCTGCGCGCTGGAGGCCGGGTGGGTGACCACCGAGGTCGGGCGCCAGCCCTGGATCGTCTGGGGCCACCTGCGGACGGCCGATGCCGTGAACCCCGCGCCGGGCCTGCTGATCGGGCTGATCGTCGTGCTCGCGGTGTACGTCGTGCTGACGATCGGGACGGTGTACGTGCTGCGCCGGATGGCCCGCACCGACCGGCGCACGGCACCGCAGGAAGCGGGGACGCCGTCATGACCCTGGCCGACTGGTCCGTCGCCGTCCTCTGGGTCGGGCTGACGCTGTACGTGCTCCTCGCCGGGGCGGACTTCGGCGCCGGGTTCTGGGACCTGTTCGCGGGTGGCCCGGAGCGGGGGAGGGACCAGCGGGAGCTGCTGGAGCACGCGATCGGGCCGGTGTGGGAAGCGAACCACGTGTGGCTGATCTTCGTGCTCGTCACGCTGTGGAGCGCGTTCCCGCCGGCGTTCGCCGCCGTGATGTCCACTTTGTACATTCCGCTGACGCTCGTGGCGCTCGGGATCATCATCCGCGGCGCGGCGTTCGCCTTCCGCAAGGCCAGCGACACCCTGGCCCTGCAGCGGCTCTTCGGGGCCGCGTTCGCCGTTTCCTCCGTGCTGACCCCGTTCTTCCTCGGCACGGTGGCCGGCGGCATCGCCTCGGGCCGGGTCCCGATCGTGATCGCCGGCGGCGATTTGCTGACGAGCTGGCTGAACCCGACGTCCGTGCTGGGCGGCGTCCTCGCGGTCGGCGCGGCGGCGTACCTGGCCGCGACCTACCTCTGCGCCGACGCCCGGCGCGCCGGGAATCCCCGCCTCGCCGAGGCGTTCCGCCGCCGGGCCCTGGTGACCGGGCTCGCGCTGGGGGTGATCGCGGCGGCCGGGATCCCGGTGCTGGCCACCGACGCCCCGCGGCTGTTCGACGGCCTGACCCACCGCGGCCTCCCGGTCATCGTCGTCTCGGCGCTGTCGGGCGCGGTGTCACTGGTGTTGCTGCTGCGCCGCCGGTACCTGGCGGTGCGGATCACGGCGGCGCTCGCGGTGGGGACCCTGCTCTGGGGCTGGGCCGCCGGGCAGTACCCGTACCTGCTGGAACCGGACGTCACGATCGCCGAAGGCGCGGCCACCCCGGCGGTGCTGTCGGCGACGCTCACCGTCCTGGGCATCGGGGCGCTCGTGCTCGTGCCGTCCCTGTGGTGGTTGTTCAGCCTGTTCCAACGTCCCGCCGAAAGGAGCGTGCCGGAATGGCGACGCGCATCGTGACCACCAGCCGCCCGATGACGGCCGACGCCGACATCGTCCTCAACACCGCATCCGACGCCACCCGCGCGAAGGCGTGGCTGCCGGGCCACGTCGGCGACATCGCGTTGCGTGCCGCCGAGGGCCGGGTGGAGTGGCGTGCGGCCGGTCGCGACGGCCTCGCCGGCCGGCTGCGGGTGATCGGCAGCGGGACCGGGGCCAGCGAGGCGGAGCTGGAGGTGGAGGTCGACGAGTCGGCCGACCCCGCCGAGGTCCGTGAGACCCTCGACGGGGCCCTTCGCGCCCTGGCGGCCGAGGTGGACCAGAACTTCAACGTCAGCTGACGGCCCGTGTGAGGGTGGGAGCAGCGCACCCTGGTCGCCCCCGGCCGGCTCCGGGGACGCTGGAGGCATGGACGACGAACGGACTCCCGTCATCGGGATGTGGGTGACCGCCGACGGTCACATCCGCCAGGAACTGCGACCCGACGGCCGTTACGACGAGGCTCGAGGACGCACGAAGAGCGCGTACACGGGCAGCTACACGGTCACGGGCAACCACATCGACTACGTCGACGACACCGGTTTCACCGCCACCGGCGACCTCCGCGACGGCGTGCTGTACCACGAGCACCTCGTCCTCTACCGCGAGGAGAGCTGAGCCGCCGGAGGTGAGGTCACCACCGGGAGCGGCGCGACGAGCGTGTCGCCGCGCCGCTCCGAGGTGAAGCGCTGCTGGTCTTCGCAAGGGCTTCAGGTCAACGTGGTGGCTTCGACGATCAACGGCTGCGCCGGCGGGCAGACCGCAGCCGAGATGACCCCTGCCGCGCCTTCCTGAACGCTGACCCAGACCGGGCCTTGGACGAGTGCCGTCCACGGTGAACCGGGGGAGCTCTTGCAGCCGATGAGGACCTTGAAATGACCGGTGCCTCCCCAGCACCTGGTCCAGGAGCTCCGCAGCACGTAGTCGATGTTCGCGGCGGCGTTCGTGCACGCTGTCGGCGCGGCGGAGGCCGGCGTCGCGGAGTTCACCGCCAATCCGGCGGCGGCCAGGGGAAGCAGGACTGCTGCGACCCCGGCTCGTCTGATGGTGCGTCCCATTCCGGTGGCCCCTTTCTGTGCGGATCAGAGGTTGACGAACAGCCAGTAGGGTTGGTCGTCGACGGGAACGTACGAGCACGTGTAGTCGGACCAGGCACCGCCGAGGACCCCCAGCGCGCCAGTGTTGTTGCACGTTCGCGAGCTCGCGTAGGACTGCCAGAAAACCCACTGCTTGGCCGCCGTCTTCGCCGCTGCCGGTGATGTCCCGGCAGCGGGCACGGCCGACGCCGGCGCGACTCCCACGGCAATGGACAAGGCGACGGGCGCCGCCAGAACCGCAATCGATCTCGCTATGGCGCGCATCTGCAGATCTCCCCTCGTGAATGCGCTTGCTGGGCCTTTCCCAGTTTCTGCCGCGCGGTTCACCCTGTCGTCAGCACCGGGCGCACAGTCGTACGCACCCAGCGCACATTGACAGGTCTCGCTACCCTGGAAGCGCATCGGGGGAAGCGGGAGCCATGCTCACTGTGTTCGACAGTGCCACGATTGCCGCACGAGACCGCCTGGAGGCTTGGCGGAATGTCACCGCTGCCTCACTGATTTCCACGGTGCTCGACATCCCGGACCCGGAAGTGTTCACCGCCCGCCTCCGTGCCATGCCGCTCGGCAAAGCACAGATCTCTTCCATGACCTACACATCACTGTTTTCGCGGCGATCGCCGAGGGAAATCCGCCGGTCCGACCCCGAGTACGTCCAAATCGCGCTGACCCGGGCCGGCCGCCAGGGCATCGAGCAGAACAACGCCAGTGCACTGCTGGGTCCCGGTGGCCTCGTCGTCTACGACAGCTCCATGCCGTTCGAGGCGGTGGTCGACAGCGGGACCTCGGCGGTGGACATGGTGCAACTGCAGTTCCCCAGGAAACTGGTTCCCCTGCCCGCCCGTCAAGTCGCCGATCTCTGCGCCGTTCCGCTGCCCGGAACCGAAGGTGTCGGCCGCGTACTCGCTGCCTTCCTCACCGCTGTGGCCGACGGCCACGCCTGCTGCACCGCACGCGACGCACAGCGCCTGGAGACCATCGCGGTGGACCTCACGACCGCTGTGCTCGCCCACCACCTGGACCGGGACAACCCGCCGCTGCGCTCCCACACGCACGTCCTCTACCTGCGCATCATCGCCTTCGTCGAAGAGCACCTGCACCACCCGGAGCTGCGTCCCGCCACGATCGCCGCCGCCCACCGGATCTCCCCGCGCTACCTGCACCGCATCTTCCAGCAGCACCACCCGGTCAGCGTCGCCGCCCACATCCGGACCCGTCGCCTGGACCGGGCCTGCCGCGATTTGGCCGACCCGTGCCTCGACCACGTCACCATCGCGGCCATCGCCCGCCGCTGGGGTTTCTCCCGCCCAGCCGACTTCAGCCGCGCCTTCCACCGCCACACCGGCATCCCGCCCCGCGACTATCGCAACGGCAGACTGGAGGAGGCGCAGTCCGTGGGCGGTCCGGCCACGGACTGACCCCGGGTCGGGGAACCCGGAAGCGGCGTCGTGGCAAAGAGGGGGCATGACGTCGTTGCGTTCTGTGGGAGACAGCGATCCGCCCGTCGTGGGCTCGGACGCCGAGCTGGTGACCGGGGATGCCGAGCAGTTCGGGCTGTTGTTCGATCGCTACGCCGGGGCGCTGCACCGGTACTGCGCCGGCCGGGTCGGGGCCGAGGTGGCGGAGGACGTTGTCGCCGACGTGTTCTGCGTGGCCTTCAAGCAGCGGGACCGGTATGACGCCGACCGGGCGAACGCCCTGCCCTGGCTGTACGGGATCGCCACCAACCTGCTGCGGCGGCGGTGGCGGCAGGAGGCGGCCCGGTACCGCGCCATGGCGAAGGCCGTGCCGCCCCTCGCCGGGGGTGATGAACCCGCCCTGCGGGCTGTCGAGCGGACCCATGCCGCCGAATACGTCCGGCTGATCACCTCGGCTCTCGGGCAGATGCCGCGCCGGCAGCGGGACGTGCTCCTGCTCTTCGCGTTGGCGGACCTCGACTACGGCGAGATCGCCACCGCGCTCGCGATCCCGGTCGGGACCGTGCGCTCCGCGCTGCACCGGGCCAGGAAACGGCTGCGTGACGTCCTTCCCGCCCACGCCGACACCTCCCAGGAGATGACCTCATGACCACCCGGCAGGCACCGGACGACCAGCACGAAATCACCCTGCTCCGGTCCGTCCTCGACACCCCCGCCCCGGACAGCGCCAGCCTCGCCAGGATGCGCGCCAAAGCCTTCCGGCCGAAGCCGGCGCCCCGCCACCGCGGGCGCCTGGTGCTCGCCGCCGCGGCGGTCACGCTGGTCGCGGGCCTGGGCGTCACCCTCGCCGTGCAGCCGACCGGCGGCGGCCCGACCGCACAGCCGACCGGCGGTGGCCCGACCGCGCTTCCGGCCGGCGGGGATCCGGCCCGTCCCGCCCCGCTCGTCGGCGCGGACACCCCGGCTCGCGAGGCGCTGATCACGCTCGCCGCGCACACCGGCGACCTCCGCCCGCTGGCGGTCCGGCCCGGCCAGTTCGTCTACTCGCACCTGCGTGGCCAGGTGGTGACCGGGATCCCGGTGGGCGCGGACGGCGAGGCCCAGGTGGTCTCGGAGAACGAGACCAAGGCGTGGTTCGCCGCGGACGGGCTGCAGACGGTGCGCATGGAGCTGACGACCGGCCTCGACGCCCACCCGTCGACGGACGCGGACGCGCGCAAACTCGCCGACCACGGCAAGTCCCTGCCCAAGCCGCACACGCAGGTGTACCCGAACCCGAACGGCGATCCGAAGGAACAACTGCCGGTCGCCCAGCCGAAGGAACCGGGCGTCGACCACCCCACGCTGTCCTGGGTGGCGAGCCTGCCCACCGACCCGGAGCGGCTGCTTGCGGTGTTCCGGGCCGCCGCGGGCACGAGCACCAAGCACGACGCCGACTACCTGACCTTCAAGACCGCCGCCGGCTTCGCCGCCCGTGCCGACGCGCTGCTCACGCCGGCGGTCCGCACGGCGTTGTACCGGGCCATCGCCTTGCTGCCGGGCATCGAGCGGGTCCCGGGCCAGGTCGACCTGACCGGCCGCGCCGGCGTGGCCATCGGGCGGAACGGGGAAGGCTTCCGCTCCGAGCTCATCCTCGACCCGGTGACGTCCCGGGTGATCGGCACCAGGATGGTCGCGACGGGCGGGGCCGGCTGGCCGGCGGGGACGGTGATCGCCTGGTCCAGCACCGACCAGGTGGTCGTCGACGCGGTGGGGGCGACCTCGTGAGGCGTCCGGGCAGGCGACGCTCCGCGGTGCTGGCCGTCGTCGCGCTCGCCGCCGTGGTCTCGCCACCGGCCGCGAACGCCGTCGCCGTCGCCGCACCGGCGCGGGCGGCCGGGAAGACCGTCACCCTCGTGACCGGCGACCGGGTGACGCTCACCGGCCGGGACGACGTCCGGGTGCGGCCCGCGCCGGGCCGGGAGCACGTCGGTTTCGAGCAGCGGATCGACGAGAACGGCCACAGCGTCGTGGTGCCGCACGACGTCGCGGCGCTCGTCGCGGGCGGACAGCTCGACCCGCGGCTGTTCGACGTCTCGGCACTGGTCGAGGCCGGCTACCACGACGAAGCCCGGCGGGACCTGCCGCTGGTGGTCACCCGCACCGGCGCCGGACGGCTCGCGGCCGTCGCCGGCGGCCGCGAGCTGCCCGGCGCCGGAGCCACCGCCATCCGCCCGGCCAAGGACGCGCTGTCGTCGGTGTGGGCCGCGCTCGACGCCGGGGGCGGGACGACGCTGTCGCCCGGGGTCCGGCGGGTGGCGCTCGACGGCCCGGTGCACGTCGACCTGGACCACAGCGTGCCGCAGATCGGGGCGCCGCAGGCCTGGCAGGCCGGGTACACCGGCCGCGGGACGACCGTCGCCGTCCTCGACACCGGCATCGACGCCACGCACCCGGACCTCGCCGACGCGGTGGCCGGGACCAGGGACTTCACCGGGAGCCCCGGCGGCAGCGACGACCGGACCGGGCACGGTACGCACGTCGCGTCGATCATCACGGGCAGCGGAGCGGCGTCGGACGGCCGGTTCCGGGGCGTCGCACCCGACACCCGGCTCCTGGTGGGGAAGGTGCTCGACGACCACGGCGACGGCACCGAATCGTCGGTCGTCGAGGGTATGGAGTGGGCGGTGGCGCAGGGGGCCGACGTCATCGCGATGAGCCTGAGCGGGGCGGTGGCCGGCGGCAAGGACCCGGGCGTGGACCTCCTGTCGGAGGCGGTGAACCGGCTCACCGCGCAGTCGGGCGCCCTGTTCGTGGTCTCCGCCGGGAACCGCGGCCCGCGCGCCGGGTCGGTCGGCAGCCCCGGCGTCGCGGACGCCGCGCTGACGGTCGGGGCGGTCGACGGCGACGACGCGCCGGCCGAGTTCTCCGGCCGCGGCCCGCGCGCCAGCGACGGCGCGATCAAGCCGGACCTCACCGCGCCGGGGGTGGGCATCGTCGCCGCCCGCGCGAAGAACGGGTCCCTCGGGACGCCGGTCGACGCCGGGTACACGGCCATGTCCGGCACGTCGATGTCGGCACCGCACGTGGCCGGCGCGGCGGCGATCCTCGCCGGGATGCACCCGGACTGGGACGCGGCGCGGCTGAAGGCCGCGCTGATGGGCAGCGCCGCGCCCCGCGACGGGCTGACGGTGTACGAACAGGGCGCCGGCCGGGTCGACGTCGCCAGGGCGGTCGGCCAGCCCGTGCTGGCCACCCCGGCGAGCGTGTCCCTCGGCGAGGCCCGGTGGCCGCACGAGGACGACGCACCGATCCCGACGGTCCTGACCTACCGGAACACCGGCACCACCCCGGTCACCCTGGACCTGGCCGTGGCCGTGCGGGACGCGGCCGGGAACCCGGCGCCCGCCGGGATGTTCACCGTGGCGCCGCGCACCATCGAGGTCCCCGCGGGTGGTCAGGCCACCGCGACACTGACCGCGGACACCGCGGTCGACGGCCCGGACGGCACCTACGGCGGCACGGTCGTCGCCACCGGCGGCGGGAACGTGGTCCGCACCCCGCTCGGCCTCCAGCGGGAGGCCGAGCGCCACGACGTCGAGCTCGGCTTCCGCGACTGGCAGGGAAACCCCGCGCAGCTCGCCGACTACCGCTTCGTCGGCCTCGACCAGCCCTCGGCGTACCTGGCCACCGTGACGACCGGGTCCGCCGTCGTCCGGCTGCCACCCGGCCGGTACTTCTTCCACGCCACCGTCCTCGGCCGCAACGCCGGCAACGAGCTGATCCGGGCGCTGTTCGCCGAACCGGAGATCACCGTCACCGGGGACACGAGGATGGCCGTCGACGCCCGGGACGCCCAACCCGTCGGCATGCGGGTCGACCGGCCGGACGCCGGCGACTCCGAGACGATCCAGTCGTTCCTGCGCACGACTTCCTCCGGCGAGACGGGCTTCCGCACCTTCGGTTCGTTCGACAAGGTGTGGGTGCGTCCCTCGGCCACCAGCGCACCCGGGTTCACGTTCACCGCGGAGGGGCTGTTCGCCCGGCGCGACGGGCAGGGCGGCTTCACCGGCAGTCCGTACCTGTACCACCTCCGGTGGGCCGAGCGGGGCCGCGTGCCGGCCGAGCTCGTGCGGCACTTCGCCGACCGCGACCTCGCCACCGTCCGGTCGACGCACGCCGCGAGCGGCAGCGGGGAAACCGGCGAACGCGATTACACGGTGCGGGCGCCCCTTCCGTTCACGCTCCAGGAGTTCTACAGCCCCGGCACGCCCTGGGAGCGCTTCTTGGGCAAGCCCGCGGAAAAGCCGCAGTACGAGTGGTCCACGCAGACCGTGCCGAGGACGTTCCGGCGGGACGAGTCCGTGGCCGAGCACTGGAACGCCGGGGTGATCGGGCCGGCCTTCCCGCCGTATCCCGGTTCGTCGGCGGAATGGGCGGGCCGGACCGGTGACACGGTGCACTTCGACCTGTCGCCGTTCAGCGACCCGTCGTCCGGCCACTATGGACAGTCGGTGACGGACTCCGCCGAAACCGTGCTGTACCGGGGAGACGAGCGGATCGGCAGCCGGCCGTGGGTGGGCTACCACGAGTTCGACGTGCCACCGGCGGAGAGCCCGTACCGGCTGCACAGCGAGGCGGAGCGGAGCGGCTCGGCCGAGCTGTCCACGAAGGTCGTCGCGGACTGGACGTTCCGCTCGGGCACCGTGCCGGGCACCCGGGTGCAGCCCGTCCCGATGATGGCCGTGCGCTTCACGCCGCGGCTGGACGACCGCAACCGCGCGCCAAGCGGTGTCCCGTTCCTCGTTCCGGTGCGGGTGGAGCACACCGACGAGCACGCCCGCATCACGTCGTTGACGGTCCGGGTGTCCTACGACGACGGCGGCACCTGGCAGGCCGTGCCGGTGCTGCGCAGCGGCGGGGAGTGGCTCGCCGGCCTGCGGCACCCCGCCGGGGCCGCCTTCGTGTCGCTGCGGGCCACCGCGACCGACGGTGCGGGCGACACCGTCGACCAGACGATCATCCGGGGGTACCGGCTGAAGTAGCACCCCCGACGCGCGCGGCAGCCGTTCGCCCACGGGCGAACGGCTGCCCGCCCCGAACCGGTCAGGCCGTGAAGCCGCCGTCCACCGGGAGGATGACTCCGCTGAGGTGGCTCGCCCGGTCGCTCAGCAGGAACGCCGCCGTCGAGCCGACTTCCGTGCCCGTGCCCGCTTTGCGCAACGGCGTCGCCGCGATGCGGGCTTCCACCCCACCCGGGATGGTGCGGCGCAGCTCGTCCAGCATCGGGGTCTCCGTCGGGCCGGGGGCGAGCGCGTTGACCCGGATGCCCAGTGGCCCGAAGTCGTGGGCGGCCGTGCGGGTCAGGCCGATCACCGCGTGCTTCGTCGCCTGGTAGGCGCCCATGCCCGGGCTTCCCCGCAGGCCGCCGATGCTGCTCACGTTCACGATCGAGCCGGCGCCCTGGCCCTCCATCGCCGCGACCTCCGCGCGCAGGCACAGCCAGGTGCCCTTCACGTTCACCGCCATGATCCGGTCGAAGTCCGCTTCGGACACCCGGTCGAGCCGTCCGCCGCCGCCCATCGCCGCGTTGTTGAACGCGCCGTCCAGGCGGCCGAAGCGCGAGACCGTCGCCGCCACGAAACCGTCCACATCGGACGCCGACGAGACGTCGCCCGTCGTGTACGCGACGTCGTGGTCGGAAAGCTCGGCGGCCAGTTTGGCCAACGGCTCTTCGTGCCGGGCCACCAGCATCACCGAAGCACCGTCCGCAGCGAACACGCGCGCCGCGTCCGCGCCGATGCCCGAACCGGCCCCGACGACCAGGACCACCTTTCCGGTCAGCAAGCTCATGCGTTTCCTCCACGAAGTGCCAGCATCGCGCGGGCGTCGGCGGGGGTGGCGACGGGTTTCCCGAGATCTTCCACCACCGCCCGGATCTTGCGGACCTGCTGGGCGTTGCTCTCCGCGAGCTTCCCCTTGCCGATCCACAGGCTGTCCTCCAGGCCGACCCGCACGTGCCCGCCGAGCCACGCGCTGTGCGTGCCGAAGCTCATCTGGTCGCGGCCGGCGGCGAACGCCGAGAACACGTAGTCGTCGCCGAAGAGCTTGTCCGCGATCCGCACCATGTGCTCGAGGTTCGCGTGGTCGGCGCCGATCCCGCCGAGGACGCCGAACACGCCCTGGATCAGCAACGGCGGTTTCGCCAGGCCGAGCTCGGCGAAGTACGCCAGCGAGTACAGGTGCCCGATGTCGTAGCACTCGTACTCGAACCGGGTCCCGGACTCGCCGAGCGTCCGCAGCGTGTGCTCGATCTTGTCGAAGGTGTTCACGAACGGCTTCGAGTAGGTGTTGAGCACGTACGGCTTTTCCCAGCCGTGCTTCCACTCGGTCACCTTGCCGGCGATGCCGGAGTAGACGAAGTTCATCGACCCCATGTTCAGCGACGCCAGCTCCGGCCGCAGCCGGTAGGCGGCGGCGAGCCGCTCGTCCATCGTCATCGAGGACGCGCCGCCGGTGGTGATGTTGATGACGGCGTCGGACTCCGCGGTGATCCGCCCGACGATCTTCTCGAACACACCGGGATCGGGCGTCGGCCGCCCGTCCGGCTCCCGGGCGTGCAGGTGCACGACGGCCGACCCCGCCTCGACGGCCTCCAGCGCGGCGTCGGCGACTTCGTCGGCGGACAAGGGCAGGTACGGGCTCTGCGACGGGATGTTCACCGAGCCGGTGATCGCGGTGGTGATGATGACTTTTTCGGCCGTGCGCATCAATCCTCCTGGGGCGCGAGCGCCCGGTAGGCGTCGAGCTTCGCGTCGTCGAGCGGGCCGGCCAGGCTCAAGGCCACTTGCGTCGCGCCCGCGTCGTACTGCGCCTGCACCGCCGCGCGCACCTGGTCGGGCGGGCCGTGCGCGACGAGCGCGTCGAGCAGCCGGTCGGACCCCGGCGGCGCGAGGTCCTCATCGGTGAAGCCCAGCCGGGTCAGCTTCGCGAGCTGGTGGGGGAGCGTCAGGTAGTAGGCGAGCCGGTCGCGCGCGACCTCGCGGGCGGCGGCGCGCGTACGGCCCACCACGGCCCACTGGACCACCGACAGGAACAGGTCCGGGCCGACCGTCTCCCGCGCCCACCGGGTGTGCTCCGGCGTGACGAGGAAGGTGATCAGCCCGTCGGCGCGCTCGGCCGCGAGCCGGGTGATCCCGGCCGAGTACGCGCCGAGGACCCGCGGCACGCCGTGTGCCACCTTGTCGACGCCGTCGAGGTACTCCCGCAGGAACGGCAGCGGTCCGACCCCGCGTTCCCGGACCGCTCCGCTGACCCCGAGCCCCAGCACGTACCGCCCGGGGTACCCGGCGGCGAGGTCCCGGGCCGCCGAGCCCGCCGACTTCGGCACGCGCTCGAGGGCCCGGGCGACGCCGTTGCCGACGATCAACCGCTCGGTGGCGGAAAGGACCAGCGCCGCGGTCGTGAACGCCTCGCGGCCGGTGACCTCGGGAATCCACACCATCCGGTGGCCGAAGTCCTCGAGCGCCCGCACGAACCGGATGACCCCGTCGTGGTCGAGGCCGTCCAGCTCGGCGATCGACAACGCCGTGCGCGGCAGCGAGAGCGTCATGCGGTCGCGTCCCGGAACGCCGTGACCAGGCCTCGGGCGGCTTCGGCCAGCATCGTCGTGTCGTTGCCGAGCAGGACGAAGTCGCAGCCGTCCCGCACCGCCCGCGCGGCCTTCTCCGGCACCCCGCCGAACGCGAGCCCGCACTTCTTCCCGGCGTCGTGCGCGGCCGAGATCGCCGAGGCGATCAGGTCGAGCACGTCGGGGGACGCGGGCGTCGACCCCATCGACATCGACAGGTCGGCGGCCCCGACGAACACCGCGTCCACGGTGTCCAGCGCGAGCATCTCCGGCGCGGCCTTGATCGCCTCGACGCTTTCCAGCTGCGGGATGCACAGCACGTCGTCGTTGCCGGTGGCCAGGTACTCGGCGTTCGGCCGCAGCCCCCACGCCCCGGCCCGGCTGGTGCCGCCGGCGCCGCGGCCGCCGTGGGGCGGGAACCGGCACGCCCGCCCGACGGCCGCCGCCTCTTCGACGGTGTCCACGTGGGGCACCAGGATGCCCATTGCTCCGGCGTCGAGGATCTTCTGGATCGTCGACGGCGTCTTGTCCGGCACCCGCACCAGCGGCGTCATGCCGAGCGCGGCGGCGGTGTTGAGCAGCCGGTACGCCATCACCAGGTCCAGCGGCGCGTGTTCGAGGTCGACGACCACGAAGTCGAACCCGGCGAACGCCATGATCTCGGCCGGCTCGGTCGAAGCGATCTTCAGCCAGGTGCCCACGGGAGTGTGCGGGCGGGTGAACAAGCCGCCCCCGGTCCGCCCGGTCACGGCATCGGGTAGTCGTCGGCGTTCAGCACCCAGCCCGGTTTCCCCGAGAAGTCCGCGCGCGGCGGGCTGAAGATGTCGATCAGCTGGTTCACGCCCGGGCTGTTCGCTTCGGACGTGTGCACGGTCGGCGGCGGGATGATCGTCACCGACGGGCTCCCGATCCGCACGTGCTCGTCCTCGCGCCAGGTGGTGCGGTCGGGCAGCCACGGCGTGCGGATGTGGTGCACGTACTCCCCTTGCACCGCCAGGGAAAGCTGCTCGAAGTCGTCGTGGTGGTGCGGGGAGAGCCTGTGCGGGTCGCGCGGCCCGTCCTGCCGGGGCAGGAAGTTCACCATGAACGAGCGGGTCCGGAAGATCCGCCCGAACCGCTTCGGATCGTCCGGCACCGCCGACAGCGGGTAGAAGCGGACCCGCTCTTCGGCGGGCGCCGGCCAGCGCTCCAAGAGCGTGACGCGCGGGTGGTCCTGGGCGTAGGCGTCGGCGTTGGCGGGCTTGTCCCGCCACGCCGGTTCGGTCGCCTCGACCAGCCGGACGAGCGGGCCGTCGCCGTGGACGCCGATCCGCGACGCGCCCGGCGGGACGACGACGAGCCCGGGTTCGGTGATCCGGGTGGCGCCGTCGCCGGTCAGCACGGTGAAGGCGGGGGAGGCGTCGGTGACGACGACCGCCAGCTCGCCGTCCAGGGTGCCGTTGTCGAGGTCGTCGCCGTCGCGGGCGTCGGTGTGGATGAGGATGACGTTCTGCGCCCGCACGACCGGGGTCTCCCACAGGTCGAGGTACTGCGCGGGCGCGATCGCGTCGCCAGTGTCGGATCGAGCACTGTCGGGCCGGGCCGCGGTGGCCAGGCCGGAGCGGGGATCGTCCTTTTCGTACACGGTCAGTCCTTTCAGGCGTCGAGGTTCAGCAGGTACGCCGGGTTGTCCCGGACCATCCGCCGCAGGTCCTTCTCCGGCAGCCCGAGGTCGAGCAGCGCTTCGCCGACGCGCAGCCAGGCGTCGACCGGCTTCGGGTTGGCCTTCTGGCCGAAGTCCGAGGCCAGCACGGTGTGCTCCGGGCCGAGCGTCTCGATCCAGGTCAGCAGGTTCTTCGGGTCCCACTTCTGGGTGCCTTCGGGGTCGTACATGCCGACCTCGTGCTCGACGAACGCGCCGAGCTCGATCAGCTCGCGGCACAGGGCCGGGTCGGCGCCGATGACGAAGTCCGGGTGGCTGACGACCATCCGCTTCAGGCCGCGTTCGTGCGCCTCCTCGAACAGCTTCTTGATGTACTCGGGGTACATGTGCCCGCCGTTGAGGACGGCCTGCTGTTCCTTGATCTCGTCGAGGATCTCGATCACTTCGGGCTTGAGCGCGCCTTCGCCGTCGACGATGTCGATGCGCTCGAGCGTCAGCGGGACGGTGGTGGTCGGGAAGGCACCGTCCTCCGGGTGGCAGTCGATGTGCCTGCCGGAGGAGATGGTCGGGAACCAGACGACCTTGCCGCCCATGCGCAGGGTCATGCGCACGGCGTGGACGTTGAGCCCGCCGACGGTGCTGTTGAGCGCGATGCCGCCGAAGACCTGCGCCTCGACCTCGGCGAGCCTGCCCGCCATCGCGAGGACGTCCATCTGGGTGTTGTGGTGGTGGGACTTGGCGACCATGGCGCGCATCCCGATCCGGACGCCGTCCCGCGCGGCCTCGACGTGGTCGAACCGCCGGGGGAACGGGCTGGGGCCGGAGTGGACGTGCATGTCGGCCAGGCCGTCCAGGACGGAGGCGATGGCGGGGCGCGGGCTCATGAGCGGCCTTCCGTTCGCATTATGAAGTCGAAGTTCACTATAAGACCGCCTGTCAACCCTGTGACCGCTCTTGTGTCGCGACGGGTGCGTATTTAGAGTGGCTGACGTTCACTTTGTGAACATCCAGTTCGGAGCAACGGAGGACGACGATGTCCACACCGCCCAGCGCCGCAGGGACGGCCGCCCGTCCCGGTACCCCGCACGGCCCGGACGCGGCCAAGGTGCGTGCCGCGATCCGCGGCGGGACGCTCGCCTACTTCGTCGACCAGTTCGACATCTACCTGCCGATCGTCGTGCTGGCCCCGGCCGCGGCGTACTTCCAGGCGGCCAACCTCAGCGCGAGCACGACCGCGCTGCTGGCGTCCCTGGTGTTCGCCTCGACGCTGATCGGCCGTCCGCTCGGCGCGATCGTCTTCGGCCACTTCGCCGACACGGTCGGGCGCAAGCGGACGACGCTGGTCGCCGTCGGCGGGTTCGGCCTCATCACGCTGCTGACCGCGTGCCTGCCCGGGCACGAGACGATCGGGATGTGGTCGGTCGGCATCCTCATCGCCCTGCGGTTCGTCGACGGCATCTTCCTCGGCGGCGAGTACACGACGGCGGTGCCACTGGCGATGGAGTGGAGCCCGAAGCACAAGCGCGGCCTCTACGCCTCGATCATCACCTCGACCTCACCTGCGGCGTACGCGGTGATCGCCGCGATCACGCTGCTGATGCTGCAGCTGCTGCCGTCGGCCGGCCTGCACAGCGCGTACGTCCAGTGGGGCTGGCGGATCCCGTTCTTCGTCGGGGCGGCGCTGGCGGCGGTGCTGTTCCGCTACTACCGCAAGCAGGTCCACGAGCCGCCGGCCCGGCTGACCGGCGAGAAGCACAAGCTGCCGTTCCTCCGGCTGGTGAAGAAGTACCCGCGGGCGCTGGGCCAGGTGTTCGTCCTGATGACGGGTACGTGGCTGGCGACCAACATGGAGGCCGCCGTGACGCCCGCGCAGCTGAAGGCCCACCTGGACCTGTCGAGCAAGGAGGTCACCGCGACCATGCTCGTGATCAACGCGGCCGCCGCGCTGTCCTACCCGGTGTTCGGGGTGCTGTCCCAGCGCATCGGCCGCCGCCGGTTCTACATCGGCTACGGCCTGGCGATGGTCGTGCTCGGCGCGGGTTCGTACACGCTGCTGATGGCCTCGGACGGCGGTTTCGGCGCGGCGCTCGGTTTCGGCGTGCTCATCGGGGTGTTCACGGTCGGCACGTTCGGCCCGATCGCGGCGTACCTGACCGAGCGGTTCCCGGCGAGCATCCGCTCGACCGGCTACGGCGTCGGTTACAGCCTCGCGCTGATCGCCCCGGCGTTCTACCAGTTCTATCTGCAGCGGTTCGACGGGCTCGTGCCGGCGCACCTGGCCCCGGGAGTGCTGATCGTGCTCGCCGGTCTGCTGATCAGCCTCGGCGGTTTCCTCGGCCCGGAGACCAAGGACGTCGACATGTCCGACGACAGCACGATCCCGGCACTGTCCTGAACGAGCACTGTCCTGAATGGAGCGTCCCTACCCGGCCCGCTCGATGTCGTCGGGCCGGTAGTGGCCGCCCAGCTCGTGGGTGAGCTCGCGGGCGGTGTCGACCACGACCCGCAGCTCCGGCGAGTCGTCGCCCATCGACAGGGTGTTGTCCGGGCCCACGATCGCGATCGTGGCGCAGATGCCGTACTCGTCGAAGACCGGCGCGGCCACCGCGACGATGCCGGGCGTGCTCATCGCGGAGCAGTGACCGGCCGCGCGCACGCGTTCGACGTCGGCGCGCAGCTCGTCGCGCGCCGGGCCGGACAGGGTGCCGATCAGCCGCTCCATCGACAGCTGGTCGGCGTGGTAGGCGAGGAACACCTTGCTCTGCGCGGTGTCCAGCGGCAGGTGGCTGCCGACCCGCACGGACACGATGACGATGGTCGAGGCGTTCTCCTCGACCCGCGAGACCACCGGGCCGGTGAGCCCCCAGAGGCTGAGCACGACGCTGGTCTGCGTGGCGCGCGAGAGCGCCTGCATGTGCCGCGGCGCGAGGTTGACGACCCGGCGGTGCCCGATCGCGAACGCGCCCAGCTGCAGCAGCAGCCCGCCGGGCACGTAACCGCCGTCGGCGCTGCGCTCCAGCAGCCCGGCCGCGACGAGCGAGGTGCAGTACCGGTACGCCGTGGTGCGGTTGAGGCCGAGCCGCTCGGCGACCTCCCCGGCGGTCAGCTCGGGGGTCGCCGGGTCGAACAGCGAGAGGATCTGGCTGACCCGGCTCACCGCCTGGATGTCCGCCTGGTCCGCGCGGGCCTCCGGGGACCGCGTCGGTTTGGTCACGGGGTGCCTCCGCCGGAAGTCTGGAATCACTGTTCACTTCGTGAACACGGATCTCAGGCTACACGGACCGCGCCGGTTTGCCGGTCGCCGCCACGACCATGGAGTGATCCGGCGGTGGCGACGACCGGCGGACGCCGCCGCTTTCGGCGTCCCCGGCGGCGGATCCGGTGGACCCGCCGCCAGACTGCGTTCGCTGCGCGGACAGCGAAGGACGGTCACCCCGGACTCCAGGAGGTGCGGGAGTCCGAGGCGACCGTCCGGTGCCGGCCACCCGTCGGTGGCGCGCTGGTGTTACTTGTTGGTGCCCGGGGTCAGCACCTTGTCGATCACGAAGACGGTGGCGTTCTTGGTGGGGATGTTGCCGCACAGGATCTTCGCGCCGTTGATCGTCATGTTCTCGCCCGAGCCCTCGATCTTCACCGGGCCGCCGGCGGT